>NZ_JAHXYO010000001.1:0-476001 GCF_019969905.1 Rahnella sp. GSA61A | reverse complement strand
GGGTCGACGTTCAGGCGCAGAACAACCGGCTGGCGCTTGCGGCGGGCAAAAAAGTGAGCCTCACGGCGGTGGACGGCGACATCCTGTTCAGCGCGAAAAAGCGCATCACGCTGATAGGCGGCGGCAGCTACCTCATCCTGCAGGACGGCAAAATTGAGTACGGCACGGCCGGTGAGTATTTCAGGAAAACGCCGCACACGGTGCTGACGGTGGCGGAAACGATGCCGCATGACTTTCCGTCGGTTCCACCGGTGATAAGCGGATTAACGGAACAGGAAGCAGAGAATGAGCCTGCAAACGATATAACCCGCGCCGGAATTTCCTGAGCACAGGGTATATAACCCACGAGTATCGCAATAAACATTCCAGCAAGCGGAAAGCTGAACAAGGATGAAAATATGTTATTAGCGCCCCCGATTTTACTTTCACAGCGAAAAACAGAAACTGACGATGACTGGGTCAGGCGATGTATTCACGTCGATAAATACAGGGACTTCCCCGTAAATAATCTCGGGGCCTGGCACGGTGGTGTGCATATTCCTCATACCGATGCGGGGGGGACTGCCAATCCGGTCAGGGCGATTGCGGAAGGAGAAATTGTTTTTTGTCGCTATCCTTCCGACAGAATTAGTGAGGATCCGTTGTGCTATCTGGGGGAGACAGACGACGGGGTGGTGCTGTTGCGTCACACTCTGACGCTGGGTGACCCCGAAGTGAACATCGTTTTCTATTCGTTGTGTCAGCACCTGAAACAGGTGAGAAGGAATGTACTGGAAGGCGTGGGAACCCTCATTAAAAAAGGCACGATATTGGGCACATCCGGACGCGTAGACGGCAAGAACGGATTCCATTTTCAGATTTGCTGTGATGATACGAACCTGCAAAAGCTTGCGGGGAGAAGCACAGGCAATCTTGATATCAACAAACCTGGGCGCAGCGATATCACCTATGGTGATAAGCATTATTATTTGCCCTCCGGCACGCCTTTTATGGCCTCTCCTGACGAAAAGAAAGCGACAAGACCCCCGCTGTATATCAGCGACACTGAGCTTTTCGTTACCTTTACGGATAAGAAGGTCTTTACCCGTCAGGAAAATCCGGCAGGTAGCAGCATTTACACGAAGCTCAGTGAGGCGGGTGTTCGTTTGCCTGCCGCACCGGCAAGGGATTACGGCGAAACAGTGACCTGGAATGAAGCTGAATGGATTTGTGCTAATTATCCCGGCGGTTCGGGGTGGGTGAAAATGACTGCACCGGGTATTAATCAATACTCTGATGCCGATTTTCCTCACTGGACGGGGTGGTCACTTGTTGATGATGACAGTAATGCAGACAGCCAGTGTGGTTCACCGGTTATTCAGCAATGGCAGCAGCAAATAAACGATGAGAAAAGCTTAAAAGAAAAATATTTTTACGCGATTTGCCGGTTCCCGTTTGAATGGGATGAAACCACCGTTGACTCACGGTTCAGTTGGTTAAAGCAGGATAATAAATTCGTGCAACCTGCTTTTAATCCTCCTTCCTGGGATAAATTTCTTAATCATGCCAATGCCCTCAGCTTTTTTGGCAAATTACCTGCTGAAGCCCGGACAGCATTATCAGGAAGGGTCTGGCATTTCAACCCTGCTGCTTTTATTACGCATATCAATAAGGCCTCACAGGTTGAGTATATTGCAGTGGTTGGGACGCAAATACACAATGACCCAGCAAATAAACTGTCTTTTATCGGTCAGGCGGTGAGGTATATGAGGAAGTATATGCAGGAAGGCAATCGTGGAGTATACACTGTATTGATATTTGAAGAGGGTTATGAAGATAAACATTATGCTATGCTTGAATCATCAGCGATGAAGTTTGGCTTTAAATATAAGAAAATTGAATGCAATACTAATTTATTTAAATATCTAAATGAAGGCAGTGACAGGCATTGCATTCCCGTCAAACAGTTATCTATTTTTTGTCACGGTTTGCAAAGTGAGTTTGCATTTGGATATAAATATGCTGTTTCAGAAAAGTTGAGTGTGAACTTACAGAACTACACAATGATAAATGAAAATATATTTAGTCGGTTGGGAAGAATTAATTCCTATGCTTGCCGTACTGCTATGGGAAGACTTGATGGACATAGTGATTATGAATTCACGCCCAAGATAAATGAAAGTTTAGCGCAAAAAATGGCTAATTATTTTGATATTCCAGTTTTTGCATATGTTATTCGGAGTAGTTATGCAGATACATGGGGGGCAAGGTCGCAACGTTTAGCTAGTAAGGTGATTAAAGATCCTTGGTTTGAGAAGCTTTCCTTAGAGCGTGAGGTTAATATAAAATTATGCGGGGCCTCATATAACATTGATGGCGCACTAAATGATGTTGGGGCAGGAACTACCCCATATAATTTGACAGATGAATACATGGAGTTTCTTCCAGTATGAAAGCCAATAAAATATTATTTATAATTTTATTATTTATTATTTTTTTCGTATATTTAATTTTTCCGAATTATATAATAGAGTCAGGTAAGTTAGGATACAGAGTGGTGGATTCTTACTCTAAGGAATATTTTATTGATTGTGAGACTGCGACTCTATACAAAAAAAACCTATCATTATGCTTCCATCTGAAAAAGAATGGATAGAAAACCATGTTCTTGATTTATATAAAGATGAGTTAATGAGGTTTGACAAGGACGGGAATTATTTAAAAGTGGTAACATCCAATCATTGGGTTGATGGTTTTTTGTACAAGCACAGCTTATTCGATTATGATGGGGATTTAGTCGATACTTTTGAAAACATAACTTTCATGTCAGGCCGTTATTATAAATTTCAATATTCGTTTAGAAATGGAAGTGTGAACTCTGGCGTTCTTTCAAGCCTAACTCCTTCAATAATGAAAACTAATTATAGCTATGAGTTTAATGTGGGGTTGGCAAAAAAAAGCTGCTCACATCCGCAATGATGTTAATTTCAACGTTATCGCTCGATTCTCCTCTCGGAGGAGGGCTGGGTATGAAAATGGCAGTTTATTTTGGTATTCCCGTAGGGGATTTATTATTTGCGGTAATCATAAGAATGCATGGGGAACAAGGATGGAACGTCAGGAAAGTAAGATAAAAAAAGACGAATTATTTAATGAGTTGAGCCGAGAACGCGATGAGAGTGTGAACTACTGTAAGGCCGCATATAATGTCCAGGGTGCTTTACATGATGTTGTTGCGGGGACAACGCCTGTAATAATTCATTTCGGGCCAGACTACATGGAATTCATGCCAAAATGAAAAGTAAGATAGCTATCTTTATTTTTGTTTCTTTTTGTATTTTAGGTTATTTGTTTTTCCCTAAATATATTATACATTCAGATGACTATGGCTATAAAATAGCTGACTCATATGCAAGGGAATATTACATAGACTGTGAAAGACCAGCATTATACAAAAAAAAAGCCCCAGAAATGGATGAAAGAACGAAAGATTGGTTAAGAAATAATACAAATGTTATATATGAAGATGAGTTGAAGGAGTTTGACCAAAGTACAGGCTATTATAAAGCAATTACAAGCGGCTTATGGATTGACTCATTTAAGTATAAATACACATTTTTTGATGTGAGTGGTGATGTTGATGGTGATACCTATGAAAGTATATTTTTCATAAGTGGATTGTATTATCATTTTCAATATACTCCCAGAAAAGGAGATATACAGAAAGGCTATTTCGCAAGTTTCAGACCTTCAACGGAAAGAAAAAATTATAGTTATGACTTTGATGTTGATTTAGCAAAAAAAAAGTTGTTCACATCCGCAATGATGTTAATTTCAACGTTATTGTTCTATTCCTATCTCTAAGGAGGGCCGGGTATGAAAAGGCGAGTTATTTTAGTATTCCTGTGGTGGGTTTATTATCATCGGTAATTACGAGAATACATGGGGTCAGGGTCGTAATATTTACCTAGTAAGGTAATTAAAACCCCTTGGTTTGAGATGCTTTCCTCAGAGTGTGAGATGAATATAAAAATATGCGGGCTTCATATAACATTGATGGGGCATTGAATGATGTTGGAGTAGGCACCACGCCCTATAATCTTTCAAAGGAATATAAGGATTACCTTCCAAAATGAAAGTAAATATTAAAATAGCACTGGGGTTGGTTTCTTTATTGCTAGGTTTATATTATATGTGGCCAAGATATATTATATCTTCTGGCCCACTAGGCTATAAAGTGGTTGATTCATATAGTAAGGACTATTATATAAATTGTGAAATAGATACGCTATATAAAAAGGATAAGGCTGAAATGAGTATAATCGATAGGGAGTGGATTGAAAATAACTTGGGAAAAATTTATAAAATTAGATTGTTAGAGTTTGATACAAATGGAGATGCATTAAAAATAATAAGCGCGCCGCATTGGGTTAACAGTTTTCTTTATAATTACAGCATATTTAATGAAGATGGTATTTTAACTGACATGTATGAAAGCATTATTAAAATCAATGGGGTTTATTATAAGTTCGATTATACATTAATTCCTGGTGAGGCTGAAAAGGGAAGGTTGTCAAGTTATCCTCCAACAAAAAGAAAAATTGATTATAGCTATGGCTTTTATGTGAACTTGGCAAAAAAAAGCTGCTCACATCCGCAATGATGTTAATTAGAGTCATTGTCAGGTATTGATTTCGGCAAAAAAACCAGCCCGCAGGCTGGTCTGGTGCATCACTGACGCGAATTAACGGCGGACGGCGATGGCTTCGATTTCGATTTTTACGTCTTTTGGCAGACGGGCGACTTCAACGCAAGAACGGGCCGGGAATGGCGCGTTGTGCTCGGTGAAGAAGGTTTCATACGTGGCGTTAACGGTGGCGAAGTCATTCAGATCTTTCACGAAAACGGTGGTTTTCACAATATCTGACACTTTCAGGCCAGCGGCTTCAACGATCGCCTGTACGTTTTCCAGTGACTGGCGCGTTTGTGCAGAAATGTCGTCAGCCACAGAGCCGGTTTTAGGATCCACTGGGATCTGGCCGGAAGTGATGATCATACTGCCCAGATCCACGCCCTGAACATAAGGACCGATAGCGGCAGGGGCGTTTTCAGTGCTGATTTCGCGGGACATAATGTCTCCTGATTTGCGTTAAGGGGAACAAGAAATTGTTCCCCAGTATAAAGGCTCAGTCGTTATTGAGCACCACCTGATGCTCAAACTCTTTCTCGCAGTATTTGCATTTCAGGTGCACGCCGTCTGCGCGTTGTTTCACCGCAAAGCTGGAGTCCACCGGTTCAAAACGGCTGATGCAGTTGCCGTTCGGGCAGCGCAGTACGCCGACAATCCGGTCCGGCAGCGTCGGCATCAGCTTTTTCACCACGTCGTAATTGTCGATGCGGTTCACCGTCGCGCGCGGGGCATACACCGCCAGCTGATTGACCTGTTCGTCGGTCAGAAAGGTGTTTTCAATTTTGATGATGTCTTTGCGGCCCAGCTCGCCGGAAGGCAGGTTCAGGCCGACCGTCACACGTTGTTCCGTCTGGGTAAACTTGAACAGCGACAGTAATTTAAATCCGACCTGTGCCGGAATATGGTCGATGACCGTACCGCATTTGATCGCTTCAACCTGAAGTTTGTTGTCGTGCGTCATAATCGTTTTCTCCTCAAGTTTACTGTGCAGTGTCTGCGTTCAGAACCAGCGCCAGCAAAGCCTGACGCGCAAAAATTCCGTTACCGGCCTGCTGGAAATACCAGGCATATGGCGTTTTATCCACATCCGGCGTGATTTCATCGATACGCGGCAGCGGGTGAAGCACTTTCAGGTGCGGCTGAGCATGGGTCAGATCGGCAGCCCGCAGGACAAACTGTGCTTTCACGTTGGCGTATTCCGATGGATCCAGACGCTCTTTTTGCACGCGGGTCATGTACAGAATGTCGATTTCAGACACCACTTCATCAATGCTGCTGTGCAGGCTGTATTCGATGCCTTTCTCTTCCAGCAACGTCAGGATATACCCCGGCATCGCCAGCGCGTCCGGCGCGATAAAGTAGAAGCGGTTGCCGTTAAATTTCGCCAGTGCCTGTGCCAGGGAATGTACCGTGCGGCCATATTTCAGGTCGCCGACCATGGCGATTTTGATGTTGTCGAGACGGCCCTGAGTTTCCTGAATGGTGAACAAATCCAGCAGGGTTTGCGTCGGATGCTGGTTCGCTCCGTCGCCTGCGTTGAGCACCGGAATACCGCCGGAGAATTCGGTCGCCAGACGCGCCGCGCCTTCCTGCGGATGGCGCATCACAATCGCATCAACGTAGGTGCTGATGACCGAAATGGTATCGGCCAGTGTTTCGCCTTTTTTGCCGAGCGAGGTGTTGCTGCTGTCGGAGAAACCCACCACCGAGGCGCCCAGACGATGCATCGACGTTTCAAATGACAGACGGGTGCGGGTTGAGGCTTCGAAGAAACAACTGGCGATCACTTTGTGTTTCAGCAATTCAGGCTGCGGGTTGGCTTTCAGGCTGGCAGCGGTATCCAGTACCAGTTCCAGCTCTTCGCGGCTGAGATCGTTGATAGAAATGATGTCTTTCTGATACAGCGGATTGGCCATAGTCGTCATTCTCCTGTTCTTTACGCGTAAAAAGTGTGGCGCTCAAATTCCGGACAAAAAAAAGCCCCTCAATGAGGGGCTTTCAGTAAAACGGTAATACCACGGAAGAACAATGGCAGCGGGCTGCCTGATGGCACGGTGTTTGGTCGATCATCTGAGCACAAAACCTGGCGATTGTTCATGGGTTCTCCCGACAAATTGTGGCGCATTATACGCGGGTCATTGACGACATCAAGCGGAAAAATGGCCTAAGGCAAACGGTTGCTGCCGTGGTTTTCCTTTATCGCCAGTATTCGCCTGATTATCCTGCAAACTCTGTCCAGCTCTGTCATTTCCCGTGGCGCAACCAGCACGGAAGTACTCGATGCGATCACGCCGAGCACCTCCGGCAACCGGTGTTGATCGATAATCCGCCCCACGGCGCGACCATAGCCCGGCATGACATGTACCACGACAAATTGAGGGTTGTGATCCACATCGGTGACCATTTCACTCACTGGCCTCAGGGCATCAGGGATAAGCTGAGATTGCTCATTCAGGGCGTAAATCTTTTTGCCTTTGGCATTCTGTACCTTCACGACGCCCAGTATTTTCAGCAATTGAGAAATGGTGGACTGGCCGATGTTGCGGTACCCCGCCCGCTGGAATTCCATACGCAGTTCTTCCTGTGATGAAAAACTCCGGCTGGCAATAAGCTGATGGCAGAGGATCAGTTGCTGGTGTTCTTTTTCAAGTGTAGACAACGTTCTTTTCATGGTTATGTTCCCGGTAAATAAAGGACGTCAACATGGCAAAAAAATCATTTTCTACAAAGAGTTAAACCAAAGAACCGAGACTTAGCGCGAACATCAGCAATACCAGTAAAATTCCCATCAAAGGTGCGACCCATTTCAGCCAGCGGACATAGGGCACCCGCGCGATGGCCAGACCGCCCATGACGACGGCGGAGGTCGGCGTGACCAGATTCACCAGCCCCGATGCCGACTGATAAGCGGTCACCACCAGTTCACGCCCGACGTGGGCGAAATCGGCGAGAGGCGCCATAATCGGCATGGTCATCACCGCCAGACCGGATGAAGAGGGCACCAGAAACGACAGCACCACTTCGAGCAGGAACATGACGTTAATGAAAATCACGCTGGATAATCCGGAAACGATGCCTTCTGCGCTGTGCAAAATGGTGTGGGTGATCATGCCGTTGTCCATGATCACCACGATGCCACGGGCAATGCCGATGATCAGTGCCACGCCGAGCAGGCCGCGTGCACCATCAATGAATGTCGAGGTCAGTTCTTCCTCACTCATGCGGGCAATCAGCCCCACCAGGATCGCCGCAGCCAGGAAAACGCCGGAGATTTCCCCCATCCACCAGCCTTTTACCGATACGCCATAAATCATCACCACAAAAGCCAGCGCGAAGATCAGCAGAATGATTTTACGTACACCGGTAAAGGGCAGCAGTTCATCGCTGCGGTTACCGAGAAAGTGGGCGCGGTTGCTGTCCCACTGATCAGCCACAACTGAAAGCGAGGGATCGCGGCGCACTTTACGGGCATAGCGCATCACCCAGATCACGCAGATCAGCCAGCCGATGATCAGAATCGCCACGCGCAGGCCGATCCCGTGGGTGAAGGGGATCCCGGCAGCATTGGCGGCAATCACTGTTGCGAAAGGATTGATCGTCGAGCCGAGCGTGCCAATCCCGGCGCCCAGCAGTACGGTAGCCGCCGCGACCAGCGGGTCGAAACGGGCCGCCATCATCACCGGTACCAGAAGGGTGTAAAATGGCAATGACTCTTCGGCCATGCCGTAAATGGTGCCACCGGCGGCGAACAGTGCCATCAGGATCGGGATCATCCATTCTTCTTTGCCCTTAAGCCGGACAGTCACCCGCTCAATTCCGGCGTCGATTGCCCCGGTTTTGGTGACGATGCCCAGAAAACCGCCGATGATCAGAATAAATAAAGCGACATCAATTGCGCCAGCCTGGCCGGTGGTGTGGTTGTACAGGCCATCAATGGGCGCGAGGAAAATATCCACCAGCCCCTGCGGATTGCCGGTAACGGCGTGATAGGTGCCTGAGACGGGAACTTCTTTACCCAGCCCGACATTCATCGCCATGTCGTACTGACCGGCGGGGATAATCCAGCTCAGGCCCGCAACCAGCGCGATAAGCACAAACAAAATGGTGTAGGCAGAAGGGAATTTGAATGTACGCATAAACGTAATCCTTAAAAAAAGCGTGAAGGCAAAACGCCTTCACGCAAGGGGCTTAGTCATCGCCAAGGGTGGCGACCATGACCGCTTTTATGGTGTGCATACGGTTTTCGGCTTCATCAAAAACGATGGAATGCGGAGACTCAAAAACGTCATCCGTCACTTCCAGCCCTTTCATGCCGTAAGCGATTTCCAGTTCTTTGCCGAGGGTGGTTTCTTCGTTATGGAAGGCGGGCAGGCAGTGCATGAATTTGACGTCAGGATTGCCGGTAGCGTTAAGCACCGCCGCATTAACCTGATACGGGGTCATCAGACTGATACGTTCTGCCCAGGCGGTTTTGGCTTCGCCCATTGACACCCAGACATCGGTGTAAAGAAAATCGACGCCCTGTACGCCTTCATCAACGTGCTCTGTCAGCAGGATCCTTGCGCCGGTAGTGCGGGCGATATCGCAGCAGGTCGCGACCAGTGTCTCTTCCGGCCAGAAGGATTTTGGCGCGATCAGACGGATATCCATTCCCATTTTTGCGGCCCCGACCATCAGGGAATTACCCATATTATTTCGGGCATCGCCCAGATAAGCGAAGCTGATCTGACTGAGTTTTTTACCCGGCGAGTGTTCAAGCATGGTCATCAGGTCGGCAAGGATTTGGGTCGGATGAAACTCGTCGGTCAGCCCGTTCCACACCGGTACGCCGGAGAATTCCGCCAGTTCTTCCACCGTCTTTTGTGCAAAACCCCGGTATTCGATGCCGTCATACATTCGCCCCAGCACGCGGGCGGTGTCTTTCATGGATTCCTTGTGTCCGATCTGGCTGCCGCCAGGGCCGAGATAAGTCACGTGTGCGCCCTGATCAAACGCGGCGACTTCAAACGCACAGCGGGTGCGGGTAGAGGTTTTCTCAAAAATCAGCGCGATATTTTTTCCGCGCAGACAAGGGCGTTCCTGACCCGTTTGCTTATCGTCTTTAAGCGTCAGCGCCAGGGTGATCAGTTGCTGAATTTCTTCCGGTGTGAAATCAAGAAGTTTAAGAAAATGACGGTTTTTCAATGTGGTAGTCATAACATCATCCTGAAATAATCAAGTGAGGGCGGGTTATTCCGCGCGGATACAGGTGCCTTTCAGACCGGCCAGAATGGCTTCACCCTCTTCCAGTGCGCCGATCCCCGCCAGCCCGTGGCAGGCGTCGACAAACTGGCAGGCGGCACTGACTTTCGGCCCCATGGATCCGGCGTCGAAGGTCATACCGGCGAGATCCCGTGTAGTGATTTGATGCAGCGGACGCTGCTCCGGCGTGCCCCAGCCGAGGTACACCGCATCGGCATCGGTCAGGATCAGCAGCGCGTCGGCCTGTAACTGACGCGCCAGCAGCGCCGCCGAAAGGTCTTTGTCGATGACGGCCTCTGCGCCTGCCAGCCCGTCGGCGGTCTGATGAACCGGCACACCGCCGCCGCCGTTACAGATGACCAGATAGTGCTTTTCCAGCAAGTCACGGATGGCATCAATCTCGAGGATGCGCTGCGGTTGAGGAGAGGCGACCACGCGGCGGAAATGCTGCCCGTCGGCTTTCATCGCCCAGCCTTTTTCGGCGGCCAGATTTTCCGACTGCGCCTGCGTATAAACCGGACCGATGTATTTCGTCGGCTTATCAAATGCCGGATCGAGTAGGCTGACTTCCACCTGCGTCAGCAGGGTGCAGACGCGACTCTCAGGCAGACAATTTTTCAACGCCTGTTGCAACAGATAGCCGATCATCCCCTGTGTTTGTGCCACCAGAATATCGAGCGGGTAGGGCGCGACTGCCGGATAAGCGCTGTTTTGCAGCGCCAGCAATCCGACCTGCGGGCCGTTGCCGTGCACCAGCACGACGCGCCATTTCTGGCATAGCGCAGCCAGCGTTTCGGCCGCCAGACGGATGTTTTTGCGCTGCAGTTCGGCTTCGAGCGGTTCGCCACGGCGCAACAATGCGTTGCCGCCGAGGGCGACAACCAGAACAGGTTTGTTCATGAAATTTTCCCGGTATAGGTGATCAGATGTCGTCGCGTTCAAGCGGGCAGCTCATGCAACGTGCGCCGCCGCGACCTCTTCCCAGTTCATCACCCGGAATGGGGAGAACGGTGATTCCGGCTTTGTCGTATTTTTCGTTAGTCCGGGTGTTACGTTCGTAGCCGATGACCACGCCGGGACGCACGGTCAGGACGTTATTGGCGTCATTCCACTGTTCGCGTTCGGCTTCAAAACTGTCGCCACCGGTGGTGATGAGTCTGATGTCGTCAATGCCCAGCGCTTTACCGATTGCCCGCACGAACTGTGGTTCTTCGGTGCGACGCAGGCCACCGTGACCATTGTCGGTCAGCGTCCAGCACAACGTGGTGTCGCGCACCACTTCCGGATACACCGAGAAAGTGTCCAGATCGATATGTGTCATGACGGTATCAAGGTGCATACAGGAACGGTGTTTCGGTAATTGCAGCACAATCACTTTGGTGGCTTGCTGATGTTTGAACAGTGAACGCGCGAGGAACTCCACACCCTGCGGTGTCGTGCGTTCTGATAAACCAATTAATACTGCGCCACGGCCAATGACTAAAACATCGCCACCTTCCAGCGTGGCGTGGTCGTAATTAAATTCGTCGTCGCCAAAGTAAGTAATAAATTCGTTATCGGTAAAGTGCGGGTGCCAGCGATATATGGCCCGTAAATTATTGGTTTCCCGTTTACGTGCTTCCTTTGCCATCGGATTAACTGATACGCCGTTATATATCCAGCAGGAGGTATCACGGGTAAATAAATGATTGGGTAAAGGCTTAATCACGAAGTCATTTAACTGATGCGTATCTGTGACCATATTATGGAATGTATCGGGAATTTCACTGTATGTTAATCCGCCGCTCATAAACCGGGCCGTTTGCCGGTGAGGAAGATCGGCCAGCCAGCCACGAATCTCTTCGGCAAATTGTGGCCCAAGCCGGTAATCCGAGATTTGCCGGCTGAGCAGCCAGTCTTTGGCCTCGCGGTTATCGAGGGTTTCCGTCAGCAGGTCAGTGAGCAATAAGACTTCCACACCTTGCTGGCGCAAGGTCTGACTGAAGACGTCATGCTCTTTTCCGGCGCGCTCAACGGAAAGTACGTCATCGAATAATAATTCCTGACAATTCGACGGGGTGAGTCGCTGTAAACTTAAATTTGGCCGGTGAAGCATCACGCTGCGAAGTTGGCCTATTTCGGATCCTACATAATGCCGTTTCATATTTATCCCTTTTTATAAAAAGAAGACCAAATAATGTTTTGGGCAAATGAATTACGCGGAGAATAAATAATATATTCAACCTGAAATGGAATGTGCCCGCAACGGAGTGAATAATATTCCGCTCAGGCATTTAATATGTGATTCAGATCGCATCAGAATAAACGGATGAAAGAGGTTATATGTTGATTGATAAGCGTCATTGTTTTATTTATTAGCGGGCGCAGTAAAGTGAATAATAAACGAAATATCAGCGTAATTATTTATCCTGACAGTAAATGACCGATTGAGATAATGTTTACTCAGTTATAATCCGCTAAAAAATAAGGGGTTTATTTCTCGTCTGCATAGAATGTCTTTTTTCATGATTAAATATTTATAAATACTCTGAAACCTTAAATAACTATGATTTATTTGGGGTGTTTTCGGTTTAATTAACTTTGTGATCTGTGAGTGAGTTTTTATAAAAAATCCGTAATACCAACAGGATGAAAGGGCCACACTGAATACGTTTTCAGGGTTTATGCAATCTGACTGCATAACCATTGTTTACCGGCTACGGGTGATGTTCAGCCACAAAAATATCCCCCAGAAAGTCAAAATTTTGATCCCGCTCTGGCAAGCAGACAGCAAACAGGATTAGTATTTATGAAACGCTGTTTCACTCATGCATTACAAACCCGAGGTTATGATGATCACAGGAAACATCCACGCACTGCATCTCGTCCCTTATCTGCCCGCTGAGCTGCGCGAGGCCATTGAATACGTTAAACAACACATCACGCCGGACACCCCGTTGGGTAAACACGATATCCGCGGCAACGACGTTTTTGTGCTGGTTTCCAATGATTCCACTGCGCCACAGGCTGAACGCCGTGCCGAGTTCCACGCACGTAATCTGGATATCCAGATTATCCTCAACGGCACCGAAGGCATGACGTTCAGCAACTTACCGGCAGGGTATGTCGATACCGACTGGCTGGAAGAGAAAGACATCGCGTTCCTGGCTGCCGGTGAGCAGGAAAAAACCATGATCATGCAGACCGGCGATTTCGTGGTGTTTTATCCGGGCGAAGTGCATAAACCGCTGTGCGCCGTCGGCGAACCGGCCAATGTGCGTAAAGCCGTGGTGAAAATGAACGTCAGCGCATTGTCCGCTTAATGCTTATTGTGTAGCGCTTTGTGCGCTTGATCAGCTTCATCCGCCAGCGACGCAGCCTGCCGAGACGTTCCGGCGCTTTGAGTTTGTGTTTGATCCACACCACCTGCCACGGCTGGAGACGCATCTGGCCGTTAAATACTTCTCCGCTAATCAGATCCTTCCCTTCGACCGCCAGCTTCAGCATCTGCGAATGATCGCTGATATTGAATATGCAGCTGATCCGGTCTTCGGTTTTCGGATCATAGCGTTCCATCGCAAACAGCGATTTGCCCAGATCAAACACGCGCTGGCCAGCCTGCGGTGAAAATGCCGGGTGCTCGCGGCGGTGCCTGATGAGTGCCTGTAATCCGTAAAAAATGCGGGCGCGTAAGCCGTCTTTTTTTTCCAGTTCAGCTTCAATATCCATCAGGTCCAGCTTTTTACGGTTGATGCGGCGGTTGATCCCGGACTGATGCATGCCGTCGAGATCGTTCTCGCTGCCCAGCAGGCTGTGAATATAAATCGCCGGGACGCCGATAAACGACAATAACAGCGCCTGTGCCGCCAGAAACTTGCGGGCTTTCATCTCGGTATTATCTTCCGGTTCGGTCAGCGCGCTCAGGTAATTAATGTTCAGTTCGTAAGGCGAATGGGTGCCGTCGCCGTTGTCTTTATAGGACACGCGGCCTTCCTTGCGCAGCGTTTCCTGCGCCATGTATTTACGTTCGTCATCGGTCAGGAAGGTTTCGGTCGGACGTAAACCGATGCCGTCGTGGCTGGCAAGGAAGTTGAAATAGGTGGTGTCAGGGTAACGGGCTTCCGCATTCAGGCTTTGCGCCCATTGGGTGAGCGTGGTGGTGTCCTGACGCAAAAAAGCGTGCAAGGTCAGCGGTGGCAGCGGGAACTGATACACCATGTGTGCCTCGTCACCTTCGCCGAAATAACTGATATTTTCGTGATGCGGGACGTTGGTTTCAGTGATGATCCGCGTGCCGGGGATCACTTCATCGAGAATAGTGCGCCAGACTTTAATGATGTTATGCGCCTGTGGCATGTGAATGCAGCGCGTCCCGGCTTCTTTCCAGATATAGCCAATCGCATCAAGGCGGATCGACTGTCCGCCGCTGGCGGCGTATTGCAACAGCACATCAATGCTTTCCAGCAAGACCTGAGGATTCTTGAAATTAATATCGATCTGATCTTCACTGAACGTCGTCCACAGATACAGTTCGGTGCCGTCGGTTTTGATAAATGGCGAGAGCAGCGGCGAAGCGCGCGGGCGCACGACGCGGCTGTAATCCAGCTCGGGATTAGCGGCAATAAAGTAATCTTTGTAATACGGATCGTCATGCAGATAGCCTTTCATCCATTCGCTTGAGCGGGAAATATGGTTGATCACGCAATCAAACATCAGGTTGAAATTGGCCGAAAGGTGATGAATATCTGACCAGCCACCAAGATGTTCATCGATCCGCCGGTAGTCAATGACGCTAAAGCCGTCGTCTGAACTGTACGGATACATCGGCAGAATATGGATGTCGCTGATAATGTCGCGCAGATAAGTGTTAGCGAAATGATTGAGCGTCGCCAGCGGCGGTTGCTCGCCGTGACGGATATTATCGCCATAAGTAATCAGATAAATATTGGTACCATCCACCCAGCGGGTGGTGCGGTGTTTGCCGTAATTCCATTTGTCGGCGAGATGCAGGATTTTTTTCAGCAGGTCGGCGATGTGTTCCCGGGGGTAAATCCTGCTTAACAGGCTTTCCAGCCGCAGAACATACTCAAGATTGACTGAGCTCATATCGGTTCCTTCTTCTGCATTTTTGTTTTTTTGACCAAAGCGCTTTAAAAAGGTTAGCTGAAAATGCAGTCTTCTGGCGGGAACGGGCGGGATAAAGTGCAAAACGATGTAAAGATTGCAGCGTGCAGGAAGTGTATCCTTGCTGCACGCCCGGGGGAAATCAGTCGTTACCGAGGGTGGCAACCATCACCGCTTTGATGGTATGCAGACGGTTTTCAGCCTGATCAAATACTACGCTGTGGCTGGATTCAAAGACTTCATCGGTGACTTCCATGCCGCCGTGCAGGCCATACTCTTCCGCCATTTGTTTGCCCAGCGTGGTCTGGTCGTCATGGAAGGCTGGCAGACAGTGCAGGAATTTCACCTGCGGATTGCCGGTCAGCGCCAGCATCGCGCTGTTGACCTGATAAGGGCGTAGCAAATTAATACGCTCTTTCCAGACTTCTTTCGGCTCGCCCATGGAAACCCACACGTCGGTATACAGGAAATCAGCATCTTTCACGCCGGTCGCAATATCTTCGGTCAGGGTAATGCTGCCGCCATTTTCTTTCGCCAGGTGCTCACAGGTGGCGACCAGTTCGGCTTCCGGCCAGCAGGCCGACGGTGCGACAAGGCGCAAATCCAGACCGCATAATGCGGCGGCTTCCAGCAGCGAATTGCCCATATTGTTACGGGTGTCGCCCAGATAGGCCAGACGCATGCCTTTCAGTGGCTGGCCCGGCAGGTGTTCCTGCATGGTCAGCAGGTCAGCCAGCAACTGCGTCGGGTGGAATTCGTTGGTTAAGCCATTCCACACGGGAACACCGGCATATTGCGCCAGAATTTCCACTTTATCCTGACCGTAACCGCGATACTGAATACCGTCGTACATGCGGCCAAGGACGCGGGCGGTATCTTTCATCGATTCTTTGTGGCCGATCTGGCTGCCGCTTGGGCCGAGATAGGTGACTTTCGCCCCCTGATCGTATGCGGCAACTTCGAAAGAGCATCGGGTGCGGGTTGAGTCTTTTTCGAAGATGAGCGCGATGTTTTTGCCTTGCAGGCGGGCTTTTTCGGTGCCGTTTTTCTTAGCCGCTTTTAATTCTGCGGAGAGTTTCAGCAGTGACGAAATCTCTGACGGGGTAAAATCCAGTAACCTGAGAAAATGACGTTTACTCAACAAACTCATGATGTCGCTCCATAGCGCGTAAGCATTTCGGATTGAATTTAAATTCAATTTAACTGGATGGATATGCAAATACAACCCCGCAGCAAAAACTTTGTCGTTTATAGTGGAGACGCGCCCTGCGGTGTGTGAAAATAGCGTACAAACGTCACATTGATTGAGGACAGAGATATGGCAAACCGTGAATTGCTGGAAGAACAACGTGAAGAGACTCGCTTAATCATCGAAGAACTGCTGGATGATGGCAGTGATCCTGACGCGCTTTACACTATCGAACACCACTTATCTTCAGAGAAGTTTGAAGTTCTGGAGAAAGCAGCAGTTGAAGCATTCAAACTGGGTTATGAAGTCACTGACGCTGAAGAACTGGAAGTGGAAGATGGTTCAACCGTGATGTGCTGCGACGTGATCAGTGAAATCGCGCTGAAAGCGGAGTTGATCGACATCCAGGTTGAGCAACTGATGAATCTGGCCGAGGCCAACGGCGTCAACTATGACGGCTGGGGCACTTACTTCGAAGGCGATGACGACGAAGAAGGTGAAGAAGGCGAAGACGAAGATTTCATTGATGAAGATGATGACGGAAAACGTCATTAATCTGAATGCCTCCCCCTTCGCAGGGGGAGGCGTTAATTAAAGCACGTCCCCGTTACTCTCAATCACTTTCTGATACCAGCCGAAACTCTCCTTTTTCGAGCGCGCCATGGTGCCGCTGCCATCATCGTTTTTATCGACGTGAATGAAGCCATAACGTTTGCTGTACTGCCCGGTGGTAAACGACACGCAGTCGATGCAGCCCCACGGCGTATAACCCATCAGATCCACGCCGTCTTCCAGCACGGCTTTTTTCATCTGCGCGATGTGTTCTTTCAGATACGCAATGCGGTAATCATCGTGAATGACGCCGTCATCACCCGCTTTGTCGATCGCACCAAAGCCATTCTCGACAATAAACAGCGGCTTCTGATAACGCTCGTACAAAATATTCAGGGTGTAACGTAGCCCGACGGGATCAATCTGCCAGCCCCAGTCAGACGCTTTCACATGCGGATTCGGCACGCTGCCCGCAAAACCTGACAAGCCATTATCATCACTCGGATTGTGCGCTGAAATCGCGTTGCTCATGTAATAGCTCAGGCCGATGTAATCCGCACAGCCATCGCGAAGTGCCTGTAAATCGCCATCTTCCATTTTGATGTTGAAGCCGCGACGTTCCCACTCTTTCAGCGCATACGCCGGGTAATAACCGCGCATATGGACGTCGCTGAACAGGAAGCGTTCGTGCATTGCTTCAACGGAATACATCACGTCGTCAGGATGACAGGAGAACGGATAGAGCGGCACCATGGCGATCATGCAGCCAATCTGAAAATCAGGGTTGATGTCATGGCCAAGTTTCACCACTTTAGCGCTGGCCACGAACTGATGATGCAGCACCTGATACATCGTCTCTTCCGGATTTTCCTCCTCGGTAAATACCACGCCGGAGCAGCAATAACCGAACAGCGGATATTTCCAGTTACGCTGGTTATTGATCTCGTTGAAGGTCATCCAGTATTTCACTTTGCCTTTGTAACGCTCCATCACCACCTGGCTGAAACGCACAAAGAAATCGACGACCTGACGGTTTTTCCAGCCGCCGTATTCCTTCACCAGATGCCACGGCATTTCGAAGTGGGAGAGGGTGATTACCGGCTCAATATTGTGTTTGAGCAGCTCATCAAACATATCGTCATAAAATTGCAGACCGGCTTCGTTTGGCTGTAATTCGTCACCGTTCGGGAAGATGCGCGTCCAGGCAATCGAGGTGCGGAAGCATTTGAAACCCATTTCGGCGAACAACGCGATGTCTTCTTTGTAGTGCGAGTAGAAATCGACGGCTTCGTGGTTCGGATAGCTGTAGCCGTCAAGCACGCCGTCGGTCATCACCCGGTCAACGCCGTGCGCGCCGCCGGACAGGACGTCGCAAATGCTGATGCCTTTGCCGCCCTGGTTCCAGCCGCCTTCCACCTGATGCGCCGCTACCGCGCCGCCCCACAAGAAATCTTTCGGTAACTGATGATTCATTTGATTCTCCCTGGATACTTGATGAGGGCAGATTGCTTCTGCCCTGTAGATCGTAATGTCAGATTTAATTCATTTCAGCCTGCGCAGCCCGACGGGTTTCTGCCGGTACTTTTTGGGTCGCGGTAACATCGGGTTCATCTTTGAAACCGACCAGCCAGGTGAACAACGCACCGAGCACAAAGGCGACGCTAATGGACAACAGGAAACCGAGGAACTGTGGCATATGACCTTCTTTGAAGAACACCGGCAGTACGGCAATCCCCGGCAGGCAGTAGCTCCATGAAACTGCATTAAAGGAACCGGCAATCGCACCGCCAATCCCTCCTGCGACACAACTGCACAGGAAAGGTTTTTTCAGGCGCAGCGCCACACCATAAATAGCGGGTTCAGTGATACCGAACAGGCCGGTGACGCCCGCAGACAATGAGATCCCTTTCATTTCGCGGCTGCGGGTTTTCAGATACACGCCAAACATGCTGCCGGTCATCGCGAAGACGGCAGAAGCCTGCAGGCCGGTAAAAGTGTCGTAACCCAGCGTCGCGTAGTTGCCGACGGTGACCGGCGTAATGCCCCAGTGAACGCCAAGTGTGACCAGCGGCTGCCAGAATGCGCCCACCACGAAACCTGCAATGGTCGGGCTCAGGTGATAAAGGGTGTTATAAACGCCGCCAATCGCGCCACCGATCAGGTTTCCGACCGGGCCAAACACCAGCAGGGTCATCGGCACCATAATCGCGATACAGAACATCGGTGTGAACAGGTTGCGGATCACCACCGGCAGCACTTTATTGAAGAAGTGCTCGATGTAAGACATTGCCCAGACCATCAGAATGATCGGGATAACCGACGCGGTATAGCTCAGGTATTTCACCGGAATACCGAGGAAATCGAGCGTTGGTGCGGAAACCGGAATACCGACCACGTTCTGCAGGATATTCGCAATATCAGGATTGCTGACCGCTTCACGCATCAGTTGCTGCATGGCCGGATCGGCGGAGTTGATCGACGTTATCTTAAAGGCCGTCAGCATATTCATGTAATCGGGGCTGATCAGCGCGCAGGCTGTAATGACTGCGGTGAAAGGATTGACGTTGAATTTTTTCGCGGCGGTGAAAGCAATCATCACCGGCAGGAAGGTAAAGGCCGTCCACGACACAAAATTAAGAATACGGTAGGTACCGCTGCTGGCGTCCATAATGCCGATGGCAGCCAGGAAGGAAATAATCCCCTGCAAAATACCGCAGGCGGCAAGCTGATAAAGGAAAGGCGTAAAGATGCTGGATATCACGTCCATGACGCGGCTGACAATACCCACATTCGGTGCAGAAACCGGTGCATTTTCATCAATCTGGATCAGTTTCAGCACCTGCTTGTACGCGTCGCTCACGTGATTGCCAATCACCACCTGCATTTGTCCGCCGGCCTCGATAACGGTGATAACGCCTTTCACTCGTTTTAATTCTTCTTTATCGACGGCTTTATTATCTTTCAGAACAAAGCGTAAACGTGTGGCGCAATGTGTGATGCTAATCACATTATTATCGCCACCAATATATTTAACAATATCCTGAGCGGTCTGAGCGTAATCAATAGCCATTGTTTATTATTCTCCTGCGGGAATACAGAGGTGAGCTTTTTTGTTTTTTTACTCGTCGGCAGGAGTGTAGCAAAAGAAAAGGTATTGTCACGATATAACAAAAATCAAATCGGGTGATTTGTTACTTATTAAAAACACCCTGTTTTTTCATTGCGCTGAGTCACGTTTTATTAACGGTAATTTCTTGCCGATGGTCTCAATAATATAAAGTACCGGGATCTGCGTGGTAATATTATATTGTCCTTCGAGGACTATTTGCGGCATGTGATAAGAGATGTTGAGGTCTGCAAGCCGCGCCAGTGTTGAGTTCTCGCTGTTAGTGAGGCTGATGATTTTGCAATTATGCTGGCTGAACTGCGTAGCAAAACGCAGCACTTCTTCCGTTTCACCCGAGACAGAAAGAATAATAGCGATAGCGTCTTTATACATATCACTGTTGATCGGGAAATAAGGATCATCAATAAAGGTACTGAATTTTCCGACATTAGAGAAAAAGCGTGCGCTGTATTTTCCTAATGAACCTGATGTCCCGACGCCGACAAATATAATACGCTGCGCATTGGCAATCTGGCGGGCGGCCTTTTCTAATAATTCATCAAAATCACTGTTATTAATACTTTTGAAATAACTGATGATCTCACTGATGCCAAACGACACCGGCGGCTTTTCTTCATGCTCTAAAAACAACTTGAAACGGATACGAAATTCGGAATAACCGTCGCAATCCATTTTCTTGCAGAAGCGCAAAACTGTCGTGGTCGAGACACCTGCGGCATCCGCCAGTTCACGAATGGTCATGTACATGACTTTATCGCCGTTTTTGACGATGTAGTTGTAGACCGTCAGTTCCAGTTCGTTTAACGCTGAAATGGCTTTATGTGTGAACATTCAGATGCCTGTTTGCAAAGCGCGAATAAAGAACGTCAACGGTGTCAGAGGTGTTTTAACATCGTCACTTCACAATCGACATGGCCGGTGTTGCCGAGGGCGCAGTCAATGTGATGGAAACCCAGACGTTCATACAGCGCAATCGCCTGGGTCAGACTGGCGGTGGTTTCCAGATAGCAGCGGGCAAAGCCCTGCTGGCGTGCATGTTCAATGGCCTGTAAGGCCAGTCGTTTTGCCAGCCCCTGACCGCGCAGTGCTGGCATAAAATACATCTTCTGCAATTCACACAGATCGTTATCTGCACCGGATAAGGGTGCGACGCCGCCACCGCCCGCGACCACCCCGTCCAGTTCTACCACCCAGTAGGCACAACGGGGCTGGCTGTAGGTTTCAAACAGGTGATCCAGATTCGGGTCAGCGACGGTATAGCCTTTATCGGCGGTCAGGCCAAATTCGGCAGAAACGTGGCGGATCACGTTAGCGATGGCAGCGTTATCTTCATGGCGTATCGGGCGCACCCGCACGCTGACAGGAAGGGAGGTCGTCATGTTACTCACTCAGTTTCAATAACAGGCAAACAAACAGACCGTTTTAATACCATTTTAGGGCGTGCTGATGCAACGCCGCAGGCGTTTCCCGATGATTTTACTTATCCCAAATGCGAATTTTTTTCATTGGCAGAGGGAATAATTCGTTGCCTGAAAGGTCAGAGACATGATTAAATCTTCATCGTTACACAATGTGCTCTGCCACCTTTCTTTATTTTAAGAAGGGCGGCTTCCCATTCCTTTCAGGACGAAAGATAAAAATGTCAGATAATAATCAATATAACGATAACCTGCATCAGGTACGTTTTCATGGCAAGGGCGGAGAGTATTTCGCAATATGGCTGGTTAATGCATTATTAACCATCATCACTCTGGGGATTTATTCGGCATGGGCGACCGTTCGCCGTCGTCGTTATTTCCTCGGTAATACCGAAATTAATGGCGACCGTTTTGATTACCACGCAAAACCCGTTCAGATATTGAAAGGACGTTTGCTGGTGATTGGCGGCATTATCGTCTTTTATATTCTGGCCGCACTGCTGCCTCAGCTGGCTCTGTTGATTGCGCTGGTTTTCCTCGCGCTATTGCCCTGGGTGATTATCCGCAGCTGGCGTTATAACGCGATCATGACCAGTTACCGTGGTGTGCGTTTTAACTATCACTGCAAAACAGGCCGTGCGTACTGGACAATGTATCTGTGTCCGATTCTGTTAATGCTGGCGCTGTATATTCCGATCACTGCGGTGGTATTAATTGCCGTTCAGATGGCCAGTATCAGCGCGATTCTGATCAGCGTGGTATTAGTGGCGGTGGCATTGGTACCGGGTGTGGCAGCGGTGCAGGGTATTATCAGCGCCATGACACACGATCTGTATGTGAATAATCTCTTTTTCGGCAATACCGCTTTCCGCGCTGATCTGAAAAAAGCCGCATTTATTAAATATAGCCTGCTGGGCATTGTGTTATTCCTGCCTTTCCTGATCATCGCCCTGTGGCTGATGGGTTCCTTCTTCACTACGCTGTTACAGATGGCTTATATGGGGGGCATGTCTGAAGACATGGCGGGCATGATGCTGATGAGCAATTTATTCAGCTTCATTCTGGCCTTCATCATCATGTTTGTCGGCGCGCTGGTGGTGGCGAGCTATCAGGTGGTGGCTGTGCGCAATTACGTCTTTAACCAGACGCAAATCGGTGACCGCGTGAAACTGCGTTCATCCATGAAAACGATGTCTTATCTGGGTCTGCTGTTCACCAATGCGCTGATTGTGGTCTGCTCGCTGGGGCTGGCAACGCCTGTCGCCCATGTCCGTTCCGCCCGCTATATGGCAGCCTGCACGGCGGTGACCGGTGATTTATCCCTGCTGGAAGTTCAGGCGCATGCTGACACCGCCAACACGGCAGTGGCAGAAGAAGTGACTCAGGCGTTCGACCTTGGCGTCGGAATGTAATGCATGATCATTGAAGGCTTTTATCAGCCTCCTGGACGGGCAGCTCGCAAGGCTGCCCGCCTTTTTTTGGGCGGCGACCCGTGTCTGACGCTGGAAGCTGAAAACCTGAACCCGACTTTTTCTCTCAGCGAGATCGAGGTTTCTGATGCGCTGGGCACGATCCCGCTGTTTCTCACTTTTCCCGATGGTGGCCGTTTTGTGCCTGCCGATGACGGTGCATTTCGTCACTGGTTACGGCAGCATCGCCGGCCCGGCTGGGTATACCGCATGGAAAGCCATAAGCGCGGGGTGCTCCTCACCTTACTGGCGACCTGCCTGCTGATTTTCTTTTATATCTACGGTTTATTGCCGTGGGCCAGCAATGTGATTGCGCAGCGAATTCCCACCACTGTTGAGCAAAACCTCGGGCGTCATACGCTGACACTGCTCAGCGCCAGTGATTTCCGGGATTCGGCGTTGCCTGCCGATAAACAGAAAGCACTTCAGCAGCTTTTCCAGCAGGTGATCCCGCCGTCATTACGCACCGACCGTACGCCGGTCCGGCTGAAGCTGATGAATATTCCCGATGTGGCTAACGCTTTCATGCTGACGGACGGCACGCTGATCCTCAGCGATAAACTGGTGGCGCTTAGCCCGGGTGATGACGCGCTGGCAGGGGTAATGCTGCATGAGATGGGACATCACGCTTACCGGCATCCCATGCGCATGCTGGTGCGTTCCTCGCTGGTGTCCCTCACGCTGTTATGGATGACCGGCGATGTCAGCGGCATTGGCGATACCTTATTACAAACGGCATCGCTGGCGAATGAACTGCAATTTTCCCGCGGTATGGAGCGTGAAGCGGATAACTGGGCGATAGCAGAAATGAAGCGGGAAGGGCGCTCGCTTGAGCAAATGGCGGAAATATACAGCAGGGTATCCGCAGAATCGCAGAAGGAGAAAGCGGACGGCGTGTTACCTGACTGGCTCAGCACACATCCTGCGATGCAGTCACGTATCGGGCATATCAGGGATGCGGCAAAGGAGTAGTGATGATCTAAAACCTCTGACGGGTCCGCGAAAGAACCCGTCAGAACGTGAAGTCTTACTCGTAGGTCACCGTAAAATTCGCGACTGCATTCGCCGATAGCATTAAGTATCTTCAACTCAACGACTTCAGATGAAAAAGCAAAGTCGGGCGAAGATAACAATTTGGAAAAACTGATCAGGTCGTTAATAAGACTTGCGGGTATCAGCGTTACTTCCAGAACTGTGCTTTTGTTTTTATTATCTTTTCATCCTATTTTCTATTTCCTCTGATGATTTTTATAATTATTATTATTTATAATAAACATTTATTTCCGGTTTTGATTGGCCAGCTTTAATAACATATTGTTTTTTAGGCACTCCGCTAATTTTTTTACTGTCATGCCCGTTGATACTTTTTCGTCGGATTGCCTCCCGCGCTGTTATGAAATATCCCATTATATTTCAACTGGATAATGCGAGGTACTGGTATTGTTTAGTCTGTACATTTAATGTGGTGTATGTTCTAAAGTTATTTAATTACTAGTATTTTTGTTTGCGAATATATAGGTTTTTGCATGTAATTCAAGGTTAAAACATTGTTCGTTAACTTTACTAAAATATTAATTAAGGAGATCGGCTGTATTGTTATCCCTGTGATGCACTATTATCTGCCCCAGAAGTAAGGGCGCGTAATTATTTTACAGAACTTACTGCTTTATTAAATCGGACAGTACTGTCTATGAAATGTAAACTCAAAAAGCAAAGGGATATGTTGATGAAAATGAATACCTATTTTAAAGTGGGTCTGTTAGCTGCAGGCCTGGCTGCTGCAAGTGTTCATGCGGCAGATGAGTCTGGTAGCCTGAAATTCAAAGGTGAAATTATTGCCGGTGCATGTACGGTTGATGGTGAACTTGCACCGATCGCATTTGGTGATGTTTCAGGCAGTGCAATTGTTGATGGCTCCGTTGCAAAACAAGACATCACGATTAACCTGACCGGTTGCCCGGCCGTAGCGAATGTGAAGTTGACCACCAACGGTGATAAAGACGTCACCAACAATAAATTACTGAAATTATCTGATTCTTCTTTAGCAACGGGCTTTGGTATTGGTCTGTATAACGAAGATGGCAGCGAATTGGCAGTTCAGACAGAATCGAACCCAGTGGCTGTAAATCCAGAACTGGGTACCGCAGTAATTAACCTGAAAGCAGCTCCGGTTAAAGTGGGCGAATCTGTAACTGGTGGCGCATTTGATGCAACGACCAGTTTCACTCTGTCTTACAATTAATAAAATAAGTGAATTTTTAATTCGCTGATATTTGAATATATAAAGGATTATCTCATGAAAATGAAAATGGTTTCAGCAGCTGTATTTGTATTTGCTGCACTGAGTTCTCAGGCTGCATTCGCTATTGATGGTACACTTAATTTTACCGGTACCGTTAAATCTACTGCTTGTTCTCTGGAGTCAAAAGATTTGACTGTAACTATTGAGAAAGTAGCAGCATCTACCCTTAATGCATTAGCTGTTGGTGAAACTACTCCGGGTGCATCAGAGCCATTTAGTCTGGTATTGCGTGGTTGCCCTGCATCCGTGACGAGCGCAAACGTGAAGTTTAAAGGCAACTCAAGTACCTCTAACCAGTTTACTGATGCAACTCCTAGTGCTGTAGGTACTATCATCAAAGCAGCCGATGGTACTCTTCAGGTTCCAAATACTGATATGCCGGCTGCCCTGGTTGAAGGGGATAACACCCTTAACTATGTTGCTGCTCTGACTCGTACCAAGACTAGTAATGTTGGCACCGGCTCCTGGACTCTTAATCTTCCGTTCGAAATTACTTATCAATAATTTTGAATCTTAATAAATATACGGAATAAGGTGACTTATTCCGTTTTTTTTCGAGGTATTGTATGAAACGTGCAGCCATTTTTATATGTGGCCTGTTAGGGTTATGTTTTATTTTTCAGGCTACCGCTGGTGTAACAGTGGGTGCTACGCGAGTTGTTTTCTCCAGTGATATGAAAGAAACATCGCTTTCTGTTAATAATACAGGCATCGACTCAGTTTTTTTGGTCCGCTCCTGGGTCAGCAATTTTGAGGATGAAAGTAAAGCAAGCATACCCTTTATCGCTACCCCGCCACTTTTCAGAATTGAAAAGAACCAAAATAGCATTATTCGTATTGCGCTGAAATCTGCCGCTGGTTTGCCACAAGATCGGGAATCAATTTACTGGATGAATGTTCTGGTGATACCACCATCACAAAAGAAAAGTGATGAAGGCGGTAGCTTACAGTTCTCAGTGAATAACCGATTGAAATTGATTTATCGTCCTGCCGCGTTAAACAATCAAGATTTAAAAGATATATATTCAAAGGTTAAATTCAGCCGCTCGGGCGAAGGTCTAACTGTGACTAACCCTACGCCATATTACGTCTCATTCGGTAAAATTACTGTAAACAACTCACCAGTAACTGAAAGTGTTATGGTTCCGCCTTTGGCAAGTACGAAAATAAAAAAAGCGCCTATGGGTAATGACGTCTCCTGGACGGTTATTGATGATTACGGCGGAATCTCAAAACTAAGTCATGCCAAAATTTAAATTTGAAAAATAAGATCGCTCAACACCATTTTTAATAAGGAAGAATAATGCAGGACGAAAAAGGATTTTCTGCAAGGAAAAAACAACACTCTTTTTTTTTCGGGACTGTTAATCATTGCGGAGTACAGCAGATATTCAAACTAAAAAGTCTGCCCTTATTAATTTTATTGGCATTTAATTATAATTCTTTTGCAGCAGAAGAATTTAGTGCGGAAATGCTCAAAGCTGTCGGCAACGGCGGTAACATGGATGGCGTCGATCTTAATTATTTTGCCAATGAAGGTGGGCAAGCACCTGGCACTTATTCTGTGGATGTCTTCCTGAATAATGAGTTAATTGAAAGACGCTCTGTTATCTTCGTTGATGTTCCTGATTCACCGGGGAAGATTTTCGGTAAAGTGACGCCTGCGCAACTCTATGAGTATGGTGTAAAAGACGACGTTTTCCCGGCATTAAAAACGCAATCTCCAGGTCAGACGCTGGAAAAACCGCTGGTAACCTATATACCAGACGCCACAGAAAAACTCGATCTGGCAGGGGGGAAGTATTACATTACTGTCCCTCAAATCGGCGTTCGGCCACATATCCGAAATGCTGTAGATCCCTCTCTTTGGGATGACGGTATCCCTGCGTTAATGGTGAACTATAACTATTCCGGCTCCGATACTGACGATGAGATCAGCGGTGACTCGCAATCTAACTATTTGAACCTGCGTAGCGGAATTAACCTTGGTGCATGGCGTTTACGTAATTATTCAACCTATGCTGATAATACCAATGATGATGGCGATAAAACGCAATCATGGGATTCAATTCAAACCTATTTGCAACGCGATGTGCGTTTCCTGCAGGGCGGGCAACTGACGCTCGGTGAATACTCCTCGCCGGGTGAAGTTTTCGACAGTGTCCAGTTCACTGGTGCGCAATTATCTTCTGATGACAATATGCTGCCGGACCGTTTACGCCAGTATGCGCCGATAATTCGCGGTATCGCGCGCAGTAACGCTCAGGTGACTATCGAGCAGGATGGCTACACCATCTATCAAACGAACGTGGCACCTGGACCGTTTTCGATTACTGACCTCTATCCCTCCAGTAACGGTGGGGATATGAAAGTAACAATCAAAGAGGCCGATGGGTCGACAACGCAATACACTCAGGCCACCAGTTCAGTGCCAATCCTGCAACGTGAAGGGCGTCTGAAATACAGCGCCACGGCAGGTCGCTATCGTTCTGGCGTGGAAGATGTAGAAGAGCCTTATTTTGGCCAGTTGACCGCAATTTATGGTCTTTCGTCAAACATCACCGCCTATGGTGGCACACAGTTTGCCGATAATTATAAGGCCGCATCGGCGGGCCTGGGTATGGATATGGGCCGAATTGGTGCGTTGTCTTTAGACGTCACCCATGCAGTCAGTACCCTTGAGGGTATCGGTGATAAGACCGGGCAATCCTACCGCCTCATGTATGCGAAAAATATCGATCAAACCGATACCAACTTGCAACTTGCTGGTTATCGTTATTCCACCAAAGGATATTATTCCTTTGACGATGTGCAGAAATTTAGCGCAGAAACGGAAGACGGGCTGGACGAGTTTAATCGTACCCATAATGCTCGCAGTAAAATTCAGGCCAGCATTAATCAGAATATCGCCGACCTTGCTACGATTTATTTTAGCGCCAGTGAACAAGATTATTGGGGAGGCGATGGCAAAGAACTATCATTACAAACCGGATTAACCAGCTCATTTAAAGGTATGACTTACGGCCTGAATTATAGTTATACCAAAAACCCGGGTATTGATGAATCCGATCAGGTTCTGGCATTTAATATGTCTATTCCGTTCAGCGCATTCATGAATTCATCTCAGGCCTGGGCAAGTTATAATATGACTTCGCGTAAAGATGGTTCAACAACACAGCAAGCGGGTGTTAATGGAACATTACTTGAAAATAATAACCTTAGTTATAGCGTTCAACAAGGTTATGAAAATAAAGGCGGCGGTGCCTCAGGGTCTTCCTCATTAGATTATAAAGGTTCATCCGGTGAAGCGCTGGTGGGGTATAGCTATACCGATCAAAATAAACAAATGACCTATGGCCTGTCAGGTGGCGTATTAGTACATGAAAATGGTGTAACGCTTTCTCAATATATGGGCGACAGTGTGACGCTTGTTAAAGCACCTGGGGCATCTGATGTTTACATTGAAAACAGTACGGGTGTGAGTACCGACTGGCGTGGTTATGCTGTCGTACCTTACGCTCAGCCGTACAAGAAAAATGAAGTGAGGCTAAGAACCGAAAGTATGGGTTCGAAACTGGATATTGCAGAACCTTCATTAACCGTTATACCGACCAAGGGCGCAGTCGTCTTGGCGAAATATAATGCCAAAGTAGGCGATCGTGCGTTAATTACGATGACTTACGCAGGTGCACCATTGCCGTTCGGTACTGTAGTTTCTGTCATGGACAGCGAAACAGACAATACAGGCATTGTTGGTGAGAATGGCGAGGTCTATCTGACCGGGCTGGCAGCACAAGGGCGCTTGTTGGCGAAATGGGGTAATGGCACAGAGAAGCAATGCTATGCCAGTTATCAACTCGCGAGCACCCCGGAAACTGCTGAAGATTTGATCAAGCAAGCCTCTGCACAATGCAAATAATTATGAGAAAGATAATGAACAGACAGAATATTCCTTTATTGAAATCGATATGTAATCTGGGGTTATTCATTGCCATTGCTTTGACCTGTTTTGCCGCAAGCGCGGGGTGTCAGAATGTGCAATCTGAAAATAGGTTCAGTACGAGTGTAGGCACTTTGCCAATAACTCGTGAAACACCCATAGGCAGTGTTTTCTATACCAATGCCAATCCGGCAGGGGGGAAGAAATTTGCCGATTCTTGCACTGGTACCTACTTCTATACTATTAAAACGCAAGCCACACGTACGCCTATGGGAAATAATATTTTCGGAAGCGGGACCGGTGAAGGTAGTGCCGAAGGAATCGGTTTCAGAGTTAAAATAGACGGAGAGGTGGTCAACAATGATTCAACCGTTGTCAGAACGAGCGCGGTTTCACCTCTCATGTCACCTCAGGTCAATATTGAATTTCTGAAAACCGGCACGGTTACGCCGGGTTGGATAATTGGCGTTTTGTTTAGCGTGTATTTACATGATGATAGTGGCAACCAATACAAAGTAGGGTCATACAATTTTTTTGCGACAATTAGTGAAATTGGCTGTGATTTTATCGATTCCTCATCCATCTCGGTTCCTATGCCGCCGGTGAGTAATCAGGACTTTGATGGTATCGGCAGTGAATCGAGTAAAACGGCTAATGCAAATATCCGTCTTACCTGCGGTGCCAATACACCGGTCTATTTCCGCGTATTCAATAATGAAGGTCGCAATAATATCATTCCTGTTTCTTCAGATAGTGAAGCAAAAGGACTTGGGATCCGTCTGGCAATGAATGGTCAGGATCTGGATTTTAATACTTCTTATAATATTGTTAACACAACCCGGGAAATGGATGTCACTATTCCGTTGCAGGCACGTTATGTACAAACTGACGAGCAGATCACGGGGGGCGAACTGAAAGCCACTGCAGCATTTGTTATCCAGTATAATTAATTGCGGTAAACAACGAAGCCCCTGGTGAAAACTGGGGGCTTCGTTGTTTCTTTTTCAATGTGAAGATTCGTACACACCACCACCCGCCCCAAATGGCAGATGAGTAAATCACACTCGTCCCGATAACACGCCTTATTTTTCCATTTATCGGGATGGACAGGAGACGAGTCGTATTGGCGAAAACGACAATGCTTAAAATGAGGTTCAATTCGTGTTATTTGCTGAATATATTTTTCAGAAAAGTTAATTATGGTTATATCTTTTTGAATCATAGAAAATTTATAAGAAAAAAATATATTTTATAAAAAAAAGTGGATTTTACTTTAACTTTGTTAAAGGTATAGTTAAGTAAGGTTTAACTAAAACTGTCTTGCAGCCTGCTATTTACTTTATATACCGTGGTGTTAATGAAAGGCATTATTTGTTTTTTTAGACAAAAACCTTATTTTTACAGAGTGATACATGAAATTTAATTGCTGGTAAGGAGACCAAAATTGAGTATCTTGACTATGATTGATGTTGAGAATACGAACTCTCGTATTTCACCAGAGGTCAGGGGACTGGACAGGATGAAAGAGAACACACTCACCGATCGTTTTAAAATGGTGAAAAATTTTGATCTCAATTTATTGACTACGTTTGAGGCTGTTTTTATTCATCGTAGCGGAACCAAAGCCGCAGATGCCCTTGGCATCACGCCTTCTGCTGTCAGTCAGGCACTGGGGCGCTTACGTGTTCATTATAATGATGCATTGTTCATCAGGGATGGTAAGGCACTGGCACCGACCACCGTTGCGATCGGGATACACGAAGGCCTGGCGGAGGCTTACGACAATTTAGTGGCGAAATTGCAGAATATCTCGTTTGATTCTCTGCCGACCCGACTTGTTGTTCACTGCTCACCTTACATTTCAATGTTTACGATAAACGTGATGCGCAAGGTACTGGATGAAATTGCACCCGACTGTGAAATAGTGCACAGCACGAGCGGCAATTCGATTGCTGAAACTGAAGATGCTCTGATTTTCCGTAAGGCTGACATCATTTTTGACGTTCATCCGCACGTTAGCCATTCCCGGGTTAGCCAGCATATTTCCAGCGAAGTGCCGGTGATGATTTGCCGCCGATCGCATCCTCGCCTTAGAGGGAGCCTGTCAAGGGAGCAGGCTGCGCAAGAGAGCCATATTTTCGTTGATTCCGAGAGTACTAGTCTTTTATCTAACAGGTTGGATGTTAATACTTTGCTGCAAGTTGACAGGAAATGTCGGTTTATCAGCCCTTCATTTCTCTCCATTATCTCGATGGTAGAAACATCCGACATGCTGGCTTTTATCACAGAACGTTTCTATGAAAAAATGAAAAATGCTTTTGATATCCAGAAGTTGTCGACGGATATGACGTTGCCTTCTCAACCGGTCTATATGGTTTACAATAAAGCAGCACTTAATAACCAGTTTTTCTCAACGCTGGTGAGAAAAATGACAGATACTTTTTTGCAGGAATTTCAGAATAATTCCCCGCGTTAATCAGGGTGTAGCAGGAATAAAAAATGCCAGTCAGGTTTCCCTGACTGGCATCTGTTTTTATAGATTTTAACATTTACATCTGGCTGAGATTACAGCGCAGCAATCGTGGCTTTCTGTTCCGCCAGTTTCACTTTCGCTTCACCACAGGCCGTCAGACGTTCGCGCTCTTTGGCGACAACCGCTTCCGGCGCACGCGCCACAAAACCTTCGTTAGACAGCTTGCCTTCGATGGAAGCAATCTCGCCGTCCAGTTTCGCCATCTCTTTGTCCAGACGTGCCAGCTCGGCATCTTTATCAATCAGACCGGCCATTGGGATCAGCAGTTCCGCACCTTCCACCAGCTTAGTAACAGAGACCGGGCCTTTGTCGCCAGCAGGCAGAATGGTGATGGACTCCAGACGCGCCAGAGACTGAATAAAGCTCAGGTTCTGTTCCACACGACGTTGTGCATCCGCACTCGCGCCACGCAGCAGCAGTTCCAGCGGCTTAGCCGGAGACAGGTTCATCTCGGCACGCACGTTACGGATAGCGATGATCGCCTGCTTGATCCACTCGAGATCGGCCAGCGCCAGTTCGTCCGCTTTTGCTGCATCAAACTCAGGGAAAGGCTGCAGCATAATGGTTTCTGCTGTGATGCCTTTCAGCGATTTCACGCGCTGCCAGATGGTTTCGGTGATGAATGGAATAATCGGGTGCGCAAGACGCAGCAGACCTTCCAGCACTTCCACCAGCGTATGACGGGTGCCACGCAGTTGCGCTTCGTTGCCACCGTTCATGACCGGCTTGGTCAGCTCAAGATACCAGTCGCAGAACTGGTTCCAGGTGAATTCATACAGAATGCTGGCAGCCAGATCGAAGCGGTAGTTATCCATCGCTTCCCGGTAAGATTTCACCGTGCGGTTATATTCCGCCAGGATCCAGCGGTCAGCCAGTGACAGCTCAAGTTCGCCGCCGTTCAGGCCACAATCCTGATCTTCGGTGTTCATCAGCACGAAGCGGCTGGCGTTCCACAGCTTGTTACAGAAGTTGCGGTAGCCTTCAAGACGCTTCATATCCCAGTTGATGTCACGGCCGGTAGACGCCAGTGCCGCCAGCGTGAAGCGCAGGGCATCAGTACCGTGCGGTTCGATGCCATTCGGGAATTGCTTCTCGGTGCGCTTGCGGATTTTCTCTGCCAGTTGCGGCTGCATCATGTTGCCGGTACGTTTTTCCAGCAGATCTTCCAGCGAGATACCGTCAATCATATCCAGCGGATCGATAACGTTACCTTTGGACTTGGACATTTTCTGCCCTTCGTCGTCACGGATCAGGCCGGTCATATACACGGTGTGGAACGGAACCTGTGGCTTACCGTTTTCGTCTTTCACGAAATGCATGGTCATCATGATCATGCGCGCGATCCAGAAGAAGATGATATCGAAGCCGCTGACGACCACGCTTGAAGGGTGGAAAGCTTTCAGGTCAGGTGTCTGTGCTGGCCAGCCCAGTGTGGAGAACGTCCACAGACCGGAAGAGAACCAGGTGTCGAGCACGTCTTCGTCCTGAGTCAGCACGACGTCTGCGCCCAGGTTGTTCTCGCTGCGCACTTCCGCTTCGTCACGACCAACAAACACGTTGCCTTCGGCGTCATACCACGCCGGAATGCGATGTCCCCACCAAAGCTGACGGGAAATACACCAGTCCTGAATGTCACGCATCCAGCTGAAGTACATGTTTTCGTATTGCTTCGGCACGAACTGAATGTCGCCTTGCTCAACGGCTTCCACCGCAACTTTCGCCAGCGGTGCAGTGCGCACGTACCACTGGTCAGTCAGCATTGGTTCGATAACTACGCCGCCACGGTCACCGTAAGGCACGGTCAGATCGTGAGGTTTGATTTCTTCCAGCAAACCGGCTTCGTCGAAGGCGGCGACCACGGCTTTACGTGCGGCAAAACGCTCAAGGCCACGGAACTGCTCAGGGATATCGTTGGCGCATGCATCGCTTTCTTCGCCGTTAGTATCGAAGATTTCAGCGGTCTGGCGGATGTCACCATCGAAAGTCAGGATATTGATCATCGGCAGGCCGTGACGTTTACCGACTTCATAGTCGTTAAAGTCATGCGCCGGGGTGATCTTCACGCAACCCGTACCTTTTTGCATATCGGCGTGTTCATCGGCAACAATCGGAATACGACGGCCTACCAGCGGGAGAATGATCTCTTTGCCGATCAGATCGCGGTAACGCGGATCTTCCGGGTTAACGGCAACGCCGGTATCACCGAGCACGGTTTCCGGACGCGTGGTGGCGACCACTAGGTAATCTTTGCCTTCAGCGGTTTTCGCGCCGTCAGCCAGCGGATAACGCAGGTGCCACATGGAACCTTTGGATTCGCGGTTTTCCACTTCAAGATCTGAAATCGCGGTACGCAGTTTCGGATCCCAGTTCACCAGACGTTTTCCGCGGTAAATCAGGTCTTCTTTGTACAGACGAACGAACACTTCGCGCACGGCGTCAGACAGGCCTTCGTCCATCGTGAAGCGTTCACGCTCCCAGTCCACGGAATCACCCAGGCGGCGCATCTGGCGGGTAATGGTGCCGCCGGATTCTGCTTTCCAGTCCCAGATTTTGTTGATAAACGCTTCACGGCCGTAATCGTGACGGGTTTTGCCTTCTTCAGCGGCGATTTTACGTTCAACCACCATCTGCGTTGCGATACCCGCATGGTCAGTCCCCGCCTGCCACAGAGTATTTTTCCCCTGCATGCGCTGATAGCGGATCATGGCGTCCATGATGGTTTGCTGGAAAGCATGACCCATGTGCAAGCTGCCGGTGACGTTCGGCGGCGGGATCATGATGGCAAAGCTTTCTTTACTGGTGTCACCATGTGGCTTGAAATAGCCCTGTTGTTCCCAGTGCTCGTAAAGCGGCTGCTCGATGTCTTGCGGGTTATATGTCTTATCCATTTCGCTTCGTATTTTCGTCGGTCAATGTGGTGACTGAGGGCGGCGTGGCCGTCGTCAAAGAGAAACCCACGCTGCGATAGGCTTTGTAGCGTTCGCGCGCAAGTTGTTTAAGGGAATCTTCGTAAGGAACGAAGTCTACCACTTCATGGAAAGCAGTAGCAAAATCTGCAAACTCAGGCAGCAGGCTGATGAGCAAGTCGCGTGGCGCATTGCCGCGTTTTCCCGGCCAGCATAATTCTACCGGCGCACCAAAACGCGGGCCTTCACCGGCCAGATTATGGGGCACAAAGTGGTTCGGCTCGCGTTGCCAGAGCGCTTCATCCAGGCGCTCAGCTTGTTTCTGATCTTCACAGGCCAGCAGAACACGTTTGCCCATCCGGTAACGTTCAGCGGCGACCAGACAGGCCAGTGCTTCGTGCGAGCTGAGCTCGCCACTGGCGTCCGGCGCATCGAGAAGAAAGAAGGTTGCCTGTTTCATGATGAGTTCACTGTGCTGCTGAGAAAAAACAGGGGCGCAACTGGTGCGCCCGCCTGTGGAGGGGCTGGCGAACCAGACCCTGATAGTGGAGATTATATCTTATTTAGCAGAGGAATCACTCATCGCCATCCAGCCCTGCACGGTTGAGCAGGAACTGTGACAACAGCGCAACCGGACGACCGGTTGCGCCTTTGTTCTTGCCTGAACGCCATGCGGTACCGGCGATATCCAGATGTGCCCAACTGTATTTGCGGGTGAAACGCGACAGGAAGCAACCGGCGGTGATCGCACCACCCGGACGGCCACCGATGTTTGCCATATCCGCAAAATTAGAATCCAGCTGTTCCTGATATTCATCAGCCAGCGGCAAACGCCATGCACGGTCACCCGCCTGTTCGGACGCGCCGATCAGTTCATGCGCCAGAGGATTGTGATTCGACAGCAAACCGGTGATGTGATGGCCAAGCGCAATCACGCAGGCACCGGTCAGCGTAGCGACGTCAATCACCAGCTCAGGATCGAAACGTTCAACGTAGGTCAGTGCATCGCACAGCACCAGGCGGCCTTCGGCGTCCGTATTCAGCACTTCGACAGTCTGGCCGGACATGGTGGTCAGAATGTCGCCCGGACGGAATGCCTGGCCGCCAGGCATGTTTTCACAGCCTGCCAGCACGCCAATGACGTTCAGTGGCAGATTGAGTTCAGCCACCACACGCATCGCACCGTAAACGGCTGCGGCGCCACACATGTCGTACTTCATTTCATCCATATCCGCAGCGGGCTTAATGGAAATACCGCCGGAATCGAAGGTCAGACCTTTACCCACGAGCACGATAGGCTTAGCGTCCGGGTTAGGATTTCCTTTATATTCCATCACCGACATCAGTGATTCGTTTTTCGAACCCTGACCCACCGCCAGATACGCATTCATTCCCAGCTCTTTCATCTGCTGCTCGCCGATAACGCGGGTCGTGATGTTGGTGCTGAACGCATCTGCCAGCTGACGGGCCTGTGACGCCAGATATGCGGCGTTACAGATGTTCGGGGGCATATTGCCGAGATCTTTCGCGGCTTTAATACCGGCTGACACCGCCAGACCGTGTTGAATGGCGCGCTCACCGCTGGTCAGTTCACGGCGGGTCGGCACGTTGAACACCATTTTACGCAGCGGACGGCGCGGCTCGGTTTTGTTGCTTTTCAACTGATCGAAAGTGTAAAGCGACTCTTTGGAGGTTTCGACCGCCTGACGCACTTTCCAGTAAGTATTACGGCCTTTTACGTGCAGCTCGGTGAGGAAGCAAACGGCTTCCATAGAACCGGTGTCGTTCAGGGTGTTAATGGTTTTCTGGATAACCTGCTTGTACTGGCGCTCATCCAGCTCGCGTTCTTTGCCGCACCCAATCAGCAAAATGCGTTCTGAAAGAATATTCGGTACATGATGCAGTAAGAGGGTCTGGCCCACTTTGCCTTCAAGTTCGCCACGGCGAAGCAGGGCGCTGATGTAGCCATCACTGATTTTATCGAGTTGTTCGGCAATCGGTGACAGGCGGCGAGGTTCGAAAACGCCGACTACAATACAGGCACTGCGTTGTTTTTCCGGGCTACCGCTTTTTACGCTGAACTCCATGCACTCTCCTGAATCTTAAAGACAAGGGCGGGAGGTACGGCTAGAATGAGTCGCCGGAGACACTCTCCCGTCATTGTGTTAACGACCTGTGTTAACCTTAAACGGCGTTAGTTTTTATTTTGGCGGCTATAAGCAAGTTCCTATAGGACACCCCAATTCTCGGTGTTGTAATACTATTTTAGCTGCGAAGGTTGCCATATGATGAGAATAAATGACGGATTAGCGATGAAACTAGCGATTTTCCTTCAAAAAGACAAGTTTTCACAGGCGTATTAAGCGTGATCATCATTAGATATCTGGTTAGGGAAACCTTCAAGAGCCAATTTGCCATTCTGTTCATTTTGCTTCTCATCTTCTTCTGTCAGAAGCTGGTCAGAGTGCTCGGAGCAGCGGTCGATGGCGATATCCCAACAAATTTAGTTCTCTCACTTCTGGGCCTTGGCGTTCCGGAGATGGCGCAGCTTATTCTGCCGCTCAGTCTGTTTCTCGGCCTGCTGATGACGCTCGGTAAACTTTATACCGACAGTGAAATCACGGTCATGCACGCCTGTGGTCTTGGAAAACGGTCACTGGTCATCGCCGCGCTGGTTCTGGCGCTATTTACGTCAGTTTTTGCCGGCGTGAATGCGATCTGGCTCAGCCCGTGGTCGTCGAAACATCAGGATGAAGTGCTGGCGGAGGCGAAAGCCAACCCGAGCATGGCCGCGATGGTCGAAGGCCAGTTCCAGCAAGCCCAGAACGGCAATGCGGTGCTGTTCGTTGGCAGTGTTAAAGGGAAGGAATTCCATAACGTCTTCCTGGCTCAACTGCGGCCGAACGGCAACCAGCGGCCTTCCGTTGTGGTCGCTGATAAAGGACATATGTTGCAGCGTGCGGACGGCTCCCAGCAGGTGATGCTGGATAAAGGCACCCGTTATGAAGGCACTGCGCTGTTGCGTGATTTTCGCGTGACGGATTTCACCGATTATCTGGCGGTTATCGGGCATCAGGCTGTACAGCTTGACCCTAATCAGTCGGATCAGATGACCATGACGCAACTCTGGAATTCCAACGAACCGGAAGCGCGGGCAGAGCTGAACTGGCGTTTAACGCTGATCGTTTCAGTCTTTATTATGGCGTTGCTGGTGGTTCCGCTCAGCGTGGTGAATCCTCGTCAGGGGCGTGTACTCAGTATGCTGCCGGCGATCCTGCTGTATCTGATTTTCTTCCTGCTGCAAACCTCGCTGCGCTCCAACGGTGCCAAAGGTAAGCTGGATCCGATGCTCTGGATGTGGGGAACCAACCTGCTCTACTTTGCACTGGCATTGGTGCTTAATGCATGGGACACCTTGCCGGTTCGCAAGATCCGCGCGCGTCTGAGAGGAGCTGCCTGATGTTTGGCGTATTAGACCGTTACATTGGTCGCACTATTTTCAACACCATCATGATGACGTTGTTCATGCTGGTGTCACTCTCCGGCATCATCAAGTTTGTCGATCAGTTGCGTAAAGTCGGGCAGGGCGGATATTCCGCCGCTGGCGCCGGTTTATACACCCTGCTGAGCGTACCGAAGGATATCGAAATCTTCTTCCCGATGGCAGCGCTGCTGGGCGCATTGCTGGGCCTCGGCACGCTGGCAACACGCAGCGAGCTGGTAGTGATGCAGGCATCCGGTTTCACCCGCATGCAGATTGCCGCCTCCGTGATGAAAACGGCGATTCCGCTGGTGTTGCTGACCATGGCGATTGGTGAATGGGTTGCGCCGCAGGGCGAACAAATGGCGCGTAACTACCGTGCGCAACAGATGTACGGTGGCTCACTGCTTTCCACGCAAAACGGAGTGTGGGCAAAAGACGGTCACGATTTTATCTACATCGAACGCGTGGCGGGTGAAAAAGAGCTGACCGGCGTCAACATCTATCATTTCAATGAAGAGAATAAACTGCAGTCAGTCCGTTACGCGTCATCCGCGACCTTTGATAATGGTGAGTGGAAACTCTCTCAGGTGGATGAATCTGATCTGACGGATCAACTGCAAATCACCGGTTCGCAGACGCTGACCGGCGTATGGAAAACCAACCTGACGCCGGACAAACTCGGTGTGGTTGCGCTCGACCCAGATGCATTGTCGATCAGCGGCCTGCACAACTATGTGAAATACCTGAAGCAGAGCGGGCAGGAAGCAAAACGTTACCAGCTGAATATGTGGAGTAAAATCTTCTCGCCACTGTCGGTTGCGGTGATGATGCTGATGGCGCTGTCGTTCATCTTCGGGCCTTTACGCAGCGTACCGATGGGGGTGCGCGTGGTGACCGGTATTTGCTTCGGTTTTCTGTTCTACGTGCTTGACCAGATATTCGGCCCGTTAAGCCTGGTTTACAGCATTCCGCCGATTCTGGGCGCATTGCTGCCGAGCGGGCTTTTCTTCGTCATCAGCATGTTCTTACTGCTGAAAAAACGCTAAATCCGGCAGTACAGATAAACAAAAAGCAGGCTCTTTTCAGAGGCCTGCTTTTTACATCTGAATTCTGAATTCTGAATATTGAGAACTGAGCCGTCAGATCTCGTTATTACGCACCAGATCGGCCACCAGATTGTTCACGCCATCGCTCATATTTTTAAACTTGGTCAGTTCGCTGCGGGTCACAACCACGAACACGCCTACACCGCGCTGCGGCACCATCGCGACATACGTGATAAAGCCACCACCGCCGCCGGTTTTCTGAATGATACGTGGCAGCAACGGCGTCGGCGCCATCGTTACCCAGCCCATTCCCAGCGAGTCCGCCATTCCCGGTACATCCATTCCTTTGAGCGAGACCAGATCCGTACGCTTGTAATACATCTTCTGCGCCATATCGGCGGTTGTAGTGCGTTGCCCGAGGAACTGACGCATCCAGCGGCCCATATCGGCAGGCGTGGAGTAAAGGCCTCCGCTGCCTGCTGCCGCAATAGTGTTGATACACGGGCTCGGACGCAGACCTTCCATCAGGCGTGAACACTGGCTGGCGTTTGGCGTCAGCGTGGTATCGACCATGCCGAGCGGCTGAGTGATTTGCTCGCGCAGCAACTGGGTATAAGGCTGATTAGCGGCTTTCGATAATGCATCGGACAGCAGGTCAAACGCCAGATTTGAGTAAGAGGCGCGTGCACCCGGCGGCACAGTCAGTTTGGCGACACTCAGCCAGCTCCAGCGATCACTTTTAGTCGGCCAGGTGAAGACGGCACGATGTGCGACACCGCCCGGCTGCTCGCGCGGCAAACCGCTGGTGTGGGTGGCGAGATTCAGCAGGGTGATCGGATTTGTGCCGCTGTAAGCAGGAACACGGGCACCGGCCGGGGCGTATTTACGCAACGGATCGTTAATACTGACTTTGCCCTGCTGCGCCATTTTTACCAGCACTTCACTGGTAATAAGTTTGGTCAGCGAGGCGATACGCACCACAGAGTCTTCACGTGGTCGCAAATCGGAACCGGGACGGGTTTCCCCGAAGCTGCGGAAAACCTGCTGATTGTTATCAACGACAACCAGCGCCATTCCCATCGCGCCGCTGCCGTAAAAGATGTGTTCTGCATGGTCATCCACGACCTGCGACGCCAGACGCGCATTCTGCTGCGCGTGGCTCCATAAAGGCGTACTGGCGAAGGCCAGCGCGAGGAGCGAAAGTGAGAGTTTTTTCAACAAGCTGGTATCCATCAACAGGGCAAGATCTATTCGTGATTTGTATACTAATGCGAAGTTTGAGAAACGGCATTGGAAAAACGTGGGTAAACAGAAGATTTTTGTCAGCAAATCCTCACTGAGCTGCGGTGTATGACTGTTTTTTCAACACTTAAACCGAACAACACGGGATAACTATTGCGTGACCGGCTGGGCTGGGTATAATGCCCACGTTTTCCGCATACTACTTTCAGTGCCGAAGTGGCGAAATCGGTAGACGCAGTTGATTCAAAATCAACCGCCGCAAGGTGTGCCGGTTCGAGTCCGGCCTTCGGCACCATTAGTATGTAAATTAAGTCACCTGCGGGTGGCTTTTTTTATACCTAAAATCCAGCAGTTACCCACCTCTCTCGCTATATTAACTCTCTCAAGGTCAACCGACTTCAACGTACATCTACCAACAGATGTTGGTACAGATGATGGTATTTCCGGTTCGATAATGCTTGTACCAACAGGGAGGGGATAAGCATGGCTCTAACAGATATCAAAGTCAGAACAGCTAAGCCAACGGATAAGCAATACAAGCTGACGGAAGGCAATGACTTTTATCGAGGTCATGATGCAGTACCTCTAATAAAGAACACTCAGCATAAGTGTGGCAAGACTTACGCTGAGGGACGTCCATTACATCACTTCACCAGCAGCATCTCTGTCACTTAAAAAATCTTCCGTCTGTGAAAAAATAAACTGTTTTAAAAACTGATCAATACGAATGTTCAGCTTAAACAGGGATATGGTTACGCCATCTTTTTTTTCAAAATAGATTTTGGCTTTTGCTTTATCTACCGTTACTTTTAATGCGTCGAAACGACCAAAGTCGTTGAGATTCTTATCATTAACCCTATCAGCCATTAATGCTATGAGTAGCCCTTTATCTAAACCAAGAGCATTAACAACTGCGTTTAATTGCGCATTTTCAGCGTTATCTTTATAGGTGTTGATGTAGTCTCTAAAAGTATAGCCTTCAAGTAGTTGCGCATCGCCGCGCTGCAAGTCGTGCAAGAAGAGTTTGGCGTACTTTTGCTCAATTTGGGTGAGCGTTGCAAACGACTTGTGCAGCTCATTTAATGTGGATTCAATACTCTCTGGGTCTTGATGTTTGTTCAACTCTTTTAAAAATTTATCAAAGCGGCTGTTCATATAGTCGGCATCGATTTTGCCGGTATCTATTTCAGTTAAATAACCACTGATATCAAAAGGCACATCGCCGCCACCAGCACCGTCGTGATCACCTTTGCCTACCAACTCTTTATAGCGGAGGGCAAGGCTCAGGTAAGTTTGTTCGTCTATAGTGAGCGTTATCTCATGTTCTACATCATTTTCAGTAAAAGAATAGACCGATTGTTCCCAGTGCAAACCTTGTACTTTAGCCGCTTCCTGATGCTGACTAAAGGTGTTAAACAACTTGGCAAATTGGGCACAGGTTTCTATATCGTCTGGCAGTTTTTCAAAATTCTCAATACCGGCGCTAACAAATAGCTCGGTAATGTCGGCCACTAATTCATTCATGGCTTTTAGATTGCTTTCTAACTTATCAACAAACAAGCCGATAGGCTTATCACCAGAATAAAGTTTTACCGCAGCATTAATGTGCTGCTCCATGGTATGTGGATAGCGATAATAACGAATGATGCCGTGGGGTTTGTCGGGGCCAAATAAGCGATTGGTGCGAGAGAAAGCTTGAATAATATTCTGATATTTAATTACCTTATCTAAATACAAGGTATTAAGCCATTTCGAGTCAAAACCAGTTAGCATTTGATCCACTACAATCAGTAAATCTAATTGCTTCGAAGGCTCGGTATGAATACGCTCGTAAGGCTTTTTATGGGCAAGCCGCTTGGCTACATCTTTTTTAAAACCTGCATGGTGCGCAAAATCATAATCCTGACCGTAACGCTCGTTGTAGTCGGCCATAATTTCGTCTAAGCCATCCCCTTTAAAAGTGGGGCCACGGTCACCACTGCCGTCGTTATCAATATTAGGATCAAATAAGGCTGTGATTTTCAGCTCAGGTTTAGCCGCTTTTAAACGCCGGTAATAGTCAATTGCTTCAGCGATACTATTTGTGGCTAAAATGGCGTGAAACTTATTGCCTTGGCTGAGAACATCCCATTTATCTAGGATGTCACTGACGACGTTTTCCTGATGGGTGACAGTTGAATATTGGCTTTTAGGTACATAGTCTTCAATACCTTTGTGATATTTTCCTGTGGCATCTTTATAGCCAGCCATAGGTACATCGTTTATGTAGTGATTAAACTTTTCCTTTTTAGCTGGATCCCCCATTGCATCAGCAACCGACCCAGCTTTGGCTTGTTCTAATGCAACTTCTTTCCTTAAATCACTATCTTTAAAGGTAGGCACTTTATAAGGATCAAAGCCCAAAACGTTACCATCACGTATACCATCCGCTATGCTATAGCGATGCAACTCGTTACCAAAAACGTCAGCGGTAGTATTGCTATTGATTTTATTTTCATCATGAATTGGCGTGCCAGTAAACCCAAAAAATAGTGCCTTAGGGAATGTTTTTTTAATGCTTACTAACATGCCTAGTTTATTTTCTTTACCACCACTCATCGTCGAACGGTGTGCTTCATCAATTATAAATACCAAGCGCTTAGCTCGGATTTTTTCTATGTCTGCAGAATTTGTTGCTGACCCCTCATCATCAACTTCTTCAAAAATATTACTCATTTTTTGAATGGAGCTAACAATTAACGTATCGGCGGGGGCGGTGCTTTTTAATGTGGTAATCAGTACATGAGTATTTTCGGTGGCTTGAACGTCTTCGCCATCGCTGGCAAAATTGCGATATTCAGTCAGCGACTGGGTACCCAGCTCAATCCTGTCCATTAAAAAAATCACTTTATCGGCATCTTTGGATTGTGCAATCAACTGCGCCGATTTAAAGCTGGTCATAGTTTTACCCGAACCCGTGGTATGCCACACATATCCCCCGAGTCGATCGGGATTATTGGCCGCGTTACCCAGTTGCTGCCAGTTGGTTTTGGCCACTTTGTCAGATATCGCATTGGCGGCGTAATACTGATAACTGCGCATTACCTTAAGCACGCCGTCGGTATCGTCGGCGACGGTATAAAAGCCAATCAACTGGTGCGCCATAGGGATGGAAAGCAAGGTAGAGGCGATGTCTTTCCAATGGTTCATGGGTTCGTTATTAAAATCGGCCCAGTTAAACTGATAGTCGGGGTTAAACTTGCCGTCGAGCCCAGGGTTGGCAAAGTATTTGGCCTCGTTTGGCTCCATGGCCACAAACACCTGGATGAGCGAAAACAGGCCGCTAAATACACCCTCTTTGCTGTATTTTTCAATTTGGTTCACTGCCTGGCTAACCGGAATGCCGCTGCGCTTCAGCTCTACATGGATCACCGGCATACCGTTAATCAGTAGCAGCACATCACCGCGTCTGTCGTTACGTAAAGGGCTACCGCGTTCAAATTTAGGCTGCTGCACTATTTGGTAACGGCTTTGGCCAGCGGCAATTTCCTGGCGGTCGTATATTTTTAAGCTGACTTCTTTGCCCATATGCAAGGTATCGGCTGGGTTATCGCGCTTAATGGCCACGGTTTTGCCGTTAATTAAACCGTTTAGTTTGAGCGGGGTTTTTAGTTCTTTGATTTGCTCAATAATTTGCTGCATTTCAGTCGCGGTAAGCGGGACATCATTTAAACGATCCCGCTGGCGATTGTTTTCAAACAAAATGTTTGCCCAGTTTTGCAGTAAATCCGCTTCGGTTTTGTTTTTGAGTATCTCAGTTTCCCAGCCCTTATGGGTCAGTACTTCAATAAAGGCCTGCTCAAATTGCGCTTCGGTTTTAAAGGTAATCATGATGGCGCTCCCTGTTAGACAAACATTTTGCTTAAGCAGGCCTGCTTAATGTTATTGAGTTTAGTGATTTGTTGTTGGTGTTGGTTGAGCAATGCGTCGAGCTTTTGGAAGTAGTTGCCGATTTGGGTTTGTTCTGACTCAGAAGGTGCCATATAACTATAAATATTCAGTTCATCCCTATTTATCTTTGGCATGCCCGTGCGCGACGAAACTGAAACCGAGTATTTGTAAAAGTCTTCGGTATGAAGAATTGCAAATAAATAATTTTGAACTACTCCATTTTTGGTATTCAATACATATGCGTCTGCACTAGCAAGCCCTTCAAAAGGTGCGATAACATACTTTGCTAGTTGAGGGTTAATTTTTCCATAAATTATATCACCATTATTAAAATGGAATTTTCCGCTTATTAAATTGCTATCTTTTACTTTCAATACATTATTGTAAAATCTTCCTGTGAAAGATTCTATATTTCCTGGGCCGACATGAAATAACTCACTATACTGGCAGTTTCTCGGATCTACCATGTTTGTTGAAATATCAACCGTGTCGCTCCAACTGCGTTCCACCCACTCCCCACTAAACCCTTTAAAGCGGATTTCCGGGAGGGTTTCGCCTTGTTTGGGGAACATTTTCTCCAACATGGCTTTTTTAATGTTGCTGAGCTTGTCATGCTTTTGCTGGTGTTGGTTGATCAGCGTGTCGAGTTTTTGGAAGTAGTAGCCGATGGCTATTTGTTCTTGTCTTTTAGGTGTACTAATTTCGGTGTCTAAGATGTTTCTGTTGTACAGTCGTTTGATGGTGCTGCCTTCTAGCCCGCTCCATTTAACCATAGAATAAAAAACCTTTAAGAAAGCATTGTCTATATTTCCATCATGTTTTAGCCAAACAATATTTGAGTCCTGAAAGTATTGCTCTTCCCCTTTGTATTCAACAACGCGACCAATACTTCCAGACGCTGACAGTAGAAGGTCTCCCACAACTGGATATGGGTATTTTGCTTTATATTCATCAAATAGAGATTTACTAATAAAAGCATCAGGTTGCTTTCCAAAAGTACCTATTTTAAAGAATGGAACGTCACCAGCTATGGTCGTTTGATGCTTAAAAATTCTTTTATTCATCGCGACAGAACCAAGATCACCCAAAGTTAGGTTTTCCCACTCCCCACTAAACCCCTTAAACCGAATCTCCGGTACCATATTATCCACACTCATCTTATTCACCCTTCAATAAGCTGGTGAGCTCTGCCAAGCCCTGTAAATCAAATTCATTACCTGTAAGTTCACTCATCATCTGCGCCAGTGCTTGCTCGGTGTTTTTTATCTCATTCGCCACTTGCGAATAGGTGACGGCGTATTTATCAGCAAGGGCTTGCACTTGGTTAGTCAGTTGGCTAATCACGGCGTTTGGCATGGCTGCGATCTCGGTGCTAAATGGCGCAATCCATTTAAGGTGCAGCAGGTTGTTCACCTGTTCATCGGTTAATTTTTCGATAGCTGTTTTGGTTTCTGAGTGCAGGACTGCGGCCGCATCTTTGATCGTTTTTTTCAGGGTTTTTTCTTCATCAATTAATTTGCTTGCGCGAATAATTTTGGCTTCATAGCTGTCTTCGGCAAATTTAGTTTTGGCATCTTTTTGCTCTTTCAGGAACGCTTTGGCGGCTTTGCCTAATTCGGTATTGGCAAAGCCGTCTTTGCTTTCTTTGACCGTATCTTGTTCTTTTTCTTCTTCGGTTAGAGATTCTAAAATTTCTTCCAGCGTGCTGGCGATTTCTGCCAGGCGGGTTTCTTTAGCTGCCAGGGCTTGTAAGTCATCATTTAAATAAGTTTGTTGCACTAAATCAAACGGCAGTATGTGGCCTTTCCAGCCGTCATGTACTTCGGTGTCTTTGCCGTCTTTCTTCTTAATGACCATATTGGGGTCAATTTGTTTGGCGGCGGCAAAGCCTTCGGTGTGTATCATTTCTAAATCGGCACTGATGATTTGCCATTGGTTGTTTAGAAATTGGTAAGCCATGTATTTGTCGATTAAGGCAATAGGGGCTAAGCGAGTAAATAGCTCGGCACTTAATACCGCCTCTTGTTGGTTACGCTTTACGCTTTGCCAGTTCTGTATTAACTGAGTGTTTAAGTGGTCATCAAAGCCATTAAAGGCCTGGTTGTAGGCGCTGATAAAATCCAGCACTTGCGGGTGCCCACTAATGCTGGCGTTGACGTCCTGTTTGGCAATGGCCAACTCACTGTAAGCGGAAGATTTTGGTGTAAACAGAGTACCGTGCAATTGCGGGAACGCTTGCCAAAAATTGTCTAACTCGGCAATTTCGCTGTTGGGGATCCCGCCGAGCATGGTGGCGTGTAAATCCCAGCGTTGCGCCGCCGCAGAGGAATCCACATAGCGCGGTATATTGAGGTTGTAGCCGTTGTCGCGCAGGGTTTGTTTGCTCACCAGTTGCGAAAACTTGTCGATACTTTCGCGGTTAATCACCGCATCAGTAATGCGCTTGATATCACTGGCTTGAAGTTTGTTGTTTTTGCCTTCTTTCATAAAGTGTTTGGAGGCATCGACCACTAATACATCGGTGTTTTGGCGTTTTTGTTTGAGGACTAAAATCACCGTTGGAATGCCGGTGCCAAAAAAGATATTGGCCGGTAAACCGATAACAGTATCAATGTGATTCTGCTCAATGAGTTGCTTGCGAATTTGACCTTCTTCACCGCCACGGAACAGGACACCATGGGGCAGAACAATTGCCATAATGCCATCCGGCTTTATGTGGTAGAGGTCGTGCAGTAAAAAAGCAAAATCGGCTTTGGTTTTAGGGGCTAAGCCAAAACGTGAATAGCGTGGATCGCTGTCTTTAAAGCTAGGGTCCCAGTTTTGTGAGTAAGGCGGGTTGGATACCACTGCATCGACATGTAAGGCGTAGTATGAGCCTTGAGGATCGTTATCATCAAAATACGGCCAATCTTCTTCCAGGGTGTCGCCATTACGGGTTTTAATGTTACTGGCTTTGATACCGCGCATGATGAGGTTCATACGGGTTAGGTTGTAGGTATTGGCTTTTAACTCTTGGGCGTAATAGGTGATGCTGTCTTTGTTTTTAGCGTATTTCTCGAACGCCTCACCGATATTGATCAGCAACGAACCAGAGCCGGAGGTAGGGTCGTAAATTTTGATGGTATCTTTGTGTTTTAACTCGTGGGCGATGATGTTCGACATAAGTACCGAGACTTCATGAGGCGTGTAAAACTCACCGGCTTTTTTACCCGCATTGGCGGCAAATTTCTCAAGCAGGTATTCGTAAATGTAGCCCAGGACGTCATACCCTTGATTACCATTCATAGGGATGCTTTTGATCAGGTGCAGTAAGTCGCTGATGGCTTTGGTGCGTTTGCCAGCACTTTCCCCCAGTTTGCTTAAACCTGTTTCTAAGGTGGTAAAAATGCCTTCAAACAGTTTTTTATAAGTTGGCGAAATCAAACGGCTAAAGGCTGAGAGCGCATCACGCACGTTAGATTCATCAAATTCGGAAGTCGGATCAATCCATGTAGAAAACAGATTATCGTAGGCTATAAAGTAGCCCAGGTTGTCTTGCACATATTTAACGGTATCGCCGTCTTCTTCATTGAGGGCTTTGATGTCTTCGGGCGTCATCCCCTGTCTGGTGACAAACTGCATTAGCTGGTCGCTTAGGTACTTGTAGAAGATAAAGCCAAGTATGTAATCTTTGTATTCGTTGGCTTCAATTTTAGAACGCATCTGGTTGGCAGATTCCCAGATTTTTGCCGCAAGCTGCTGTTTATTCACTATGAGTCCCGTTAAAAGCAATTTTTTTGGAAAGGGCTATTTTAGGGTTTTGATTGTACGTTTGATAAGAGCCTCTTGCCAGCGGCAAGGCCTTACGAGTCTGTATCAGTGAGTAGTCTGAGTTTCGATTCCCACCAGGACAACCATCTTCATATGAGACTGCCTCGATGTTGCTTTCAATGGCGCGAGTATTTATCCATCGCGGTGGGCTGTTGATTGATTTTTTAATTAGGGAGTGAAGCGGCTTGCGTACATCAATTATTGGGATTCGATGGCCGAGCATAACCATAGTGAAGCTTCTACCGACTCAAGGGGCTCGTTATGCCGGACTGAGAGTAGAGCAAGAAGCGATTAAACGGGATGGCTGGGGTAATTTTTCCGATTTATGATGTGGAGATGAAATTTTACCTTATTCAGTTTAATTGGTAACAGTTGTGTTCATGTTCATCACGAGTTGGAAGTACACTTGGTTGCTAAAACCAACTAATCTATAGCTTATTGGTTTAACAACTAATCTAAGAAAACCATTATCAGGGATGTTTCTATGACCGTTCCGACCTACGATAAATTTATTGAGCCATTGCTACGCTATTTGGCTGATAAACCTAATGGTGTACATGCTCGTGATGCGCACGAAGCCGCTGCTGATGCACTTAATCTTGATGATAATCAGCGGGCAGAAGTGATTGCCAGCGGTCAGTTAGTTTATAAAAATCGGGCTGGTTGGGCACATGACCGCCTGAAGCGAGCCAGTTTATCGCAAAGTTTATCCAGAGGAAAGTGGTGCTTGACGCAAGAAGGGGTTAATTGGGTACATGCCCATACTCTGCCACTCACAGACGAGGAAGTGAACCATCTAGCGTTTGATTTCATGAACGTGAAGCTTAAACAGCAGCCAGATGCTGTTGATCTTGATCCAAAACCAGTGGTACTGAACAAGGAAGCGCTGGCAAAAAGCAGCCCAGATGATCGTCTTGATCAGGCGTTAATAGAGCTACGGGACACGGTTGCTGGTGAGTTGTTGGAAAATCTGTTGCAAGTCTCCCCGGCACGTTTTGAGGTTATTGTCCTGGATGTTCTTCATCGTCTGGGGTATGGCGGACATCGGGATGACCTACAACGCGTGGGTGGCACCGGTGATGGTGGAATCGACGGGATTATTTCGCTTGATAAACTGGGACTCGAAAAGGTTTACGTACAGGCTAAACGCTGGCAGAACACTGTTGGCCGCCCGGAACTCCAGGCGTTTTATGGTGCGCTGGCGGGACAAAAGGCCAAACGTGGCGTGTTTATCACAACTTCCGGTTTTACTTCACAGGCGCGAGATTTTGCCCATTCAGTAGAGGGCATGGTTCTTGTTGATGGCGAGCGCCTGGTTCATCTGATGATTGAAAACGAAGTCGGCGTTTCTTCCCGTTTGGTTAAAGTTCCCAAGTTGGATATGGATTACTTTGAATAATTATTTAATTTAAACAGGAGCTGTGGCTCCAGTTATTTACCCGGAGAGATTTCTCTTTGAGGGCAGATCTTCGTGCTATTTGGGTATTTTACTAATGGTGAGTTCGGGATTAATATCTCTAGGTTGAACTTTCATCCTCAGGAGTCTTTGGCGGGAACGCGTGATGTGATGGACGTCCCTTCCTAACTTAGTCTGTGCCATACTTTTACTGACTGCGTTAATTCGGGAGTAACATCACATCACTACATGGTAAAGCTCAGGAAAATCGGGAAATGATGGCTGTAAGCCACCTAAGCTAACTCAATTTTTTTCGTAACTTCCATAGCTGTATTACTAATACCCACATGTAAAAAGCCAGAGTCAGCGAAAGAAGAGTTACAAAACAATAGGCAGTTTTCACTGCATTATATTTTTTAATCGCTGTGAGCCCCGACTCATGGTATGTGTTTAGAGATTCTCCAATTAGCTTAATTGTATCGGGTAGAAAGATTGCGGCTATTATTAGAGCCATTACTGCAACGGGTAGTGCTTTGGATAACAAGACACTGGATACGGTTGCACGTGCAGCGACGTTATCCTCTTTATAGTCTTTAGGCATTATTTCGAGAGCTTTCGTGATCTCCAAATACCACAGGCTAAAAAGGATAGCAGCGATTGCCATGAGCAGGCTTGAAGCAGAGAGTAGAACACTCATTTTATTTATGGATTAGCCTGAATATGAAACTTGTTACAAAGTTGATTGTAAGATGAAGGAGGTATCTCAAATGTGGATACACTTCCTTTTTTCTTGATTATTTCTGAAAGACTTCCATCAATATCGGCTAAGGTTTTATTTAGTTCATTCACTACATTTTGGCTATTTATAACAACAGTGTAATCCTGTGTATTGTTCTGACGTGTTGCTCGTTGCAAAGTTGCTTTAAGGGTATTGTCGATATGGGGACGAAGTTGATATTGAAACTTCGAAATTACAGATTTAATTATCGAGCGACTTTCAGTCAGTGTAGTTTGGAATAGACTGCTGACCGTCCGTTCATCTGGAATCTCGCCATTGAATGTGTTTTCAATCAATAATAGTAATCGATATTCAAGCATGTCGCTTCCACGTTTGAATACTTTTTGTCCTCTAAACATAGTAAGGTATTCACTGAGTGAGGCTTTTGCGCAGGTATTTAGCTGATTATTTAGATCTGCAATACTGCATCCAAGAATGGCTGCAACCTCTGTTTCTTCAGCTGGGGTAAAATTGAGAGTGATTGTAACTGGCAAGATTATCTTCCTGTTTAGGTTAAGCATTTACCGTAAAATCATATTCGTCATGACGCCATATGGTCAGCCAAGAAATCTGTGTTCGTTGTCTCAAAATTGACATCGGTATTATTATCACTAGGTGTGAATTTTCGATAAACCCTCGAAAGTCTATGAAATCACACTTGTAATATTAGGCAGTACAATGGTTTAAGTGTAAGTATCCTGCTTGAGGGCAAAAACAGTCTGCTCTTCGGTGAATCGTGACTTTTTCATCGGCACCACCTCCGTTCAGGGGAGTGTTTATCATGCCGGAATTCTGTTTCTGAATGGAGCAGGATTTTGGGGTAGGGTCAGATTATTCTGTGTTCTAAAATATTTATTTTTTACTTGAAGATGATCTTCTGATGTAAATGTGATGAAGATTACAGATGTTTACTTTCTACTTCTTTAGTCTTAGTGCTGTGAATAATAGCGAATATATCCAAATTTGGATTCTTTTTAGGAATGAAGCATTAAATGGAAATAATGAGCTTTGAGGAAGTAATTACTTATCTTCATAAGAAATCCCGACCATACTCTCTACTACCAGGTTTATGTTATGCTGTTTTATCCTCATATAAGGTTTCATTTTTTTGGAATAGGTTATGGATAAAATACTGGATATAGTAATTGGATGGATCACTGCTGCTGTGTCTGACGGGACATTGCAGATAAAGCAGGTTCTTCTCTTTATTTTTATTGCAGGACCATTGGCGATGGTTATTTGGAAAATACGAGGGATTATCGAATTTATTAATGAAGTCAGGAACTCTAGATTAAATGAGTTGCAGTATCTGCTGAATAGCCACAAGCTTTCGGATGAGGTCAACATCTGTATAGAAGATGAAATTACAAGGATAATAGGGTATCGCATGACCGGCATTGCGGATGTCGGCAGACAAAAAATTATTTTGCCGCTATTGGTAGAACATAGGACTTCAATACCGGTTGATTTCTTCAAGAAATTCAGGTCTTTTTTGATAATTGAAAAGTGTAGTCTTATATTTAAGCGGGGATTCTCTTTTTGGTTTGAGATCGTCATTTATGGTTGGTTTTCATTGCAGTTTTTATTACTTGCTGTTTTGTCTTTGGTTTTGTCTATATACAGGCATGAACAAATTCCTGTTTGGGGACACTTAATGTTATACTTGGTTTCTGCAATTTTATTTCTGTTCTTTATTGCTTTTGCGAAGTTGATTCCCCGATCTGGAGAATGTAAGTTATTAAATAATATACTACAGGCCCAATATAATAATTCATCTGAATGATTTATTGATGATGGGGCGATTATATATACTTTTTGAAAGCCCCACTCCAGTGCGATCGCCAGCATCCACGTGCCGAGGCAAAAAACAACCAGAATTCCGGGCAACAATGCGAGCCAGCCGAGCAATCCGGGGCGACGCGCTGGTCCTGACGGCGCATGCTCAGCGGCAGCTCGACGTAGCGGCAGATGAACCATGCCTCGTGCGCCTCATCCAGTTGTATCTGAAAAATGTCGTGTTCATGCTGTGGTGATGCAAGTTTGCGCCATGCCTGAAAGCCCTGCAAATTCATACGGGCGATTTGGGCGATGTTTTCCGGCATCAGTTGATTGCGCGCTGCGTCCGGTAACAGGATGCGCAGTTTCCAGAGCTGGCCGCCTTCCAGCAGGGCGAATGCCTGACCTTTAGGTAGCTGCATCAGTGAGGCGGGTTCCAGTAGTGGCACCTGCACACTGCTTACGCGATCCTGAGTGCTGCTGGAAAAACTAATGCCACCCTGAGCGTCGGCGGTGGCGGTTTCCCGTACCCGTACCCGCATCATGCTCAGACTGTTGAAATTGCCGACCAGCTGGCCCACTTTGGCGCGGTCGCCGATGCGGGCCTCAATATCAGAGAGCGTCTGGGTATAGACCGTGACCTGCACGCCAGCGCCTCCATCTTTAGCCTCAGCGTCTGGCGTTCGAATTAATTCAAACTTTTTAAACATGTGATCGGGACATGCTTATGACATCGACACGTTTCGGCTATGTGTTGATGAAATGCATTTTTTTAAACATGTGGTCGGGATATGTTTACGGCATCGACACGTTTCGGCTATATGTCGATAAAATACGCTTTTTTAAACGTGATAGCGTGACATGTGTATAGTATCGACATATTATGTCCACATGTCGATAAAAACGGTTTTTATAAACATATGAACTGGGATCCAGAAACCCCTTACAACGAACTGCCGATACTGCCGCCTGACCTGGAGCGTATTGAAACGCGCAGTGTACTCAAAGCGTGCATAAATGCGCGCGCAGCAATCGCTGAGTTGAAAACTGCCGGTGAGTTGATCCCCGACCAGGGGCTGCTGATAAACATCCTTCCGATGCTGGAAGCGAAGGACTCATCGCGCATAGAGAACATCGTAACTACCAGCGATCAACTCTTTCAGTATGCTGACCGCGCAGATGGCGCAGATCCGGCGACTAAAGAAGCGCTGCGCTATCGTACTGCGCTTTATGATGGCTATACCCACCTTGAGGACTATCCACTCTGTACAAACACAGCGGTAGCTATCTGCACCAAATTGCGCGCAATTCAGACTGATATCAGAAAAACGCCGGGTACGGTATTGCGTGATCAGAATAATAACGTGGTATATACACCGCCGGTGGGTGAAGACGTTATTCGTAATTTACTGGCGAACTGGGAGCGGTTTATACACGGTGATGATGATTTAGATCCGCTGGTGAAAATGGCTATTGCGCATTATCAGTTTGAATGTATCCACCCGTTTCCGGATGGAAACGGGAGAACTGGCCGTATCCTGAATATACTGTATCTGATCCAGAGTGAATTACTTTCGCTGCCTATCTTGTATCTGTCCCGCTTCATCCTGGAGAGACGTGATGATTACTACACGTTCTTGAGAAGGGTGACAGAAGAAGGTGATTGGGAGTCGTGGATATTATTCATGCTGAAGGCTGTGGAGAGCACATCTCGATGGACGACTGATAAAATAGCGGTTGTTAGGGCATTGATGGCAGAAACTACAGTGTATGTACGCGAGAAGCTGCCGAAAATCTATACCCATGAACTTATCCAGGCGCTTTTTGCACAACCGTATTGTCGTATCGATAACCTTGTCGAACGTGGGGTGGCCAAGCGCCAGACGGCATCAATGTACCTCAAACAGTTGGTCGAAATTGGCATACTGGAGGAAATGAGCGTTGGCCGTGAAAAGCTGTATCTCAACACCAGACTGCTACAGGAATTGAATCAGTAGGGAATGGATGTAGAAAACACAAACTTGGGCAAATGGTGATGCCAGTGGCATCACCATTTGCCCAGATACCGAGCCGAATCTGCGCAACCAACTCGGTGGAATCAGCCAGACAGCGCGTAATGTGATGCAGGATATCGCCGCGCGTGTCAGTTCATCGGATACACCGTAAGCTTTTTGCTTCTTGCGAGCCCGCTGTTGGCCTGCTCGCATAATTCAAAGAGCACAGGGATCAGGTGAGCGGAAGCTTTCAGATAATCGCTGACCTGCGAAATCCCTTCCGGGAGCAATATCTCGCTGTTCTCCAGTCCTTCGCTTAAGCACAACAGCCCCTGACATAACCCGCCGGCGGATTCTGACGCCAGCGCATTGAGGTCATACAGCTGAGCATCATCAAAGTGACTGAAATCCAGCCCGGCGATAAGCGAGCGAAAGACGGAGATAGAGTTAGTAGTGAACGCGGTGTGGTTATCAGAATCAGTCATACAAGTCATTCCATTGTCAGTGAGTCGAGGCCCCCGGTACTGGCGAGGTGATTGCCGCTGCCAGAGAACTTTATGCCTGTTCGTACGCCAAAGAAATAACCTGTTTATATTTACAGTGTTTTGTTGTCAGATCTGGAATGTGTCTCGCAAAATCCGTTCCGGGAATTGGGGATATTCACCACCAGAACGCTATTCATGAGATAAAAATTGAAATGGGTGAATGAATAACAGTATTTACCGGATATTATTCTGGCGATGTTGAAAACCACTCAAATTAAAATAATGAAAGCGGTGGGTTGTCACGTAGTGTTATTATCACGCCGGCATGATTTACTTATTGATGCTGTTTTTCCGATGTAATTGTTATTAAATATTTCAATTCTGGTATTCTTATCGTTTACGATTGATGGATTACTCATCGTATTGATACCTGTTTAATCAATAATACAAATAATGTTTCTATGAGTTACATTTAAAAACCTGTTTGTTTAATAATTCACCTAAACATATTTTTCTCTTATAGGGAACTTTCTGAATTTTCACTTTGCCCCCCGACATACCTATGTTAATTATTTATACGCGGCGCAAGACCGCACACACATCACATAAATAATAAAGACAGGGTAATAATGAGCAATTTAAAAGCGTCAATCTTAATTGGCGGCGTCGTGCTGTCGGCATTATCTGCCAGTGCGCAAGCCGAGATTACTGTTTTAGATAAAAATCCTCAAAGTAATGCTTTGCTGGCGCCATTAAGCTTGCAGGTCGGCGGGAGCATCCGCCCAGAGTGGATTTTCAATAACGGCCCGGAGCCGGGTTATTATAAAAATGGTCACGATGGCGGCACCCGTTTCCGCTTCCGTGGTGATTATAAACTGACGCAAAACACCTCCGTCATCGCTTACTACGAACTGGGTGTGGACATGGCGAACCTTCTGGGTATGAATGATCATTATCCGGAAGGCGGTCAGCGTGATACTCAGCGTCAGTTATATGCGGGCTTTAAAGACGATCGTTACGGGACATTAACCTACGGCCACCAGTACGGTATTTATTATTCCGTTGTCGGGATTAAAAGTGACGTCTGGGATAACGATGGTCATGCGGGCGGTACGGGTATTGGTATTAACGGCAGCTACGATGGCGCGAATAAGCCGAAAAGTAGCCTGAAATATACCAACGACTTTGGCCCTGTGACGTTATATGCCAACTATTTATTGCCGGAAGATGAAATTCAGGCGGGCGAGAATCAGCATTATCGCCGCAATAATGGTGGCGGTTTAGGGTTCGATTATAAACTCACCAAAGATTTAGTCTGGAGTGCGGCTTATAGCCTGACTGATGCCACGGTTAAAGATAATCAATATAACGAAAAAGATTATCATCAACAGTTGTCTGGTACGGCTTTAACCTGGCAGCCAAATAACTGGTACATCGTCGGAACCGGCAGCTATTACAAAGATTTCGTGCCGAGCACACGTGAAAATCCTGTCGATCATTACTTCGCAGGCAGCGGTTACGGGGTGGAAGGTTTCGTCGGTTATACCTTTAATATCGACAAGCCGTTCCTGAAATCTATCCAGCCATACGTTGCAGCCGATTCCCTGCAACTGAAAGGCGGCGAAGAATATCACGCGAACCACGTTTATCTGGGCGCGGGTACCACCATCGGTTACGGTTTGTCTGTTTACGTGGAGCGCACATTAGCGCACACCACAGACGACGAAGCGGACGCCACCTGGGTTACCGTCTTCTACGATTTCTAATTCACATGCCTTGTGGATCATCAGGCCAGCGCAGTTGCGCTGGCTTTTTTACGTCTGCAATCTGCTTAATGCGCCAGTGCTTCCGCGACGTCGACGCTCACCACATCATCCTCGCTAATCGGCATTTCCAGTGTCTGATACAGCACTTCAAGCCGTTCACACAGAATATAGCTCAGCAGATCTTTCGCCTGCGGATTATCCAGCGACACAATGGCATAAGACAAGGCACGGCAGTGATCGACGATCTCTTCCAGTTCCAGCGGGGTATTGTCGTAAAGGTTAGGCATGTTGAGTACTCCAGAAAATAGTGAATTTACTACCACTTGAGACGCTAACCTCGTGGTGGTAGCTCAAACAGCGTTAGCGTTACCGGTTTTCTGGATCCGGTGCTTCATGAGAAGCCACTGTCTGAGCCACCATAATTTGGGTGAGAACAGACCGTACCACATTCCCCATTTTTTCATAGGGTTGTCGGTACCAGAAAATGACAGAACGCTAATTCTGACTGCGGATTTTGCCGCAGTGAAGAGAGTTTAATACGTGGGGATTTGTACAGTAAGCGGAATTTTTAGGCAGTTTTCAGTTTTGCGAGAAGTCTTGGAAAAGGTATGAAACTTGAAAAGTAACGGCGTTGTCCATTGCGTTTATTTGGCGATAAAAGTAGTCAAACCATTCAAAAAATAAATGCATGAGTTGTATGCAATTGAGAACATCTTATACTTTCAACCTATTGATTCAACTAACAGGTATCGATAGATGATGGACGAAGAGATGTGTGTCGTTCTTGCGGAGAGTGATGACTCCAAATGGGATGACAAAACGGGAGAGCGATATCATTTTCCTAAGCAGTATCAAAAGTCACTCAGCCCTGGAATGCGTTTTGTGTATTACAAAGGGAGGCTAAAGGCAGAGCATAAAGAGTATTCGTCACAGCGTTTGTCTGATGCCCCGCACTATTTTGGTATCGGACGCATACGCGAGATCAAACCGGATGAAGCCGGTCATCTATATGCAGTATTGACGGATTTCCAGCCGTTTGAACAGGCTGTGTTAGCTAAAAATGACGGTGTCTATTACGAAGAAATTCCAGACCAACAAAAAACCAATTATTGGCGTTTTAGTGTTCGTCCCATATCAGGAGAGGTTTTTGCCGATATTGCTGTTGCGTCTGCGCTAACGGAATCACGCTTTATTATGGATGACATTAAAAGCGAGGAAATCCGTATAGAAGATGAAGCCGATGAAGAGTCTCTGGTTTCATATGAGGAAGGGAAGAAAACTTCTAAGTTCGTTACAAAGTATGAAAGAAACCCAAAACTGAAGAAGTTGGCAAAAAGCATACATGGCACTACCTGTTTCGCTTGTGGCTTCAACTTTGGTGATTTCTACGGAGAATATGCGACCGACTTTATCCATATTCATCACGTTGTGCCTGTTTCCGAATTTGGTAAATCGAAGATCGTAAATCCAAAAACCGATCTTGTTCCCGTTTGCGCCAATTGTCACGGGATCATTCATCGCAAAAAAGACCGTACGCTCTCGATTGATGAGCTAAAAGCTATGATAGCTGCGAGTAAAAAAACGCCCTGACAAGGGCGTTTTGCATCTAAAAACCCCACCCCCTAAAAAATCCGCCCCATCTCCAGTTGCCCCATCAGCAGCGCGTTATCACTGTAATCCACCGGGACGGCGACAACGGCGGGGCCTTGTACGTCCATGGCGGCGCGCAGGGTGCTTTCCAGCGTTTCGGCGGAGGTGACGGCAAAACCTTTGGCGCCGAAGGCGTCGGCGTAGGCTTTGAAATCAATCGGGCCGAACTGGATGCCGGAGGTGCGCTGGTATTTTTTCTCTTCCTGGATTGCCACCATGTTGTAGGCCTCATCGACCCAGATGATGTGCAGCAGGTTGACGCCGAGGCGTACGGCGGTTTCCAGTTCCATGCTTGATTGCATAAAGCCGCCGTCGCCGGATACGGAAACCACTTTGCGGCTGGGATCGACCAGCGCAGCGCCAATCGCCCACGGCAGCGCGACACCCATGGTTTGCTGACCGTTGGAAATCAGCACCTGACGCGCACGGAAGCTGTAAAGGTAACGGGCGATCCAGATGTGAAAACTGCCCATATCAACGCACAGGGTGACGTCGCTGTTAACGATGTCCTGCATCGCGCGCACCAGACGCAGCGGATGGATGGCAAACTGGTTCAGGCTGCGGCCTTTCTGGGCCAGCAGTTCACGTTGCTGGCGGCGATCTTCGAGGATCGCGATGGCGGAGGCGCTCAGGTCGATGCGCTGCGGGATCTGCTCCGTCAGCAGATCCAGTGTGTCGGCGATATCGCCCACCAGTTCGACGTCCGGCAGATAGTCGCTGTCGGTTTCGGCGGGCATCACGTCGATGTGGACCAGTTCGGCGCTGCCGTTGCTCCATTGCACCGGTTCATACTCGACCGGGCTGTAACCGATGGTGATGACCAGATCTGCGTTACGCAGCAGGCGGTCACCGGCCTGATTGTTGAACAGACCGACGCGACCGGCGAAGCGATGGAACGAAGCCTGATCGATAACGCCTGCCGCCTGATAGGTGCTGGTGACCGGCAGATCGCTTTTATGCAGCAGACGACGGATCGCCTCGGCATTGCGCGGCTGGCTGGCCATCAGGCCGAGCAGCAGGACCGGATTTTTGGCCTGTTTCAGTAATTGTGCGACCTGCAATATCGCGTCGTGCGGCGCGCTGCCCAGTACGGGCGGTTGCGAGGTCAGGAGTTTGCCGCTGGCCGGTTCATTGACGATATCCATCGGCAGGCTGATAAATGCTGCACCCGGACGCCCGAACTCGGCGGCGCGAAAACCATTCGCCAGCACTTCGGCCAGTGCGGAAGACGAGGTGACTTCGGCGGAATACTTGGTGACCGGGCGGAACATCGCGACGGTGTCCATGGTCTGGTGCACCTGTTTAACGTGGTCGGCGCGTTTCACCGCGCCCCCTAAAGCCACCAGCGGATCGCCTTCGGAGGTCGCGGTGGCAACGCCGGTGATCAGGTTCGAACAACCGGGGCCGGAGGTGACCAGCGCGACGCCCGCTTTCCCGGTCAGGCGGCCGACGGCACCGGCCATAAAGGCGGCGTTGGCTTCGTGACGCACCGGAATGGTTTTGATGCGGGAATCGACCAGCGAATCGAAAACACGATCGATTTTTGCGCCGGGAATGCCGAACACGTGTTTGACACCCTGTGCTTCAAGCTGCGCGACGACCAGATCCGCACCGCATTTCCATTCGCTTTGGCTGTCTGAATTTTTCATGGCTTTATTCCTTTTGTCTGCGGACTGTTAACTTTCAACGGACTGAATCGCATCATTTAAATCGTCAGGGCATAAGTTGGCGTGCAGGAAATCACTGTCCTGCGGAAAGTCGATCAACAGCTTTTCGACCGTGCCGAAAGTCAGCACGCCGCGCTCAACCTGGTAATCCAGCACATGGCCGCCGCTGCTGCGTGTCTGATTGATGAAATGTTCGTGATAGCCCGCCACGTTGATGCCCTGCATATACGCAGGTGTCAGAAAGCCAATCAGCACGCCCTGGCTGTTTTCAATATGAAATGTTGGCTGCGCTTCGATGGCTTCGAGCATCGGTTTATAAGGGCGGTGCTGTTCCGGTACGGTGCGAGTCTCGACGCGGCTGAACTCACCATCAATGCGCAATGCGCAGAAGGTGTTCTGACTGGCGACGGCGTTATCAATTACGGCGTGGATTTGTTCACGGCTGTGCGGGCGGTCAATCACGTATTCATTAGTCGGGTTAAAGAATGTCATGACGGCGAAGGGCGTTTTTTGTTCAGGAAGGGCGCGCCGGGCGCTGCCGTCGCCACGCAACTGGAAGATATTACTGTTGAATGCGATCAGTTCGCCGTCGAGATGGTTAAAGGTGCCGAGGCCAAAATCGCCGTGTTTCAGCAGGTCTGCCATCGTGGTGTCGCCTTCATAGACGCCGCTCAGCAAGGCGCTCATCAGTGACGACTGATAAAGCACGCGGTCAGGATGCTGATGTTTAAACGCTGTCGCCGTGCGGGCAATATCGGCGACGCAGGAACAGGACTCAGAATGGCTTTTCATGCAGGAGGTCTCCGTCGAATAATTAACTTTGCTAACTAAAAGGTTGACCCCATTCCGTCCTGAGTTCCAATATAAGGAGGTGTTTACTTTGAGACGTTTTTGATATGGAACTTCGTCATCTGCGTTATTTTGTCGCGGTAGCCGAGGCGGGCCACTTCACCCGTGCTGCCGAACTCCTGGGAATATCCCAGCCTCCCCTGAGCCAGCAAATCCAGCGGCTCGAACATGAAATCGGAACCCCTTTACTCAAGCGTCTGACCCGTGGCGTCGAGCTTACCGAAGCCGGAAAAGTGCTGTATGACGACGCACAAACCATCATCAAACTGACCGATGCCGCCTTTGAACGTACGCGCGCGGTGGCACGCGGCCTGAACGGTACGCTGCGCATCGGTTTTGCCACCTCAACGGCCTTCAATCCGCAGGTGTTTGAGCTGCTGCATCGCTTCCGTGACAAGTACCCGGGCATGGTGCTGGAGCCGCAGGAAAAAGATATGGCGGGGCTGATGACCGCGATGAGCGAGGGCGCGCTGGATGCGGCGTTTATCCGTCTGCCTTGCGAGCGCAGCAAGGAGTTCAGTTATAAGGTGCTGGATATTGAGGAAATGATGGTGGCGTTGCCGAAGAAACATCCGCTCAGTCAGGGGAAAGAAGTCCGGCTGGCAGCGCTGCGCCACGACACGCTGATCACCTTTCCCCGCGATTTATCGCCGGGGCTTTATGATGCCGTGACACAGGCGTGTAAAGAGGCGGGATTTTCGCCGCGCTACGGGCAGCAGTGTCCGCAAATTACCTCGGCGCTGAGTATGGTGGCGACAGGATTTGGTTACGCGCTGGTGCCGGCGTCGCTGAGTAAGATTGATGAAACCAATGTGCGCTGTCTGCCCCTGGCAGGGCAGACATTAACGACGCAGATCGCTCTGGCCTGGCGCAGAACCGATAACTGCAAGGCGGCGCTGCATATGGTGGGGTTGTTGTAAGTTACACCACAATAATCACAGAAACGCGACGGTTCTGGGCGCGTCCGGCCTGGGTTTTATTGCTGGCGACCGGCTGGCTCTGCCCTAATCCGCGGGTATGGATATTGGCGCGTGGCATGCCGGCATCGGCAAAGGCGGCGGCAACGGTGTTAGCGCGGCGCAGAGACAGATCGTTGTTGTAACCGGCGTCGCCGTAGTTGTCGGTATGGCCGTCGAGATTGACTTTATTCAGCCCGACATGCAGCAGTTCACTGGCCAGTTTTTCCACCGACTGCTTACTTTCTGTCGAAAGCGTCGCCTGATTATTGCCAAACAGCACTTTAGCATCCAGCCCGAGTTCCCAGCCTTCGGCTGTCTGTGAGAAGCCGTTTTTTTGCAGTACGGCGATCTGTTCCGGCGTTAATCCCGCCGGTTTGGTCTGACAGGCGGCCAGCAGCAGAATGCACAGCCCCATTGCGGCGAACTGAAACCAGGTCTTGAAAGTGTTGCAGGTATTCATTGTCATTAATTCCTTTTAGTCTTTCATCACGACAGGAAGCGGCATGCCTGAAGAAACATGCCAGCAACTGCCGGAAATTTTTTTCGAGCGGTACATGGCCTCATCGGCCTTATCCAGTAACTCTTTCGCGTTAGTGGCCTGAGAAGGCGACAGCGCGATACCGATACTGAGAGAAACATCCAGCGTCTTGTTATTGAGCAGGATGACAGGGGTTTTCATGATTTCAACAATGCGTTCGGCAAAAGCCACGGCCTCTGCGGTGGAAACCATCGGTTCAAGCAAGATGGCAAATTCATCACCGCCCAGACGCGCCAGCACATCGCCTTTTCGCAGTGTTTTCGCCAGCCGTTCACCAATCACCATCAGCACGCGGTCTCCGGCAGCATGACCGAGTGAGTCATTGATCTCTTTAAAGTTATCGACATCAATAAACAGCAACGCGAGTGACAGCGCCGGGCGCATCGGGTTAAAGCATTGATTAAGCGTATCAATGAAAAACGCGCGATTATGCAGGCCGGTCAATCCGTCATGCAATGCTTTTTGGGTCAGTGAGACGTTCTCGTTGCGCATATGGTTTTCCCAGGCTTCCAGCTCCGTCAGCAGGCTGTTGAAGTCCTGGCTCAGCGTGTGCAGCTCGGCAATCGGCGCAGAAGGGACACGCAGGCTGAACGAACGGTTAGCGCTGACGTCATGAGTGACGCGCGTAATGTGGCCGAGAGCATCGACAATACCTTTTTGCATCCGGCGGGAAAAATACAGCGCCACCAGGGCCGTCAGTACCAGACAGCCGATCAGGCTAAGCACCGTTTCCAGCAGGAAACCCGCCAGGGTTCCGCCATTACCGGCGAGCCAGACCGTACCGATGAGCGAACCGGAATGGTTCACCGGCATCGTGACAGGCTCCGGGAAAGCCAGGTGGCCGACGAACTGCCCGAGCTTGTCCCAGTTGCTGTTCACCGGCCGCTGCCATTCTGTGAACGTTGCACCGGCGGGGGTCAGAATTTTAGCCTGCGTGAAATCGCCGCGTTTAGCGATGAACTCCAGCGACTCGTGCGCGGCGGCAGGATCATTAAACACCAGCGCCGCTTCGGTGGTGTAGCTGATAGCGCGTGCGGTCAGTTGCAGATTATTTTCGGCATGCGAACGCAGGGCGATCAGGGCCAGCAAGATCAGTAAAAAACCGGCAAGGCCAATCGCGGTCAAAATCACAATCACATGGATTCTGTTCAGTGCGGCATTCAGCGTCGGGCGCTGGCGCGGCTGTTCTGTGTCAGGAACAGGAATTTTATTTTCCATGGTTACTCCTTTTCCCTGGCAAGTTGTAATACGGCGGGATTAACCCGCACACCGCTGCGGGACAGCGTGTCCAGATTCAGTTTGAATCCGGTGTGAAGGGGCGTGATCACCAGACAGAAAGCGTTCAGTAATCCGCAGGTCTCGTCTTCTTCGCTGATCGTTAAAATGGCATGGCCTTCCAGGCGCTGATGCAAATCGTTCTGCTGTTCAGCCGTTATTCTGCCGGAATAAATGGCATCGCACTGCGCGGTCAGCAGCGGGCTGTCAAAAGGCAACGTCATCACTTTGAGCGGTCTGCCAGCAAAAGCGCTGCCATCGGGCGTGAGTAGCGCCGCGTATTTAACTGGCTGAATGATGCAAAGTGTTAAAGAAGACGAGGTCGTTTTGTCGGGCCAGCGCGAATAACTGAGGATACCGTTAACGGTCTGGGCGACGGCGGCGTCGGGTGACGTCTCGCTGGTTTCTGCGATAACCGGTTTTAACGGAGCGATCAGAAGCACCATCAGCAGGGCGAAGCCATACGCAGCCTTAAAAAAATGGCCGACACGTATCTTCACTAACAGGTAAAAAGGTGATCGGGCTTTTTCCATAGCGTCACTCTGTGTTTCTTCCGGTTGAAATTGTTTCACCGGAATAAGAATAACTTTATCGGCATGATTTCTGAAAGCGTCAATAAAAAGTTTTTCACCCTGAAACAACACGCATCTTGTGTAGAATTTTTTACAGAAACCAGGAAAACAGCGAATACTGAAGAGAATCTAATGAATGTTTAGGTTAATGAGCGTGGTTGATTTTTGAGCAGCGATAAGAGGGGCGGCGTCGATAAATAATACACATTGGTGTTATTTCAACCGTTATTAAAATAATAGTCACGGTCATAACAAAATATGACAAAAAATAAATGTTACCGTAATCACCGTTTGATGAATTTAAATTGCAGGAAATGTTAATAGATTGGAATTTAAAGGAATAATAGACGGCATTTTAGCTATATTCGTGACCATGATCTCAAAGCCACACCGTTAGTCAGATTTTTATGCTGCTGATAGGTATCATGCCCGCATTAATGGTATGTTTTAACCGTCAGGGTGGTTTTTTCGATGACGGGTGCAGTAAAAAAACATCAACCATTCCTGGGGAAAACGGAATTATTTTTATAATTAGGTGCTGAGGAATCATGGATAATACAACAATCGGGACGCTGTCTGAAAAATCAATAAGTTCCTGGCGTAAAACTGACACCATGTGGATGTTAGGTTTATATGGAACGGCAATTGGTGCGGGTGTTCTTTTTCTTCCTATTAATGCCGGTATTGGCGGATTAATTCCGTTAATTATTATGGCGATTCTCGCCTTCCCAATGACTTTCTTCGCTCACCGCGGATTAACCCGTTTTGTTTTATCGGGTAAAAATGCCGGTGAAGATATTACGGAAGTCGTGGAAGAACATTTTGGTATTACGGCCGGTAAATTAATTACACTGCTGTATTTCTTCGCCATTTATCCTATTTTGCTAGTTTACAGCGTGGCGATCACTAATACGGTTGAGAGTTTTATTACTCACCAGATGCATATGAATGCGCCACCGCGTGCGTTGCTGTCACTGATCCTGATCCTCGGATTAATGACACTGGTGCATTTTGGTCAGGATATGATCGTGAAAGCGATGAGTATTCTGGTATTCCCGTTTGTGACGGTGCTGATGGCGCTGGCGCTTTACCTTATTCCTAACTGGAATATGTCAGTGTTTACAAACGCCTCGCTTTCCGGTAACGGCGTAGGTCACGGTATGCTGATGACGCTGTGGCTGGTGATCCCGGTGATGGTGTTCTCGTTCAACCACTCGCCTATTATCTCCTCTTTTGCAGTGGCAAAACGCAAAGAATACGGTGATGGCGCTGAGAAAAAATGTTCGCGCATTCTGGCATTTAGCCACATCATGATGGTGATCACGGTGATGTTCTTTGTCTTCAGCTGCGTCCTGAGCCTGTCTCCGGCCGACCTGATGGAAGCCAAATCGCAAAACGTGTCTATTCTGTCTTATTTAGCGAACCACTTCTCTAACCCGGTCATTGAATATATCGCGCCATTTATTGCCTTTATTGCCATTACTAAATCTTTCCTCGGCCATTATCTGGGTGCACGCGAAGGTTTTAACGGCATGGTGATTAAATCTTTGCGCAGTAAAGGCAAGAAAATTGCCCTGCCAACGCTGAACCGTTATACCGGTATCTTCATGTTATTAACCACCTGGTTAGTGGCAACCCTGAATCCAAGTATTCTGGGTATGATCGAAACGCTGGGCGGTCCGATTATTGCGATGCTGTTATTCCTGATGCCAATGTATGCCATCCGTAAAGTTCCGGCGATGAAAAAATACAGCGGCCATATCAGTAATGTCTTCGTTGCTGTAATGGGTCTGATTGCGATGTCAGCCATTGTATTCAGCCTGATGGGTTAATGATTAAAGCTTCTGAAATAAAGTGAGCGGGAATATCCCGCTCCTTTCTCTCCCGTTTTTCTGTTTATTCCGCCCGTAAATAATTTCACTTGGAGTACCCACCGTGATCAGCGTCTTCGATATTTTCAAAATTGGTATTGGTCCTTCCAGTTCGCATACTGTTGGCCCGATGAAAGCCGGGAAAATATTCACTGATGAACTTATCTCTTCAGGCCATATAACCCAAACCACCCGCGTGGCGGTTGATGTTTACGGATCATTATCATTAACCGGTAAAGGTCACCACACTGATCTGGCTATTATCATGGGGCTGGCGGGGAATATGCCGGATGATGTGGATATCGATGCGATCCCGGCGTTTATCCGTGAGGTAGAAAATACCGGACGTCTGATGCTGGGCAAGGGCGCAAAAGAAGTGGATTTCCCGGCCAGCTCAGGCATGAATTTCCATTCCGGTAATCTGCCGTTGCACGAAAACGGCATGACAATCAGTGCGTTCAGCGGCGATGAACTGCTCTATACCCAAACCTATTACTCTATCGGCGGTGGCTTTATTGTCGAAGCCAGCAAATTTGGGATGCAGGATGAAAATCCGGTGGTGCGCCCGTATCCGTTCCGTTCGGCCAGCGATTTGCAAAAACACTGTACGGACACCGGCCTGTCGTTGTCGGCACTGATGCTGCAAAACGAACTGGCGGGACACACACGCACAGAAATCAGCGATCACTTTGCGGCCATCTGGAATGTGATGAGCGAAGGCATTACGCGTGGCATTCATACCGAAGGCTTGCTGCCGGGACCGATGAAAATCAACCGCCGTGCCGCCGCACTGCGCCGCATTCTGGTGACGCAGGATAAGAACAATGTCGATCCGATGGGTGTTGTTGACTGGATCAACATGTACGCGATGGCGGTTAATGAAGAAAATGCGGCAGGCGGGCGTGTGGTCACTGCACCGACCAACGGCGCGTGTGGCATTATTCCTGCCGTGCTGACGTATTACGATCAGTTTATCCGCCCGATCAGCCCTGATTCGTACAGCCGCTTCTTCCTGGCTTCCGGCGCGGTCGGTATTCTGTTCAAAATGAACGCTTCGATTTCCGGTGCGGAAGTGGGGTGTCAGGGCGAAGTGGGCGTGGCCTGTTCTATGGCGGCAGCAGGTCTGACCGAACTGCTGGGCGGCAGCACCGCGCAGGTGTTTATGGCGGCAGAAATCGCGATGGAACATCACCTCGGGCTGACCTGTGATCCGCTGGCCGGACAGGTTCAGGTGCCATGCATCGAGCGTAACGCCATTTCGGCTGTGAAAGCCGTTAATGCGTCGCGTATGGCATTACGCCGCACCAGCGAACCGCGTGTGTGCCTCGATAAAGTCATCGAAACCATGTACGAAACCGGCAAGGACATGAACTCGAAATACCGTGAAACCTCGACAGGCGGGTTGGCTATCAAGGTTCTCGCCTGCAATTGATTTCTTTTCTCATCATTTCCTAAAAGGCGGGAAACCGCCTTTCCCGCCCCCTTCGTTACTTTTCCCTGTGTTATGTTTTGGGTTATCTATACTGCGTAGAAGCTCTTTTTTTCACCTGGAAAACAGTTAAAAGGAAAGGTCCGGTATGTCTAAATTCTTTATGAATGACCGCAAGACTCTGATTAACGATGTTATTGAAGGGGTGATCCTGACCTCTCCCTACAAAAACCTGGCAAAACTGGACATCGATCCGGCAATCCGCGTTGTCGTGCGGCGTGACTGGGATAAGAAAAAAGTTGCGCTGATTTCAGGCGGTGGCTCGGGTCATGAACCGGCGCACGTGGGGTTTGTCGGCAAAGGCATGCTCACGGCGGCGGTGTGTGGCGAAGTGTTTGCTTCTCCGAGCGTGGACGCCGTGCTGAACGCGATTGTGGCGGTTACCGGCAAAGCGGGCTGTCTGCTGATCGTCAAAAACTACACCGGCGACCGTCTGAACTTTGGTCTGGCCGCTGAGAAAGCAAAAGGTATGGGCTATAACGTCGAGCTGGTGATGGTCTCCGACGACATTTCCCTGCCGGAAAACAAGCAGCCACGCGGCATCGCCGGTACGGCGCTGGTGCATAAAATTGCCGGTTACGCGGCTGAGCAGGGCAAATCCCTGAAAGATGTCACCAAAATCGCCCAGCAGGCGATTAATGCGACCGCCAGTATTGGTGTCGCGGCGGCGGGGTGCAGCCTGCCGGGAGGCGGTGAAGATGAAGAAGAGCAACGTATCGAATCGGGCCACGTTGAGCTGGGATTAGGTATTCACGGCGAACCGGGTGTGTCGACCATGAAAACCCAGAACAGCAAAAAAGTGGTGGATACGCTGGTCGGCAAGCTTGCGGAACATGTGAAGAAAAGCGACAAGCTGGCGGTGCTGATCAATAACCTCGGCGGCGTCTCTCCGCTCGAAATGAATCAGATCACCAAAGAACTGGTGCATTCTGCGCTCGGCAGTTCGATCCGTTATCTGATTGGCCCCGCATCGCTGGTCAGTGCGCTGGATATGAAAGGGTTCTCGCTCTCGGTGATTGCCCTTAAAGGCGGCATTGAGGAAGCCTTGCTGGCAGAAGTGGAAGCCTCCGGCTGGCAGCCTCTGGTGAAGCTTGAGAAACTGGCGATCAAAAAAGGCAAGAAAATCAGCGATAAGAAAACGGTAAAAGCCTCGTCCAATGCGCAGGTTGGCAAAATCGTTGAAACCATTACTCAGACACTTTCTGATCTGGAAGATGAGCTGAATAAACTCGATGCCAAAGTCGGTGACGGCGATACCGGTTCGACGTTTGCCACCGGCGCGCGCGATATCCAGAAAGAAAACAAAGGCAAAAGATTACCGCTGAATAATGTGGCCGATCTTCTGGGCGTTGTCGGCGATCGTCTGGCGACCGTCATGGGCGGATCCAGCGGCGTGCTGATGTCGATCTTCTTTACCGCCGCCGGTAAGAAAGTCGGTGAGGGTGAGAAGTTGCCGAAAGCGTTGCTGTCCGGTCTCGAACGCATGAAGCATTACGGCGGGGCAGATCTCGGGGATCGCACGATGATCGACGCACTGCAACCGGCGCTGGAAGCCCTTGGCAAAAAAGATGCGCTGAAAGGGGCGGCTAAAGCGGCAGCCAAAGGGGCCAAAGACACGGCCAGCATGAAGAAAGCCAATGCGGGGCGCTCTTCTTATCTCAGCAGCAACAGCCTGAAAGGGGTGAAAGATCCCGGCGCAGTGGCCGTTGAAAAAGTGTTTGAGGCGCTGGCGAAAAAATAAGATTGAGCTCAGCAAAAAAGAAAGGCCTGCGGGAAACCGGCAGGCCTTTTTTATGGCAATGAAAACGTCAGGTAATCGCATTGGGATCAATCAGCGAATAAAGCTTTTTATCATGGATCCGCTGTGAAATTTTGTACTGATTTTGTTCATAAATAACGAACTTGCCGATACGGATCGCTTCACGGGAATCCCTGTTAGCAAAATGGTCGTAAACACCGCCGGGATATTTCCCCTTCAGGCCACGGTTAGACCATTTATTCATTTTCATTTTCCACTCAAGAGAATAATGCGCCAGAGGGCAGACGATCTTTGCCCACGGATCGCAAATCAGTGCGTTCTCAAGGATTTTGCCGTTGTTATGTACAGGCTGGGTGCCGACTAATACCAGGCAATGGTCGACCGGACGCGTAATGAAGATGCTGATCACTTTTAATGGCGTACCGGCGAGCCTTTCCCATTTTTGAATGTTTTCACTGATATAACAAAATGCGACGCGGGCATTTTCGCCGCAGTTGCCCGCATTTTCTTTCCCGTTGCGATAATCTTCTTCAACTTTCCGGTAAAGCTGCTGGGAGGAAAGATTGAGCTTTCGCAGACCCCGCACCATGGCACCCCGATCCCTGTCGCCGCCCAGTGAATGCAGCCGGTATTTTTTAGGATCCGACATCATCAGACCATCAATCATTCTTTTATCCGGATAAAACTTATTGGCAGATTTCAGCGACAGTCGTGAACGCGTAAACAGCATGGCTTCGGTAAGCTTGGGTAAGAGTAATTTCTGGAAACGTTTATTATCCATAACGCTATTTTTCCTTTAAAACCTGATTCAGCAATGGACTATTTGAGCACTCTTTATTGCCGTTATAAAGGAAATGACTTCTTAAGAAATACTGGATCTGCTGAGACCCTCCGCGCCGGAGCAACCTGGATATAATACGGCGCTCAGTCAGAAAACATAATTTGATCTAAAACAATTTTAAGCGATTTGCTCACCCGCCGCAGTTTCCGTCCCCGTATAATTTGCGGCCAATTATTTGCCGCCGAACGAAGACCTTACTATGCCAGTCAGTCTGATCCAACCCGATCGCACCCTGTTTTCTTACCCACGTTACTGGGCCGAATGCTACGGCACTGCGCCGTTTTTCCCGATGACCCGGGAGGAAATGGAACAGCTTGGCTGGGACAGTTGTGATGTGATCGTGGTGAGCGGCGATGCGTATGTTGACCATCCGAGTTTCGGCATGGCGATCATCGGCCGCATGCTGGAAGCGCAGGGATTCCGCGTCGGGATCATCGCGCAGCCGGACTGGACCAGCAAAGAAGATTTCATGAGGCTCGGGAAGCCGAATCTGTTTTACGGCGTGACTGCCGGCAATATGGATTCGATGATCAACCGTTATACCGCCGACCGGAAGCTGCGTCATGACGATGCCTATACGCCGGGTAACGTGGGTGGAAAACGTCCAGATCGCGCGACGCTGGTCTACACGCAGCGCTGTAAAGAAGCCTACAGCGATGTACCGGTTTTGCTCGGCGGTATCGAAGCCAGCCTGCGACGTATTGCACATTACGATTACTGGTCCGATACCGTGCGGCGCTCGGTACTGGTGGATTCCAAAGCTGACATGCTGATTTATGGCAACGGCGAAAGGCCGCTGGTGGAAGTGGCGCACCGTCTGGCGGCGGGCGAATCTATCACTGATATTCACGATGTGCGTAACACTGCCGTGATGCGCAAAACGGCGCTTATCGGCTGGAGCGGTGTGGATTCCACGCGGCTCGATAAGCCGGGGCGGATTGAACCGATCATGAACCCGTATGGCGAAGATCTGCCGTGCTCGGAAGGAGAGTTGCCTGCGCCGGATGCGCCGCAACCGGTAACGGTGCGCGCGCCAAAGCCGAAACCGTGGGAGAAAACCTACGTTCTGTTGCCGTCATTTGAAAAAGTGAAGGCTGATAAAGTGCTTTACGCGCATACCTCGCGCATTTTGCATCACGAAACCAATCCTGGCTGTGCGCGTGCCCTGATGCAAAAACACGGTGACCGCTATGTGTGGATCAACCCACCGGCGATCCCGCTGTCGACCGAAGAAATGGACGAAGTGTTTGGCCTGCCGTTCCAGCGCGTACCGCACCCGTCTTACGGCAAAGCGACAATTCCGGCATATGACATGATCCGTTTCTCGATCAATATTATGCGTGGCTGTTACGGCGGTTGTGCGTTTTGTTCGATCACCGAGCATGAAGGGCGGATCATTCAGAGCCGCTCGGAAGCGTCGATCGTCCGCGAAATAGAAGAGATCCGCGACAATGTACCGGGATTCACCGGCGTGATTTCCGATCTGGGTGGCCCGACCGCCAACATGTATATGCTGCGCTGTCAGTCGCCGAAAGCGGAACAAAGTTGCCGCCGTGCGTCCTGTGTGTATCCGGAAATCTGTACGCACATGGACACTAACCATGAACCGACGATCAACCTTTACCGCCGTACGCGCAGCCTGAAGGGCATCAAGAAAATACTGATCGCCTCGGGCGTACGTTACGATCTGGCGGTAGAAGATCCGCGTTATATCAAAGAGCTGGCCGAACATCACGTGGGGGGATATCTGAAGATCGCGCCGGAACATACTGAAGCCGGACCGCTGTCCAAAATGATGAAGCCTGGAATGGGCAGTTATTACCGCTTCAAGGAGCTGTTTGACAGCTATTCCAAACAGGCCGGAAAAGAGCAATATCTGATCCCGTACTTTATCTCCGCACATCCGGGGACACGTACTGAAGACATGATCAACCTGGCGCTGTGGCTGAAGAAAAATCGCTTCCGGCTGGATCAGGTGCAGAACTTTTATCCGTCGCCGCTCGCCAGCGCCACCACCATGTATTACAGCGGCAAGAATCCGCTCGGTAAAGTGGATTATAAAAGTGAAGACGTCGTGGTGCCGAAAGGCGATCGTCAGCGGCGGTTGCATAAAGCCTTGCTGCGCTATCACGATCCGGTGAACTGGCCGGTGATCCGCGAGGCGCTGACCGCGATGGGCATGCGCCGTCTGATTGGCATCCGGCCTGATTGCCTGGTGCCGCCGGACGGTTTTGATCCGAAGTTTGCGGCGTCAGTTTCAGGCAAAGCGAAACCGGCCACCACGCGTTTTACCGCCTCAAAAGCGCAAAATCCGTCTGCCGGAAAAGGAAAACCCGCTGGTCAGCGGGTTAATCGAGGTAAAAGACCGGTTTAAGATCGTTACTGACCGGGCTGTTATCGGCATTGGCAGGCATTACGTCTGCCATATGCTTCCACCATTTCTGGCAGATTTCCGTTTTTGCTACCGCGTTCCATCTTTCTTCTGATTCTATTTCCACATAGCCAAACAGCAGATTACGTTTTTCATCAAGAAAAATGCTGTAGTGATGCGCGCCGTGGGCTTTCAGGGTTTCCGCCAGCTCCGGCCAGATTGGCGAATGACGGCGCTGATATTCATCGTGTGCATTCGCATTAACCTGCATCACGAAGGATTTACGGATCATGTTTTTCTCCGGTTAGATTTACTCCCCCCCTTCGCAGGGGGAGGAGTAAAGAAATCACAACTGTTTTCTCCCGCTTCGCAGGGGAGGCGCTTAAAAAACTACATTGCTTTCAGATACAACTCGCGCACTTCTTCACGAGTTGCGGTGCGCGGATTGCACGGTGCGCACGGGTCAGCCAGCGCTTTATCCAGCCATCCTTCGATATCGCTTTCCTTAATCCCCAGCTCTTTGAAACCGGAAGGAATACCCACGCGGGTGGACAATTTTCGGATAGCGTCAATGGCCGCAATACTGGCCTGTGTTTCGCTGATACCTTGCGTATGTACGCCCATCGCGCGGGCGATATCGGCAAAGCGGTGAGGTGCACTGGCGCGGTTAAACTCTTCGACAACCGGCAGCAAGATGGCATTACAGACGCCGTGCGGCAGATTATGTGTCGCGCCCGGCTGATGCGCCAGTGCGTGAACCAGCCCCAAGCCTGCGCTGTTAAATGCCATACCGGCCAGATATTGTCCCTGCGCCATTTTCTCGCGGGCTTCAATATCATCGCCGTGATCGACTGCTTTTGGCAGCCATTGCGTGATAGTTGAAATCGCGGCGAGCGCGGTCGGATCGGTCAGAGGATGTGCGCCGACAGAAACATAGGCTTCGATAGCGTGGGTTAGCGCATCCATGCCGGTAGCAGCGGTGACACTGGCCGGGATTTTGAGCATAACCGCCGGGTCGTCCACTGCAATATCCGGGATCAGATTGGCGTCGATGATCACTTCTTTCACCTGACGCTGGCTGTCGATGATCACCGCATTGCTGGTGAGTTCTGCGGCTGTGCCCGCTGTGGTATTAATCGCCACCAGGAAGACACCCGGTTTGGTAACTTTGCCGACACCGGAATACATTGTGGCGGGCCCCGGATTGGCGGTCAGAATTTTGATGCCTTTTGCGGTATCAATCGGGCTGCCGCCGCCGAAAGCGATCAGGTAATCGCACTGGTTTTCCTGATACAAACGGAAACCTTCATCAACGTGAGCAGAGGTTGGATTGGGTACCACGCCGCCGTAAATAGCGTAAGGCAGTCCGGCCTGTTTAAGTGCGGAGAATAAACTGTCGAGCAGACCCAGTTCGATTAACTGGCCATCGGTAACGATAAGCGCTTTGCCGTGTTGCTTAGTCGCCAGCATCGCAACCATATCTTCGATTGCGCCCTGACCGTGGAGGCTGATTTTAGGAAGTGCCAACATGAAACTCATAAAAATTCCCTCTATAGAGTAAGTAAAATAGGTGTCCTGTTGTGCGCTGCTCCGCGGTCTTTGCCATTTCCTGCTACGGGAAACATCCACTGTTCCCCGTGCAGGATTTATGAAGTCTGGAGCATAAAGTGCCTGATCAGGCTTTCAGTGCGGCCTCAAAAGGCGTGACGTCAAAACGTTTGCCAAGCGCAATCAGTTCATCGGTCTGGATGGTTTGTTTCATTCCACCCATAGAAATCACTTTCACCAGGATCTCCGCCGATTTTTCAGCAGTGTCGATCAGGCCAAAAGCGTCATCCAGCGTCGGGCCGCAACCGAAGATACCGTGGAATGCCCACAACACCAGGCTGTGATGTTGCATCCGGTCGGAAGTGGCTGCGCCGATACCATCGGTACCCGGCACCATCCACGGTACAATCCCCACGCCGTCGGGGAAGACCACCAGACATTCGGTGCTGCATTCCCACAACTTGCGGGTGATCTTGGCGCTGTCGAGCTCAAGCACGTACGTCAGTGCGATCAGGTTGGTCGCATGGCAATGCATGATCACGCGATCCTGACCGTTGGTGACACGTTTACGCACAGCGTGAGATTGCAGATGTGAGGCCAGTTCAGAGGTTGGCAGACCGCCGGCGGTCAGACCCCACAGGATTTTGTAGCTGGCGCCTTTGTCATCAAGCTGAATAACGGTCAGCGCTTCTGACGGGGCTAATTGCACGTTACGGAAAAACTTACCGGAACCGGTCACGATGAAGTATTCGTTGGCCAGATCAGGCGCATGCTGAGTCAGTTCAACCTGGCGCGGCTGGTCGTAAAAATCATTTTTATAAGGTGCGACGTCTTCCGGTAACAGGCGCATGCTGACGTTGCCGCCGTTACGTTCATCCCAGCCTTTCAGCCACATATCGGTGGTCGCTTTGACCATGCCTTGCACAAACCACGAGCTAAATAATGTTTTCATCGGTTCTTTCCTGCGAATAAGGTGAATGCGTTTCTGTTGCGTTCGGCGGCAATTAACGTTTTGCCAGCACGCTGGTTTCGTAATGACGGACGGTATCCAGCCACTGACCGCCAACCGGTACATCGTGACGCTGACAATACATGTCCCACACGGCCTGCCATGGCAGGGATTTTTGTTCTTCCAGCAGAGCCAGACGTGCGGTGTAATCGCCTTCGGCTTCCAGTTTTTTCAGTAAATCGGTCGGTTCGAGCAGGGCTTTCAGCAGGGCTTTTTTCATGTTGCGGGTGCCGATAACCCAGGCAGCGATGCGGTTGATCGAGGCATCGAAGAAATCCAGACCGATATGAACGCGGTTGAACAGGTCATGGCGCACGATTTCGCTGGCGATGGCCTGCGTTTCGTCGTCCAGCAGAACTACGTGGTCACTGTCCCAGCGTACCGGACGGCTGACGTGCAGCAGCAGGCGCGGCACATACAGCATCGCAGCAGAAATTTTGTCGGAGATCACTTCAGTCGGGTGGAAGTGGCCGGCATCGAGGCACAGCGCAGTGCCGCGGCTGGCAGCGTAACCGAGATAGAATTCGTTTGAGCCGACGGTGTAGCTTTCAGAACCGATGCCGAACAGTTTGCTTTCAACGGCATCGATGTGTTCGGTGATATCAAACTTCTCAGAAATCACTTCATCAAGTGCGCTCATCAGGCGCTGGCGCGGTGCCAGACGATCGACGGTGATGTCTTTCATGCCATCCGGCACCCAGATATTCATCACTGACGGCGTGCCCAGTGCGCGGCCAAATGAGGCAGAGACACGGCGGCTGGCCTGACAATGTTCAATCCAGAACTGGCGAATTTCCGGGTTTGCGTGTGACAGCGTGAAGCCGTCGGCGCTCAGCGGGTGTGAGAAACAAGACGGGTTGAAGTCCAGACCCAGCTTGTTTTTCTTCGCCCAGTCAACCCAGCCGGTGAAGTGCTTAGGTTCAATCTCATTACGGGCAACGGGCTTATCGGACTCCAGATAAATCGCATGCAGATTCAGCCGGTTAGGGCCAGGGATCATGGAGATCGCCAGTTCTAAGTCAGCACGAAGCTGCTGAGCGTTGCGCGCTTTGCCGGGATAATTACCGGTCGCCTGAATACCGCCGGTCAGGTTGCCCTCAGGGTTTTCGAAGCCAGCGACATCATCCCCCTGCCAGCAATGGATAGAAACGGGCAGGGTATCAAGTTGTTTGATTGCAGCTTCGGCATCAATACCCAACTGTGCAAAGCGTTCTTTGGCAAGTGTCCATGCTTGATCGATAGATGAAGTCATACTGCGAGTTCCTCATTGACGTGACAGAGCGCCTGAAAACGGCGCCAGTGAATAGCGAAATCCGCGTGAATACGTGGAATGTAGTGGTGTTGCTCAAAATTCGTGGCAACAATGCGACGAAATTCAGCGGTATCTTTGACGGCGTTTAACGCCATCAGCTGGCAGCCGATATTGCCAAGCGTTGAAGCTTCCACCGGGCCTGCGCTGACGCTGACCTGACAGACATCAGCACAAAGCTGATTCAGGAACTGGTTCTGACTGCCGCCGCCAACGATGTGGATATCTTCCAGCGGTGTCCCTTGTAAATCAGCAAGTTGCAAGGCGATTTTGCGATACAACATGGCAAGGCTGTCGAAAATACAACGCGCCAGTTCAGCTGGCGACTCTGGCACCGGATCACCCGCCTGACGACAGGCATCGCGAATGGCATCCACCATAGAGGGGGGATTGATAAAACGATCTTCGTTCGGGTTAATCAGATAAGTGAACGGCGTGACGTTTTTAGCCAGCGTGATTAATGACGGTAAATCCTGGATGTTCAGTTCGCGGCAAACCCGCTGGAACAGCCATAAGCCCATGATATTGCGCAACACCCGATAGCTGCCGTCGATACCGCCTTCGTTGGTGATATTGTCGTGGAGTGCCTGGGCATGGTTAAAAGCGTGCGGGCTTTCAATGCCCATCAGCGACCAGGTGCCGGAACTGAGATAGGCGCTGTGTGAACTGGTCAGCGGGGCGGCAACCACCGCGCTGGCGGTATCGTGCGTTGCGACGCTGAATACCGGTACGCTGCGTCCGCGAGGGCTTTTCCACAGTCCCGGGGAGTTACCCGGCTGTGTAGGTTTTTGCAACCAGCGGCGCGGCACACCTGCAAGTTTCAGCAAATCTTCATCCCAGTCACCGGTGGCGAGATTGAGCATCTGTGTGGTGCTGGCGTTGGTGTATTCCCAGTTCAGTTTTCCGGTGAGGCGGTAAAGGAAATAATCCGGGATCATCAGCATGTGGGCTGCTTTACTGACGATTTCAGGCTGTTGTTCGCTCAGCGCGCGCAACTGGTAAAGTGTGTTAAACGGCATGAACTGAATGCCGGTTTTCTGGTACAAATTCTCGCGGCCAAACTGCTGTTCCATCCGCGCCATCACGCCTTCCGTGCGGTTGTCACGATAAGCAACCGGCAAGCCGACCCGCTGCCCCTGTGCATCAAGCAGGACATAATCCACTCCCCAGGTATCAATCCCGATACCGTCAAGCTGAACGCCGGACGCGTCGAGGCGATTCAGCCCTTCAAGTATGTGTTTCTCCAGCGCATCAAGGTCCCAGGTATCGTGGCCATCAACGCGGATCAGGTTATTAGGAAAACGGTGGATTTCTTTCAGTGTCAGCGTCGCTGCCGGATCGGGATCCTGACGGGTAAACGTCGCCAGCATCACCCGGCCGCTGGAAGCGCCGAGGTCAATAGCGGCAAGATGGTGTGTTCTCATAGCGGCCATTCCTTATTGAATATGTGGCCAGTGTAGGGGAGGTGCCTGAGGGACACCTTCCGGTGATTGCCACCGGTTTTGGCGGGATGGCAGCATTAAAAAGGTAGATGCGAGGCAGATCACATAACGGTTCAAAGCTGACTGAAACAGGGTTTTGCCGCGCCGGAGTAAACCGGAATACGCGATTGTGATCTTTGCCGCAGATCTGCATCACGACAGGCTGAATCTTTGAAATATGACCGTTTATGGCGCTTTTATTGCCGTGGTTTGAAGGCAAAACCGCAGGGCGCAGGGTAGGGTTGGTTCCCGAAGCACAAGGATTTTGAACCGGAGGTGATACATGACGTTACTGAGAGGTGATGATTATTTTGCGGCACCTGAGCTGACTGTGACGGTTGAGCGGCGGCTTCCGCAAGATGTATTCCCGGAGCACTACCATGATTTCCACGAAATTATGCTGGTGGAAAGCGGATCGGGTGTGCATATCTTCAATGACAACCCTTATACACTGACGGCCGGTACGGTCTGTTTCGTGCGCGCCAGCGATCATCATCTGTTTGAAAATGTGGATAACCTGCGGCTGACCAATGTGCTGTTCCGCTCGCCGAAGGCGTTCCGGTTCATTCAGGACGTCGGCCACTTCCTTCCTCAGGAACATCACTATCAGTCACAGGTCCACTGGCAGCTCAGTCCGTGCGTGCTTCAGCAGGTACTGAACTGCATCACCCAGCTTGCAGCGTTGCCTGACAGTGTTGAAATGGAACACATCGCGACCCGTGAAAGTCTGTTTTTACAACTGCTGATCCTGCTTTATCAGGACTGTTTCCAGTCACAATTGCGAGATACCTCGGAAAACAGGGTCAATCAACTTTTGCAATGGCTCCAGTCGCATTACAGTGAGGACGTCAACTGGACCGAGGCTGCAGAACGTTTTTCGCTGGCGCTGAGAACATTACATCGTCAGATGAAGCATTACACCGGCATGACGCCACAGCGGTATCTCAACCGACTGAGGTTGCTGGAGGCGCGCCGTCGTTTACATCATAGCGATCAAAGTATTACCGACATCGCCTATGCCTGCGGCTTCAGTGACAGTAACCACTTCTCGACACAGTTTCGTCGGGAGTTTTCGGTGTCGCCAAAACTCATGCGTGATCAGTTGCGTTAAACGGCACCTCTCGCGGTTTCCGGTATTCTTACCTGAGAACTGCCTCGTTTATTTTGTCGTCAAACGGGTTTGAGATTGCATCTATGTCATTGAAATTGAATAAAAATGACTTCTTCCTGACCAAAATGAATTCGGTCGTGGTGGCTGAACGTCACCCGCAGGCCGACTTTCCGAGTCATGACCATGATTTTGATGAACTGGTCATTGTCTGGCGTGGTAATGGTCTGCATGTCTGGAACGACATCCCTTATCCCATCACCTGTGGTGACTTGTTTTATATTAATTCGCGGGACCGGCATAGCTATGAGTCAGTCAACGAACTGGCACTGGATAATGTGCTGTTTTGCCGTGAGCGTTTCGGGCTGGCAGCCGACTGGTCGCAATTATTACCGGGCGAAAATGTCAGCCAGGAACAACGTTACTGGCGTTTAAGTACGCTTGGCATGGCGGTTTTGCGCGATAAAGTGGATGAGCTTGCTAAAGAGTGTATGAAATCGGAGCCGCTTTCGATCCAGCTGAGTGAAGCCCTGTTGATGCAACTGGCACTGTTGTTACTGCGTTTTCGTCAGCGGCCGGACAGTGGCGCGTTACCGGATGCGCATCAGCTGGATCTATTGCTGATGGCTCTGCGGGCAAATATCTCCGCTCCCTTCCATCTTGAAACGTTTTGTCTGCAACATCAGCTCAATCCGCGTGCTTTACGTTCGCTGTTCAAGCAGTACACCGGCATGAGCGTGACCCATTATTTACGTCAGTTGAGGCTTTGCCGGGCGATGAGTTTGCTGCGCTACGGCAACATGACGATCAGTGACGTGGCCGCTGAATGCGGCTTTGATGACAGTAACTATTTTTCTGTGGTGTTCAGTCGTGCAAGTGGTGTTTCGCCGCGGGACTACCGGCAGCGTTTTACACAGCAGACCGGCAAAATCCTTTTATCCTCAACGACAGCAGAATAAGTTCTGCTGTCGTTGAGAAACGTAACGCTTACAGTGCCATACCCAGACCGACAATATTCGCCGCCAGAATAATCACCAGCGCACCGATACAAAGAACGCGTACTGGTTTTTTGCCTACCCCGAGCCATTCTTTCAGCACCAGACCGACGATGCCTCCGCACAATACGTAGAAACTCATATGCAGCATCCAGCTCATGTAATCATATTCTGCAGGGATGCTGGCATGGCCCCAGGCGTAGAAGAAGAACTGCAGATACCACATCACGCCGCCAATAATGGAAAAGACCGCATTGGTGAGCAGCAGGGATTTCGCTACCGACATATCGGCGCGCAAAGAGATTGTTTTACGTGTTGCCAGGCGGATAAAGCAGAAACCGAGGTTAACGACTGCACCGCCGCCCATAATCACCACATAACTTGGCAGGGCGACGTACAACGGATCAATCCCGAGTTCGCGTGCTGCTTCGTGCATTGGCACCGCAGCGCTCATGGCGAAAGACATCCCTGCGGAGAAAATCCCGCACATTACAGCCAGAATCAGCCCTTTTCGCAGATTGAACTCTTCAGCTTTAATGCCCAATGCTTTTTCTTTCAGGAAACCCGCATAGCTGACAATTGCCACACCGATGACCGCAACAAATACGCCGAGCAGGGTAAGCTGGCCACCTGTTGTGCCAAACAGCATGCCAATTTTGCCCTGTAAAACAGGCGTCATCAGCGTCCCGATAATCAGGGTAATGCCGATGGCGATGCCAATCCCCATCGACATACCGAGGTAGCGCATGGTCAGGCCGTAGTTGATGTTACCGATGCCCCACATGGCGCCAAACAGGAAAATGGGCAGCAGGGTCGCAAAACTGAATGAACCATAATAGGCCCAGAAATCAGGCAACAGCACGTAGCTGACCGCCCACGGTAAAATGATCCAGGAAAAGAAGCCGCCAAGCGACCACATGGTTTCCCATGACCAATGTTTAACTTGTTTGAATGGCGCATAGAAGCAAGCTGCGCTGGCTGCTCCTATCAGATGCCAGATAATCCCTAACACTATCGAACTGTTCATACACTGGACCTTTTATTATGTAGAGTGATGAGATAAACAAAAGCGCTGCTGTTAACTGATCCTTCAGAAACATGAGCAGCGGGTGGCGGTAGTGTAAGAAGTGTCCGGTAGTGGAGCCTTCCGGTCAGTGCCACAGAGAAATCAGCGCTGGCACTCGCCGGAAGATGAACATGAGTCAGTTCACAAATCCAGTAAGAGAATTAATAATTACATTAAATCAACAAACTAGGACATTTTTAGAGACTTTTTAGAGACAAAGGGATTGTGGTTGCAGAAGAGGTCGATAGCGGGTGGGAAATGGACTCAAGACGTCTTTTAGGATTATTTTTATCTGTGCTTATTTCGTGGTGAAGCGGACGTGTGCAGGCATATTTAAGTAGATTTAAAAAGTTGAAAAGTAACAGGGAGTAGTAACATTCATTATAGTAAACAAGTTTCTTTACTTTCAGCCAGAACCATTAATCTGGCTGAAAGTTGAATGATTATGCAGTGAAAATGAATGACGGCTTTCTTTATGACGAACCGGTAAAACGCTGAACATTGTTCGCAAAAATTAATAACAATAAGTGTGTTGTTATTAATACTATATATAAATCATCGTCAGGCTATTTTTTCTTCCACGGCTTGCTGTATCTCCTTGGTCTCTTCCCAGGCATAAAATATTTTATTACGGCCGCTGTTTTTTGCGTTATAGAGTGAGGCATCGGCTTTACCTAAAGTCTTAATAAAGTCACCGTCCTCCAGCGCAGCCAGCCCGGCACTTACCGTGACGTGGGTGGAGACCTCAACATTAAACAAATGCGGGATATTCAGCCCGAGGACTTTATTCTGGATACGCTCTGCCATGCGAACCGCGTGTTCCTGTTTAACGTTGGACATCAGTACCAGGAACTCTTCTCCGCCATAACGGACAACCACATCCCGCGAGCGCACTGCATCGCGGATAGCGGCAGAGACACGCACCAATGCCTGATCGCCCATCGTGTGGCCATAGTTGTCGTTATAGGCTTTGAAATGGTCGATATCGAGCAGCATAACGTAGTGCCCTGAATCCTGATTGAACAGCGTTTCCAGCTTATTCTGCAAACCCCGGCGGTTGTAAAGGCCGGTCAGCGGATCGAGCATACTCAGGTCGCTGAATTTTTCCCGTTCGCTGTAGAGATTGGACACCATTCTGCGCGTAAATTCATCGCTGCGTTTGAGCATCAGATGATGCAGCCACAGGCCAATCAGCGGCAATGACACGGTAAATAAGATGCGCTCGACATGTTGGAAATCGTCTAAGAAGATGACGCAAAGAGTAGAAGGTACTGCATGCAGGCAAAAAGCCAGAAAATTATCTGATAAAGCGATGGCACTGATAAAGAATATACTGAGCAAGCTGACTAAAAGATAATTTTTATCCAGATGGCCGATTTCTTCAAAGCGTAAGGTTATTTGCCAGGCCCATAACAGCCCGACGGCGACTGAACACATATTAAGATGGGCAGAGTAATTTTTCTTACTGAAAAAAGAAAATATCAGCCCTGAAAAACAAAGCACAAAAATCAGCACCAACGGAAATGGCGTAGAGACTGCATTCTCTGGCGGGTAAGCCATAGAAAATAATGCAGTTGCACTATTTAAAAAAAAGAATAGCAACATCGCCAGCCGATGTTTGCTTTTAAGCAGCTCATCATAGGAATGAGATATCATCAAATTTACTCTATTTAGCGTGTGTTGTTCTGAATAGATAAAGTGTCTTATCGCCCTATACCGCGTAATTATTCCATGCAGGAAGGCTAATAGTTCTAATATGTAATTATTAGAACGCAATAAATGTTGTTTTTATAGTGACTGTCTTAATTGAGGCTGTACTAATGTGGTTTAACTGCCACAAAACTAACACTTTTGCGGTCAGGTGTCACCCAAACGAAGGGTGGGACTGTAAATAGGTGGTAAATGAGAAAAAATCCTATATGATATTAGTTCTCATTACCATCATTTGGAGCAAGGTTATGATACCAGCAATGGCCATTGCATGTGGCATCTGGGCGGTTGTGTGGATGTTTGGCAAACGTCTTACCAGCGGTTGGGGCGTATTATTGCCTTGCGCACTGATGCCGCTGCTTGCCCTGACGCATATGTCGCTCGATCAGTTACGCGTGCTGATAGTCGTTGCAATGCTGATCACGCTGGGCATGCTGTTCCACCGTACGTTGCGACACTATATGTTGCTGCCATCATTTATGGCGCTGGCAGGAAGTCTGGCTGCGGTAACGTTGAATTTTAGTTTGTTGTAGTAAAAGGATTTTTTTAAGATGAAAAACAGGAAACACAGTAAAGCTGCGGGTCTTTTCTATTTTTTGAAACTGAAAGAAGTATTGCAGGGAGGAAAAACTGAGGAACAGAATCACGTGGTGCGAAGAGAGGGACTTGAACCCTCACGTCCGTAAGGACACTAACACCTGAAGCTAGCGCGTCTACCAATTCCGCCACCTTCGCACAGATGATTTCTGCTTACTGCTGGATTCGATTTATATCACCGGAGTGGTGCGAAGGGAGGGACTCGAACCCTCACATCCAAAGGACACTAACACCTGAAGCTAGCGCGTCTACCAATTCCGCCACCATCGCGTACCGTGCCGTGCAATATAAATCTTGTGATTGTATTGGTGCGAAGGGAGGGACTCGAACCCTCACATCCAAAGGACACTAACACCTGAAGCTAGCGCGTCTACCAATTCCGCCACCATCGCGTTCCAATTGATTACTGTGTTGACGCATTCATCGGAATGTCATCAGCAAGTAACACAACCACGGGGGCGAATTCTAGAGATTTTCCCACAGGCGTCAATAGTTATTTCCCCCATTTCGGACGTTTGATGTAAAAAACAGCATATTCGTGGTGAATGGTTCAATGTCTCAGAACGTCGTCAGGTTAATCGATGGTTTAATCAACGATTTTTCCCATAATGAGGTTCTTACACACCGGGTCAGCAGGGCTGGAAAACAGCGCGATAAGCCAGTCCAGCAGCACGCGGATCCTCGGGGCCAGGAAGCGGCCGGGCGGATACATAATGTACAGCGGCATTGGCGGCGGGAGATGCTGATGCAGTACTTCCACCAGTTCGCCCTGTGCCAGTTCCTGCGTCATCGCCAGTTCCGAGGCCTGAATCAGCCCAAAACCCGCTTTTGCGGCGGCGACGTACGCATCGGCGCCGCTGACGGTCAGCGTGCTGGCAAGTTGTCGCTTTTCGATCTTTCCGTCTGTCACGAATTCCAGATGTGAATCTGCCCGCTGATGGGCAAAAAAATAGCCCACGGCGTGATGTGCGGTGAGATCTTCCGGTGTCTGCGGCGTACCAAATTTGGCTAAATATTCCGGCGATGCGCAGGTGATTTGTTTCAGGTCTGTCAGATGGCGCGACTGCAGATTGTCATCTTCCGAAGGCCATGCACGCACCACGCAATCCACCCCCTGATCGAGCAGATTGATGGCGTTGTCATTGGCACTGACACTCAGGGTTATCTGCGGATAGCGCTGGTAAAACGTCGGCAGCGCGGGGATCACCATCACGCGTGCCAGAGAATGCGGCATGTCGATGCGGACAATGCCAGCGGGCTGGTTTTTGTGATGCGCAAACAGGGCGTCAGATTCTTCCAGCGCTGAGATCAATTGCAGGCAGCGTTGATAATAGATTTTGCCTTCATCGGTGATTTTGACCTGCCGTGTCGTGCGCAGAAACAAGCGGACACCCAGTCGCTGTTCCAGACGTTTCAGGGTCGTACTGACCGTGGCGCGTGGCACATTAAGATCTTCCGCAGCCCGGCTGAAACTTTCCAGTTCGGCAATGCGGATGAAGATTTTCATCGCCTGAATTTGATCCATACTGTTCTCAATGATTGTTTGCGATTTATGAACAGTGTTGCACGTTTTCGCTGATTTATCTTTCCTGAAAGAACAACCAAACTTTATCCCGTTACTTCTCCTCTCTGTGTCATAAGGAAAATCCGATGAAACAACGTCAGCTGGGTAAAAAGGGTCCGATGGTGTCAGCGCTGGGGCTGGGTTGCATGGGCATGAGCGACTTCTATACCACCGGTCTGGATGATAAAGAATCGATGGCAACGCTGGAGCGTGCGCTGGAACTGGGCGTCACGATGCTGGATACCGCCGACATGTATGGCCCGCATACCAATGAAGAACTGCTGGGGCGTTTCCTGAAAGGGCGTCGCAATCAGGTTTTTTTAGCCACCAAATTCGGTATTGTGCGTGATCCGTCCCATCCGCAGGTGCGGGGTACAAACGGCCATCCGGACTATGTCCGCAAATCGGTAGAAGGCAGCCTGAAGCGTCTGGGGACCGACGTTATCGACCTCTATTATCAGCACCGTCCGGATCCGACGGTGCCGGTCGAAGAAACCATCGGCGCGCTCTCCGATCTGGTGCGGGAAGGCAAGATCCGTTATATCGGGCTGAGCGAAGTGCCTGTGAGCATTCTGGAACGGGCGCATAAAGTGCATCCGGTCACCGCGCTGCAAACCGAATATTCGCTCTGGTCACGTGATGTGGAAGCCGATATTTTACCGGCGTGTGAGCGTCTGGGGATTGGTTTTGTGCCTTACAGCCCGCTGGGTCGGGGTTTTCTGACCGGACAAATCCGTTCAGTGGACGATCTGGATTTGGATGATTACCGCCGCGACAGCCCGCGTTTTCAGGGGGACAACTTCGCGAAAAATCTGCAACTGGCGGAGAAAATCAGTGAACTGGCGCAGGAGAAAGGGGTGAAACCCTCGCAACTGGCGCTGGCGTGGGTATTATCGCAAAGCGATAACATAGTGCCGATCCCTGGCACCAAACATCGTCATTATCTTGAGGAAAACATCGCCGCGCTTGATGTCTCCCTGAGTGAAGCCGAAATCGCGGCGATCGAAGCAGTGTTTCCTTTCCGCGTGGCAGCGGGTGATCGCTACAACGCGGAACTGATGCGTTTCCTCAACGTCTGACTGATTAACGTTTTTTCTTTTTCAGATCGCGCGGCGGACGTCCACGTACGGCCCGGTACACTTTGAAGCGGCCGTTTTGTGCCAGCACTTCGTGGCTGCCAAAGGCGTCATCAAGCAGGGCGGCATAAGGCAGGAAGGCGTTCGCCACAATGCGCAGTTCGCCGCCGATGTTCAGATGGCTTACCGCACCACGGATCAATTGCTCCGCCGCTGTCAGACTGGTTTGCAGACCTTCATGGAATGGCGGGTTGGAGATGATCATATCGAAACGCCCGGCAATGTCGGAATAGACGTTGCTGGCAATGACTTCGCCCGGCAGATCGTTTGCCGCCAGTGTGGCGCGGCTGGCTTCGATAGCGGCCGCACTCACATCACTTAGCGTGATTTTCATCTTCGGCGAGTACATGGCCAGTACCGAGGCCAGTACCCCGGCACCACAGGCAACATCCAGCACTTTACCTTTAACCGGCTCTTCGAAACTATTGATCAGCAACAGACTTCCGCTGTCCAGACCTTCACGGCTGAATACACCCGGCAGGGTTTTTATGGTCACTTCTTCGACCATGTACTGATCCCACCAGCCGTCAGCATCAAACTCAGGCTGCTTTTCCAGACGGCCATGGTACAAACCGCAACGACGTGCACTGTCGACTTTACTCAGTTCGCACAGGCCTTCCAGCGTGGTTTCCCCGCTGCGAACGCCACTGCGGTTTTCACCGATGACAAACACATCAATGCCGACCGGTAAGTGTGACAGTAAGTTGAACAGCTGGAATTTCGCTTCCAGTTTGCTCTTTGGCCAGTAATAGACGAGCACATCACACGGCGCGATGAATTCAGCATCAGCAACTAAGCCAAACTGAACGTTATCTCCCAGCGCTTTGCTGAGCATCTGCCAGTGGTGATACATATTGGTGTGGACGCGAACTTCTTCGGCGTCAATTTCAGCTGGCAGGCTGTCTTGTAAGTCACCGGCGAACAGGACGCGGCGGCCTTCAAATTCTTCGCTATGGCGCAGTATGACTTCACTGGCCGGAGTTAATGCAGACATCAGGGTGAGGCTCCTCAGGAATGAACGCGGGATTATATACTCTTCGTCTCTGATTGAGTAATCGAGCTTTATTGGCGCATGTTCGATGTGTTTGCTAGCATAGCCGGGCTTTTCGCACTTCAACCGGCAGGGATCAGGCATGGCATCCAGACGAGATACATTATTACAACAGCTGGGCATTACCCAGTGGACGCTGCGCCGGCCTGCTGTATTACAAGGCGAAGTGGCAGTCAGTCTGCCCGCGGGAACTAAATTGCTGATCGTCGCCGCCGTTCCGCCAGCAGAAGATGATCCGCTGGTCAGCGATGTTTTGCGCAGCCTGACGCTAAAAGAATCAGAAGTTTACCGCCTGACGCCTGAACAGGTCACTATGTTACCTGAAGATACCCGCTGCAATATCTGGCGACTGGGGGTAAGCGAACCGCTGACTCTCACTGGCCCGCAGCTCTCCAGTCCGGCCCTGGCCGCACTCTATCAAGACGCCGGCGCCAAACGCGCGCTCTGGCAGCAGATCTGTGAAAATGAACAACATTTCTATCCTGACGCCCGCTGATCTTCCCCGCGCATTCGCCATCGAACAAGCCAGCCATGCCTTTCCGTGGACTGAAAATACGCTTGCCAGCAATCAGGGCGAACGCTATCTGAATCTCAAAATCATGCAGGGCGAAGTGATGGCTGGTTTTGCGATCACTCAAATTGTTCTCGACGAAGCCACACTGTTTAATATCGCTATCGATCCGGCTTTTCAGCGTCAGGGCTTAGGCCGTACGTTGCTGGAAGAAGTGATACAACAACTTGAACAGAAAGATGTTTTTACATTATGGCTTGAAGTTCGTGCCTCCAACGCCAAAGCGATCGCGCTCTATGAAAGTCTCGGTTTTAATGAACTTTCCATTCGCCGTAATTACTATCCCGCCGCACAAGGCCGCGAAGATGCCATCATGATGGCGCTGCCGCTGGGGTGATACCGTAACAACATCTCATTTACTGTAATTTATACTATTTACATCCAATTAGTTGTATTCCGCCAAAATTACAATTAAAAAGGTGTAATTCATTATATTTACAGTTAAAGAGTTGTAATTAGGATTATTTACAGCAAATTAAGTGTAAATTTTAATTATTACAATTAATGTGTTGTTAAATAACCCGAAAAACAGCTATTTTGTTGTAAGTAGTCTGTCAGGAGATAGCTAATGAGAACTCTCAATGAATTGCCGACCTTATTAAAACAAAGGCGCCGGCAGTTAGGGCTGAGCCAACAAGATATGCGTATGAGAACGGGTATGACTCAGCAGCAGTATCAGAAAATTGAAGCGGGTGCGGATCCCCGTCTTTCAACGTTACTGAGGATCCTGGAAGGCATGGAGCTGGAACTCATGTTGGTGCCGCGTCAGCGTGTACAAGAGATTAAAGAGCTGCTTGATTCGACAATTAGTAACGGTAACCGCCCATCTGAGCCGGAGCCAGAGAGTCTTAACAATGATTGGGATGACATCTTAAGTGATTTAAAGGAGTAAACATGGAGAAGCTGGTGGAGTCAGTCGAGGCTTTAGCACTGTATCTTGATGAGCAGTGTGTAGGGGTTTTAGCACATTATGCGGGCAGCCGAAATATCCTATCTTTTGCCCCGGAGTATCTTGAACTACCCATCAGTCAGCGTCCCGTTTTTACATTGACGCAAAAAGTGCGGGCAGAATATCTCAATAAGCCGCTTATCAGTTTTCACAAGCTTCCCCCGGTTCTTTCAAATTTGTTGTCAGAAGGCGCATTGCGAGAATGGATGGCGTTGACGTTGAAAGTCCATCATGACGATGAGTTCCCATTACTGGCCTATGCCGGTAATAACCTGCCCGGTGGGATAACCGCCGTGCCACTTAAGGGGGGCGAAATACCTGGCTGGGCGCTGACATCTCGTGGCGACAAACTGGAAGCCGTTCAAATTGATGTTTTGCATAGCACCGACAAATTTTCTCTGGCAGGTGTTCAGATGAAGTTCTCTGCATTACGACAAGATGGCCGTTTCAACGTGAGTACGGCTGTCGGGGGAGACAGTTGGATTATCAAAACTCCGTCAACGGCACATCGTGCAGTGCCTGAGAATGAATTTAGTGCGATGAAATTAGCGCAGGTAATCGGTGTCAATATCCCTGAGATTAAGCTTGTCGAGCTCCGAAATTTGGTCAATTTACCTGATATCCCTTTACCTGATGAGCCTTATGCTTACGCGATTCGTCGCTTTGACCGCACGGACGAAGGGCGCGTGCATACTGAGGATTTTGCACAGATTTTTCAGGTTTATGCGCGGAATAAATATAAGGGCTATAGCTACGACGATATTGGTCGTGCTCTTTATAGAGTCGGTGCAGGAGGAATCATCGATATTCAGCAGATGGCGCGCCGGATGTTGGCGAACATTTTAGTGGCGAATGGGGATGCCCATCTAAAAAACTGGACGGTGATCTACCCCAATCGAGTGGACGCTGTCCTTTCACCTGCCTATGACATTGTTTCTACCAAACCCTATGTTAAGAGGGAAGATGGTGTGGCTTTGAATATGGCAAAAGAAAAACGATGGAGTGTGATTAATATGCAGACCTTCAAGCGCTGGGCTGAAAGAATTGGTGTACCATGGTCTGCCGTTGAAGTGCATCTTGATGAAGCCATTGAAATTGCGCGTAAATGCTGGCCAGATTTGCTTACGGAGTTACCGATGCTTGAAGAACATAAAATAGTTCTGCAAGAACACTGGGCCGCACTTTCAACCGACTTCCGTTTCTAAAGCGCTCTCTTAGTCACACCACACAAAAAAACCATTGATTGCCCATCCCGTCTAAATCAGTGAAAATAGCCGGCTATAACTTTTATTACCGCTTTGCCTGACGTCACCTTCTGACGTGATGTGAATCCTATGCAGGGCGGACCAACCGCAGAAACGTGAAAAACATGTCTCCAAGTGAATACGCCCTTGAAGTGGCTAAGCGCCGCACATTTGCCATCATCTCTCACCCCGATGCCGGTAAAACGACCATTACCGAAAAGGTTCTGTTATTCGGACAGGCCATTCAAACAGCCGGGACTGTAAAAGGCCGTGGCTCCAGCCATCACGCCAAATCCGACTGGATGGAAATGGAAAAACAACGTGGTATTTCCATCACCACGTCCGTGATGCAGTTCCCGTACAAACAGTGTCTGGTTAATCTGCTCGACACCCCGGGGCACGAAGACTTCTCCGAAGATACCTACCGTACCCTGACTGCCGTTGACTGCTGTCTGATGGTTATCGACGCCGCAAAAGGTGTCGAGGATCGTACCCGTAAGCTGATGGAAGTGACCCGTCTGCGCGATACGCCGATCCTGACTTTTATGAACAAACTCGACCGCGATATCCGCGATCCGATGGAAGTAATGGACGAAGTGGAGCGCGAGCTGAAGATCGCTTGTTCTCCGATTACCTGGCCGATCGGCTGCGGTAAATTGTTCAAAGGGGTTTACCACCTTTATAAAGACGAAGTGTATCTGTATCAGACCGGTAAAGGTCACACCATCCAGGAAGTTCGCGTGGTCAAAGGCCTGAACAATCCGGAGCTGGATGTTGCCGTCGGCGAAGATCTGGCTGCGCAACTTCGTGACGAACTGGAACTGGTGCAGGGTGCATCACATGAATTCGATCACGAAGCTTTCCTGCAAGGTGAGCTGACGCCGGTATTCTTCGGTACCGCGCTCGGTAACTTTGGTGTCGACCATATGCTTGATGGTCTGGTGGACTGGGCTCCTGCGCCGATGCCACGTAAAACTGACCTGCGCGAAGTGAAAGCTGATGATGAGAAATTCACAGGTTTCGTGTTTAAAATTCAGGCCAACATGGACCCGAAACACCGTGACCGCGTGGCGTTTATGCGTGTGGTATCCGGCAAATATGAAAAAGGCATGAAGCTGCGTCAGGTGCGTACGGGTAAAGACGTCGTGATTTCCGATGCCCTGACCTTTATGGCCGGTGACCGTTCACACGTTGAAGAAGCCTATCCGGGCGACATCATCGGTCTGCACAACCACGGCACAATTCAGATTGGCGACACCTTTACTCAGGGTGAGAACATGAAGTTCACTGGCATTCCTAACTTTGCCCCTGAACTGTTCCGCCGTATCCGCCTGCGTGACCCGCTGAAACAGAAACAGTTGCTGAAAGGGCTGGTACAGCTTTCAGAAGAAGGCGCGGTACAGGTCTTCCGCCCAATCGCCAACAACGATTTGATTGTCGGAGCGGTCGGCGTGCTGCAGTTTGAAGTGGTCGTGGCGCGTCTGAAAAGCGAATACAACGTGGAAGCGATTTACGAATCGGTGAATGTCTCGACCGCCCGCTGGGTGGAGTGTAGCGACGTGAAGAAATTCGAAGAATTTAAACGCAAGAACGAAACCAACCTCGCGCTGGATGGCGGCGATAACTTAGCATATATCGCACCCACTATGGTGAACCTGAATCTGGCTTCAGAACGTTATCCTGAAGTGAAATTCCGTAAAACACGCGAACATTAATTCATTCCTGTTTCTGAAAAGGCGACTTTGATGTCGCCTTTTTTATTGTTTCTTAATTTTGTATTAATAAAACATATATTAATTTATTTTGTTAAGGCAGAGTACTTATTATATATTTGTATGCCTTTTGATGAAAAATATACCTGAATTATTAAATAGTCTTAATTTTAATTATTAGTGCGATTAGTTATGTTTAGATGAGTCCATTCCTTAATAGATATGCCATTATGTGCGGTGAATAAGTTACCTCATATTTATTTAATATGTTTTGGGGGTAATTAATATTTTTTGTTTATGAAATAGTAACAAAAGTCTTAATTTCACAGGAATTACAATAGGTTTTCTCGCGAAACATATATGTATTCTATGAATATCCCGCCATGGCAATGATATATATATAAGGAATGTAGTTATGAGAATGAATAAAATCACACAGATGCTCTGTGTTGCCGGTTTGACGATGGCTTCAGCCAGCGCTTTTGCCCTTGAAGCCTGGAACGGACAGGAAGGGGGTGACACCTTTGAAGTCATCTTTGACGGCAGTGTTTACTCAAATGCCTGGTGGGTCGGTGCGACAAACTGCCCGGGCACAGCGGAACAAGATCAAGGTGCCAACCCTTGGCGTAAGGTGCGCGACGCATCTGCGACTGAAATGAGCCAATATGGCAACCCGACCGTTTGTGAGATTGCCGGTGACGGCACGCAGAATAATTATGTCGATTATGACAGCAGCCGTGATTATTTAGCCGGTGATATTGTTCTGGCAAATGGCATGACATACAAAACGTCTAAACCAACGCCGGCTCACAGTTTCGCACCAGCAGAAAATAACCCGTGGGTAGTGTATGCACCGACGCCGGTCTGGAGCAGCAGTGCAACCTATAATCAGGGCGATAAAGTTCAGAAAGACGGAGTTATGTATGAAGCTCTGTTTTACACCATTAATAATGATCCGTCGCTGACGGCTAATCAGAACCCGGACGGAAATAATGGCCATCCGTGGAAACCTCTAGGTCCGGTTCAAATCTACTCTCAGGATCAAATTGATAACGCGCCAACGCTGAATATCGATACCTTATATCCTGCTAATTCATTAGTGAAATATAACGGCAAAAATTATCAGTCTTCTGTAATAGTTCAGAAAGTTAAACCTGACGATGTTTCACCGTGGGCTGTGTATATGGACTGGAGCGGCACGAAAGAGCGCGTGGGTACGCCGAAAAATCCGTGGCCTGCTCAGTTCTATGCGCCTTATGTCGATTTCACCTTAAATATGCAGCCTGACCTTGTCGGTCTGGCGAAAAACCAGAACGTTAACCACTTCACCATGGCCTTTATGGTCGCTAAAGATGCTAACACCTGTGTACCGACGTGGGGCACCGCTTACAGTGTTACCAACTACGCGCAATACAGCAAAATCAAAGCATTGCGTGAAGCAGGCGGCGATATCATGGTGTCGATCGGCGGCGCGAACAATGCGCCTCTGGCCGCAGCCTGTAATAACGTGAATGATCTGCAACAGCATTATTATGACATTGTCGAAAACCTGAACCTGCAGGTGCTTGACTTCGATATCGAAGGAAACTGGCTGGCTGATAAAGAATCTATTCAGCGCCGCAATGCCGCCGTCAAATTAGTACAGGATCGCTGGGCTGCCGAAGGCCGTCACATCGGTGTCTGGTATACCCTGCCTGTTCTGCCAACCGGTTTAACCCATGAAGGGATGGAAGTGTTGCAGGATGCCAAAGATCAGGGCGTCGTGCTGACCGGGATTAACGTGATGGCGATGGATTACGGCAACGTACAATGTCAGTCAGCCAACACTGAAGGTCAGAATATTCACGGTAAATGTGCCACTTCTGCCATCGATAATCTGTTCACTCAGGTGAAAGGTTTATACCCTGAGAAGCGCGCCGCACAGGTTTACGCCATGCTGGGGACAACGCCGATGATTGGCTATAACGATGTGCAGGGAGAAGTGTTCTATCTTTCCGATGCGCGTCTGGTTTATCAGCAGGCAAAAGATTATGGCCTGGGTATGATCGGTGCGTGGTCTGTGGCGCGTGATCAGCCGGGTGTTTCAGGGCAAGTTTCTGCGGAACACAGTGGTATGACGCCGGAACAGGCTCCGATGTACGCTTACAGCGAAATCTTTGCGCCAATCACCAGCGGTTCACCGGCACCGGTAGAAACCAATACGCCGCCGGTCGCTAATGCCGGTATTGCTCAGCAGGTTAATGGAACCGCTGTTATCACGCTTGACGGTTCAGCCAGCACCGATAAAGAAGGCGACACCCTGACGTATCAGTGGAAGCAAGTTTCCGGGCCAGCAGTGACGCTGCAAAACAGCGACGCGGCAAAAGCGACATTCAGCGTGGCGCAACCGGTGACCAATGCGGTGTATACCTTCTCGCTGACCGTGAGTGACGGCGAAGGCAGCACCACAGCGCAAACCAGCGTGAATGTGATTGATGCATCTAAGCCTGTTGCACCGTCCGTTACCCTTGAATCCACGTATACCGTGACTTCAGGTGAATCGCTGACGCTGACAGCAAAAGTGACAGATCCGGATACGCAGGCTGCTGATTTACATTATCAGTGGACTAATCCGGCTGGATTGCCAGTCGCACCGGCTCAGGGGGCAGCATCCAACACTGAAGTGATCAATGCACCACAAGTAACAGTTGATACGCGCTTTACTGTTGACGTGACCGTGACCGATAACACCGGTTTAACCGATACCGCAACGACCACGATTCTGGTGAAAGCCAAAACAGCGGCAGGGGATTATGAGTATGTTTATCCGCAAAGTAGTGAGAAATACGTCGCGGGAACCCGGGTATTAGGCAGTGATGGTGGCATCTATCAATGTAAGCCTTTCCCATACTCCGGTTGGTGTAGTCAGGCGGCCTGGGCGTATGCTCCTGCGACCGGCACTAACTGGCAGGATGCGTGGGATAAACAGTAATTTCACCACCGAAGACTGATTTATAACGCAATAATTTTCCAATGGCTCCTGTAAAGGGAGCCATTTTTTTATCTGATACCCTTCCGGATCTTACGCTTTGTTATCAATATGCCGATATTTTGCGCAAATTTTGGCGTAAACCTTCGGACTTGTCTGCATTAGAGGCCATATTCGACGATCTCCCTACTAATCTGAACATTCTTGACTATATTAAATGTGTGTTCAGGACAGGGTGGCTTAAAGCACTGCTTTAAAGTCACTCAATAGAGAGTTATATCGAATGGCGATTAAAAGCCAGAATAAAACGATGTACTCTGCTACAACGGAAGTAAAAACAGCAGCAATACAATTTGTTATAAGGCGTCACCAAGAATGTGGCGTGCAGAGTCGCAACAAGGCTCATAAACCAAAAGGAAGAAATCGATGAAAAATTCTAAATTTGCCTATTCAATGATGGCCGTAGTTCTGGGTACCGCACTGATGAGCGGTAGCGCTCTGGCAGCAACGACGACTACAGATAGCGCAGGTGCAAAAATCGATAGTTCCATGAAGAAAGTTGATAACTACATGGGCGACAGCGCTATCACCGCGAAAGTGAAAAGTGCTCTGGTAGATGATAAAGCCATTAAAAGTAGCGATATTTCCGTCACGACGAATTCCGGTGTTGTTACGCTGAGTGGTTTTGTCGGTTCGCAGGCTGAAGCCGAGCAGGCTGTTGCTGCGGCAACCAAAGTTGAAGGTGTTAAATCCGTCAGCGACAAACTGCATACCAAAGACAGCAAAGATCAAAGCGTTAAAGCCTATGCCGGTGACAGCGCGACCACGGCTTCTGTAAAAGCCAAATTGCTGGCGGATGACATTGTCCCGTCACGTAACGTGAAAGTCGAAACGACCGACGGCGTGGTACAGCTCTCAGGCGCAGTGAAAGATCAGGCACAGTCTGACCGTGCTGAAAGCGTTGCGAAAACCGTTGATGGCGTGAAAAGCGTCAAAAATGACCTGAAAGTCGCACCGTAACGATCACGTGCTCTGTCTGTTGTACGAAGCGCCTTCCCACGGGCAGGGCGCTTCATTTTTTGAATAACACATAATTACATTTACGTTGCCCGCTGAAGATTTGTGTTGGACGAGATTTGCCTGCGGTCGGAAAAATATTGTGTCGGAAACGCTAAGACTTTCATTTTTCGACTACCTTTATTAGGTAAGCATTTTTTGTTACCGGCATGCTGCCGGTTGATAAAGCGTCATAAGGCAAATGTTTCACAATGAGTCCGGCCCGAAGCGGGGCACAACCTTTTAAAATGGCAAAGTGAAAATAGGGTAAAGGAGAAGCTTATGTTTCGTTGGGGCATTATTTTTCTAATCATCGCGTTGATCGCGGCGGCTCTCGGTTTTGGTGGTTTGGCGGGTACAGCGGCCTGGGCTGCAAAAATCGTCTTCGTAGTCGGTATCATTCTGTTTCTTGTCAGCCTGTTTACCGGTCGTAAACGACTCTGACCGCATCATTCCAGTGATGCCAAAATGTGTTAATTAATGACATCGCCCCCTTCACTGAAGGGGGCGATTCTTTTATGTGTACAATCTGGCCGTTAACAGGACGTAACGATTTTGTCGCCCGATTTTGGCAAGAAATCTACGCAAAGCAGGAAGACGAGGTATGCTCTGAAATGAAGGCCAACTGAGTGGGGCCATTTGCGTGAGGACGATGCGTTGGGATACAGAATACCTGTCACGCTGGGGAATATAGAACCGCTGGCGTACAAACCCTATATGCCGGGGAAGATTGCCCTGGTGTGCGAAGGCGGCGGGCAGAGAGGCATTTTTACGGCAGGCGTGCTGGATGAGTTTCAGCGCGCGCGTTTCAATCCCTTTGATTTATATCTGGGCACCTCTGCGGGTGCACAAAATCTCTCTGCTTTCGTCTGCGGGCAGCCCGGCTATGCCAGAAGGGTGATCACCCGCTACACCACCAGCCCTGACTTTTTCAACCCGCTGCGTTTTGTGCGCGGCGGACATCTTATCGATCTCGACTGGCTGGTTGAAGAAACGGCTAAAAACATGCCGCTGGCGATGGACAGTGCTGAAAAGCTGTTGATCGACGGCCGGGAATTCCTGATGTGCGCCTGTCGCAGTGATGATTATGCGGCCAATTATTTCTCGCCGACGCGGGAAAACTGGCTACCCGTGATCAAAGCCTCAAGTGCTATTCCGGGCTTTTACCGCATGGGTGTGGATCTGGATGGTGTCAGCTATCAGGACGGAGGCATCAGTGACGCGATCCCGGTTGAAGAAGCGTACCGCCGTGGCGCGGATACCATTGTGGTCATCCGTACCGTGCCTTCGGCGATGTTCTATACGCCGCAATGGATGAAGCGCATGGAACAATGGCTGAGTGAAAGCAGCCTGCAACAACTGGTGCGCATGATGCAGCACCACGAAGAAAGTTATCACCGCATTCAGCAATTTATTGAGAATCCGCCGGACGATGTGCGTATTTTCGAAATCTTCCCGCCAAAACCGCTGGCCAGCCACGCGCTTGGCAGTCGTCTGCCTGCGCTTAATCAGGATTACCATCTTGGCCGTCGCTGCGGACGTTACTTCCTTTCTGCTGCGGCACACTGGCTGTTACCGCGTGAAAACGAGCGCCCTCATCCGCAAATCGAACCACGGATATTCCGCCAGCCAAAACAGGTTATCGTGCCGCAGGATAAACCGGAAAATGTGATCCCGCTGGCTGCTTCGGTCAGTACGGTTGAGCAAATCATTCTGGATCCAGCCGTGTTGACGGATATGGTCACCGACGGCGGTGTGGTGCGTCCGGCAGCATTTAAAGACAACGTGGTCAGTGCGCCGCAACCGCAGCACGCATCCTCAGACATGCCGCCACCGGAAAGTCCGGCGTCATCAGAAAATTATCCGTCCAGTGAGGGCGAAAATCTGTGAGTTTCACCTTCGTCGATACGCATTGTCATTTCGATTTTCCGCCGTTTACCGGCGCGGAAACGGAAAGCCTGCGCCTCGCTGCAGAAGCTGGTGTAGGGCAGATTATTGTTCCGGCGGTCACGTCTGACCGTTTCAACGGCATTCTCACTCTGACCGAAAAATTCCCGCAATTGCACGCCGCGCTGGGCTTGCATCCGCTTTATATCGCCGAACATAAAGACAGTTGTCTGGATTTACTGGATTCACTGCTCAGCCAGCGGGATCCACGCCTGGTGGCAGTCGGGGAAATCGGCCTGGATTTATACATGGAAGCGCCGAAGTTTGAGCAACAACAGCGGTTGCTGAAAGCGCAGTTCGCGCTGGCAAAGCGTGAGATGTTGCCGGTGATCCTGCACTCCCGTCGCAGCCACGATCAGCTGGCGGCGCTGCTGCGTCAGGCAAAACTGCCGGCAACCGGGGTAGTGCACGGATTTGCAGGCAGTCTTTCTCAGGCGCAGGCGTTTATCAAACTGGGTTTTGCGATAGGCGTGGGTGGCACTATCAGCTACGAACGCGCGCAGAAAACCCGTCATGTGATGGCAGAATTACCGCTTTCGTCATTGTTGCTGGAAACCGATGCGCCGGATATGCCGTTGCAGGGGTTTCAGGGGCAGCCTAATCGCCCGGAACGGGCGGCAATCGTGTTCGACATTCTGTGCAGCCTGCGCAGTGAAACGCCGGAACAGATTGCTCTTGCACTGCTCGACAATACCCGCCGCATCTTTAATCTCCCTTCCCGGTAAACCGTCGAAATTTTAATTTTGTGATTTAAATAACATTTACCCTGACGTATAGAAACCTTTCCAGAAAGGGTTTCTGGCGTATTGCGATTTCATTTCTCTTTAAAATGTTATTATTATAACATTGCTCGTAAGATCGCCGGTTGGTGATCGCGGTGTGGCCACCCGAACTCCGTTTGTCATGATTCGGGTATACACTCTTATTAAGGGTCGAATACTGAGCATAAGGGCTAAGAATTGTGACCAAGGTCTCATTTAGCCAAGCAACGTTGCAATCGGTTTTCATTTTGTGTGAAATAATGCACACAGGAACCTGATGTGACGTGTTCAAATAGTCACAACGAACTGGCGTCAGCCAGTCCAAGCGCGGTGAGAAGGATCTCAGTTGCCACGTAAGCCGTTCCACGCCGCTTACGCACGCTATCTTCAAGGAACCAAGTCCGCTCGCCAACGTGCAGAATTCTCTTGCCGACGTTAAACGCCGGAACGAATTCATGACTGTATGCTCAGTCCCGGCCGGTCGCTGGAATTGAAAATTGTTGGAGAGTTATATGACCGATTTAACCGCCGCAGCGCAACGTGCGCTGAACCTGATGGATTTAACCACCCTGAACGAAGACGACACTGATGCAAAAGTGATCGCGCTTTGTCATCAGGCGAAAAGCCCGGCAGGTAACACCGCTGCTGTCTGTATTTATCCTCGTTTTATTCCTGTTGCCCGTAAAACCCTGCGCGAGCAAGGCACGCCGGACATCCGTATTGCCACCGTCACCAACTTCCCGCACGGTAATGACGATCTTGAGATTGCGCTGGCAGAAACCCGCGCGGCAATTGCTTACGGTGCCGATGAGGTTGACGTGGTCTTCCCGTACCGCGCGCTGATCGCCGGTAACGAGCAGATTGGTTTTGAGATGGTGAAACAGTGCAAAGAAGCCTGTGCGGCTGCCAATGTGCTGCTGAAAGTGATCATCGAAACCGGTGAGCTGAAGCAGGATGCGCTGATCCGCAAAGCCTCTGAAATCGCCATCAACGCAGGCGCTGACTTCATCAAAACCTCTACCGGTAAAGTGCCAGAAAACGCCACGCTGCACAGCGCTGAGTTGATGATGAGCGTGATTGCTGAGATGGGCGTGGGCAAAGCTGTCGGTTTTAAACCGGCCGGTGGCGTGAAAACCGCTGAAGACGCTGCGCAATATCTGGCACTGGCTGATCGCCTGCTGGGCCGCGAATGGGCTGACGCACGTCACTTCCGTTTCGGCGCATCCAGTCTGCTGGCAAGCCTGCTCACCACTCTCGGTCACGCTGGCCAGAAAGCCACCAGCAGCTACTAATCACTGTTGTTATGCGAATACCGTGGCGCTGTTTTACAGCGTCCGGTATTCGCATCTACATTTAGCGTTCAGCTCAGGCAGGGGGATACCTTGTTTCTCGCACAAGAAATTATTCGTAAAAAACGTGACGGTCAGCCTTTAAGCGATGAAGAAATTCGTTTCTTTGTTAATGGTATTCGCGACAGTCAGGTTTCAGAAGGCCAGATTGCCGCGCTGGCAATGACTATCTATTTCAATGATATGACCATGAATGAGCGTGTGTCGCTGACCATGGCAATGCGCGACTCCGGTACCGTCCTGGACTGGAAATCGCTCAACCTCAACGGCCCGATCGTTGATAAACATTCGACCGGCGGTGTGGGTGACGTGACGTCCCTGATGCTGGGGCCGATGGTAGCGGCATGCGGCGGTTATGTGCCGATGATTTCCGGCCGCGGCCTCGGTCATACCGGCGGTACGCTGGATAAACTTGAAGCCATCCCGGGCTTCGATATTTTCCCGGATGACAGCCGTTTTCGCAGCATCATTCAGGATGTCGGCGTGGCAATTATCGGCCAGACCAGCTCGCTGGCTCCGGCGGATAAGCGTTTCTATGCGACACGTGATATCACCGCAACTGTCGATTCTATCCCGCTGATCACCGCTTCGATTCTCGCCAAAAAACTGGCCGAAGGCCTTGATGCGTTAGTGATGGACGTCAAAGTCGGCTCCGGAGCCTTCATGCCGACTTACCAGCTATCCGAAGATCTGGCGCAGGCGATTGTCGATGTGGCCAATGGCGCAGGTTGTAAAACCACGGCGCTGCTGACCGACATGAATCAGGTGCTGGCATCCAGCGCAGGGAATGCGGTGGAAGTGCGCGAAGCCGTGCGCTTCCTGACGGGTGAATACCGGAATCCGCGTCTGCTGGAAGTGACAATGGCGCTCTGTGTTGAAATGCTGCTGTCCGGCGGGCTGGCAAAAGATGACGCCGACGCCCGCAGTCAGTTGCAGGCCGTGCTGGATAACGGCAAAGCCGCAGAAGTCTTTGGCCGCATGATTGCCGCCCAGAAAGGTCCAACCGATTTCATCGAGAATTACGATCGTTATCTGCAACAGGCCACGCTGAGCAAACCGGTTTACGCCGAAGGCAACGGGATTGTCAGCGCGATGGACACCCGTGCGCTGGGCATGGCCGTCGTTTCACTGGGTGGCGGACGTCGCCGCGCCAGCGATGCTATCGACTACAGCGTCGGTCTGACCCATATGGCGCAGCTTGGCCAGCAAGTGGATACCCGTCAGCCACTGGCGATGATCCACGCGAACAGTGAAGCGGCCTGGCAGCAGGCGGCGCAGGAAGTGCGTGCGGCCATTGTCCTGAGCGACAAAGCGCCGGAAAGCACGTCGGTGGTTTACCGCCGGATCGGTGGTAACGCTTGATTTCAGGCCAAATCGCCCCCATTTAAGATTGATCAGGTGCGCGGCAGTTCCGCGTGACCCAATGCGTAACCATTCGCAGGAGAGCAAAATGAAACGTACATTTATCATGGTGTTAGACTCATTCGGTATCGGTGCCAGTGAAGATGCCGAGCGCTTTGGCGATGCCGGTTCTGACACGCTGGGCCATATCGCAGCTGCCTGTGCGCGTGGCGATGCGGACAAAGGCCGCAAAGGCCCTCTGAATCTGCCTAACCTGACCCGTCTGGGGCTGGCGAAAGCTGCGGAAGAATCTACCGGTAAAATTCCTGACGGCATGGACGGTAATGCTGAAATTACCGGGGCGTATGCTTATGCCAGCGAACTGTCTTCCGGTAAGGACACCCCATCAGGCCACTGGGAAATCGCCGGTGTGCCGGTTCTGTTTGACTGGGGCTACTTCAGTGACACGACCAACAGCTTCCCGCAGGAACTGCTGGATAAACTGGTTGAGCGCGCTAATCTGCCGGGTTATCTCGGTAACTGCCATTCTTCCGGTACCGTGGTACTGGATGATTTGGGCGAAGAGCACATGAAAACCGGCAAGCCGATTTTCTACACCTCAGCCGACTCCGTCTTCCAGATTGCCTGTCACGAAGAAACCTTCGGGCTGGATCGCCTGTATGAACTGTGTGAAATCGCCCGTGAAGAGCTGACTGAAGGTGGCTACAATATTGGTCGCGTGATTGCCCGTCCGTTCATCGGTGACAAAGCCGGTCACTTCGAACGTACCGGTAACCGTCATGATTTAGCGGTTGAACCACCGGCTCCGACCATCCTGAAAAAGCTGGTGGATGAGAAAGACGGCCATGTGGTGTCTGTCGGTAAAATCGCTGACATCTACGCGCAGGTTGGTATCACTAAAAAAGTGAAAGCTACCGGCCTGGATGCGTTGTTTGACGCGACGATCAAAGAGATGAAAGAAGCGGGTGACAAGACCATCGTCTTCACCAACTTTGTTGATTTCGACTCCTCTTACGGCCACCGCCGTGACGTACCAGGCTACGCTGCCGCGCTGGAACTGTTTGACCGCCGTATGCCGGAATTGCTGGAACTGGTGAAAGAAGATGACATCATCATCTTCACCGCTGACCACGGTTGTGACCCGACCTGGCGCGGCACCGACCATACCCGTGAGCACATTCCGGTCTTAATCTATGGCCCGAAAGTAAAACCAGGTTCATTAGGTCACCGTGAAACCTTCGCGGACATCGGCCAGACAGTCGCTAAATACTTCGACCTGTCACCGATGGATTACGGCAAATCCATGCTCTGATACTTTTCTTACGCGGCCAGTCTCTTATACTGGCCGCGTTTTTTATAATGAATATGACACCTCGCTGATTAAGGAATAAGAAGATGGCAACTCCACACATTAATGCTGAAATGGGCGACTTCGCTGACGTCGTGCTGATGCCGGGCGATCCGCTTCGCGCCAAGCACATCGCGGAAACTTTCCTTCAGGATGTTAAGCAGGTGAACGACGTGCGTGGCATGTTGGGTTTCACCGGCACTTACAAAGGCCGCAAAATCTCCGTGATGGGCCACGGCATGGGCATTCCTTCCTGCTCAATTTATGCCAAAGAGCTGATCACTGAATTCGGCGTGAAAAAAATCATCCGCGTGGGTTCTTGTGGTGCTGTGCGTGCCGACATCAAACTGCGCGATATCGTGATCGGCATGGGTGCCTGTACCGATTCCAAAGTGAACCGCATGCGTTTCAAAGATCACGATTACGCGGCTATTGCCGATTATGACATGGTGCGTAACGCGGCTGACGCGGCGAAAGCCAAAGGCATCAATGCCCGCGTGGGTAACATCTTCTCCGCTGACCTGTTCTACACGCCGGACCCGCAAATGTTCGACGTGATGGAAAAATACGGCATTCTGGGTGTGGAAATGGAAGCCGCTGGTATCTACGGCGTGGCTGCAGAATTCGGTGCGAAAGCACTGACCATCTGTACCGTTTCCGACCATATCCGTACGCATGAGCAAACCACTGCCGCTGAACGTCAGACGACCTTCAACGACATGATCGAAATCGCGCTGGAATCCGTTCTGCTGGGCGACAAAGAATAAATTCTGCAAATATTGCAGTCACTAAAACGGGCGCCGGATGGCGCCCGTTTTGCTATGCGTTTTTTCGTATTTTTTTGCGTATTCAAATTTATATCTTCAGGATATATCGATTTATTTTCATTTTTTATCTATGCTATTAGCTATGCATTTTCCTATTCATCACTGAGCCGCTCATGTCTGAACTTGTAGATTTACTGCGTCAGGGCAGTCTGACGGCAAAAGAGATCACGGAGCAACTGCACATCACCCAGTCAACGCTCTCAAGGCGGCTGACTAAAATCCCTGAGATCGTCAAAATCGGGCAAAGCCGCTCGACCCGTTATATTCTGCCGCGTCCGCTGGAAGGCCAATGGAGCTTCCCGCTTTACCAAATTAATGAGGCAGGAAATGCCGAAAAGGTCGGGACGCTATATTCCATCTGGCCGGGTGAAAGTTGTGCAGTGGAAGTTGTCAGCGGCCAGTCGCTGATTTACGACGGTCTGCCGTGGTTTATCACCGATATGCGGCCTCAGGGTTTTTTAGGTCGGGCGTGGGGACGTGATATTAACGCTGCCCTGCATTTTCCGGATGACATTAAAAGGTGGACCGAATCCCAGACGCTGGTGGCTCTCGCAAGAGCGGGGGATGAAACGGTCGGGAATTTTGTCATTGGAGAAATGGCCTATCAGCGATGGTTTCATAAACCTGAAGATATTCCCGTTCCCCGTGAAGACAAAATTCAGGTGTATGAACGGCTGGCACAGAGAAGTCTGGCAGGGGAGGAAGTCGGATCATCTGCGGGAGGCGAGCAGCCTAAATTCAGCTGCTATGCAGAACATGCAGGCCGGGACGCCTCTCAGGTTTTAGTTAAATTTTCGCCTCCGGCTGTCAATGAAAACGCCTCCCGCTGGGGCGATTTACTGCGCTCTGAAGCTCATGCGTTAAGCGTTTTGCAGGAGGCCGGCATTCCGGCGGCAACAGCCGAAATTTTTACCGGCAGAAAGGGCGAGGTTTTCCTTGAGGTCGAAAGATTTGACCGGACAGGTGAGCGCGGGCGTCGCGGGCTGGTTTCCCTTGAGGCCGTCTCTGCTGAGTTTGGCGGAGGAAACAGCAACTGGTTTTTGACCGCGCAGCGGTTACGCCAAAGCAAGGTCATTACAGCCGCTACAGTCGACAAAATTGAGCAGATTTATGCCTTCGGAAAACTGATCGCCAACAGCGATATGCACCAGGGAAATCTGTCATTTATCGATCCTGCCATTGACCCTTTAAAGCAGGCTCTTTCGATATCGCCTGTGTATGACATGCTGCCGATGGCTTTTGCACCGACCAACGCCGGTACCATGCGTCGTGAAACCTTACCCTTAACGCCCGACCCTTTAGTGTCTAAAGAAAAGTGGTTGAATGCACAGGATTGGGCGGGTGAGTTCTGGCGGAAGGTAGAAAGCGATATGGCAATCAGTCCTGAATTCCGCCAACTGGCCAGCGGTATGCTGGCGCAGGTGGAAGGGTTAACATCAATTATTCAGCGGCTGGCCTGAATCACTTCGGTCTGCTGCGTTTCAGGCTGCGGTAAGCGGCTTGTGCGGCTTCTTTCGTTTGCGCTTCGGTGGCAGGTTTTGCCGGCGCGACCTCAGATTCCGGCTCGGGAATGTTCAGCACCGGCGGCGGGCCGAATTCATCCGGCTCTTCTTCCTGTTCATCATCTTCTTTCACCGGTTTGCTGGCGGTCAGCAGGAACGGAGATTGCTGCCAGCGCGAACGGCGGCCTTGCAACAGGGTGCGGGCCAGAATAATACCGACGCCCAGCGCGGCGAGCATCATCAGACGCAGCAGGTTGGTGGTGTTATCCACCTGTTTGGATTCTGTCGCCAGCACGTGCGTATCCAGCGTAATGCGTAAAAATCCGCTCGGACCGTTTTTATCTTCGATCGGCACCACAATCTGATGATTGAAGTAGCTGCCCGCACGTTTGCCATCCAGCGACAAACGGTCGCGAACCGGCACCTGTTCACCGGCATGCGCCACCAGAGAACCGTCGGACTCATAAACACTGGCGTCAAGAATGCGACTGCTATCGGTAAGCTGACTCAAAATAGTGGAAATTTGTGCGATATCAGCGCCATCATTGTCGCTGTCCATCAGTGGCGCGAGGGAAAACGCCACCTGTCTGGCGAGCGTCTGAGCAAGCTGTTCCACCTGCGTTGAACGGGCCAGTTGGTGTCCCAGACTGAAATAGGATGCGCCTTGCATCAGGATGACTAATAATGCCAGACTTATCAATACGATAGCTGCTCTGTGCAGGCGAAATTTAAGTTTGGCCTTGGCCATTCTGTTTCCTTGCGTATTTCGATGACTTTATGTTGCCAGAAGCCGCTACGATAAGGTAGCTTGATGCCAGTTTTTACCCGGCATCCTTCAAGCTGCTGCTTTCATTTATACCGGTCACTGACCCGTGTCAGTTCCCGGAGGTGCATTCAGTTGCTGCCTTGAGTCAACTGAATGATTTTGGGTAAATCGTGATATTTGTTTTTCTTAATGCCATAACGCCCTACAGGAGCCATCATGCCAAACAGTCTGACCTATTGCGATCTTCCTGCGGAGATCCACCAATGGCCGGGACTTCCCCTTTCACTGAGCGGTGACGAAGTCATGCCGCTGGATTACCGGGCGGGGCATACCGGATGGCTCCTTTATGGAAGAAAACTCGATAAGAAGAGTATTACGCTGTTCCAGCGCCGGTTAGGCCGCGCTTTGGTGATTGTGAGCGCCTGGGCAGTCGAAGGTTATCAAGTTGTGCGTCTGGCCGGTTCACTCACCGCTGATGTACAGCTTCTCGCCGAATCCTTTGAATTTGATGTTGCTCAGCTGGGGAAAGTGCCGTATCTGCGTGCACCGGGTCTGCTGGTTATGGACATGGATTCTACCGCGATTGAGATTGAATGCATCGATGAAATTGCCAAACTGGCTGGCGTCGGTGAGCAGGTGGCTGAAGTCACTGAGCGCGCCATGCGCGGCGAACTGGATTTCGCCGCGAGTCTGCGTCAGCGTGTCGCGACACTGAAAGATGCGGATGCCAGCATTCTCCAGCAGGTGCGTGAAACCCTGCCGCTGATGCCGGGCCTGACCGTCATGGTTCAGCGTCTGCAGGAAGCGGGCTGGCATGTGGCGATTGCTTCCGGTGGTTTTACGTATTATGCCGAATACCTGCGTGATCAGCTGAATCTGGTCGACGTGGCCGCGAACGAGCTGGAAATCCGTGAAGGTAAACTGACCGGCCGTGTGATCGGGCCAATCGTCGATGCGCAATATAAAGCAGATACCCTGCTGAAACTGGCGGAAAAACTGGGTATTTCCCATGAGCAAACCGTCGCTATCGGTGACGGCGCGAATGACCTGAAAATGATGGCGGTAGCGGGCGTGGGCATTGCTTATCATGCCAAACCGAAAGTCTACGAACAGGCCGCAGTATGCATCCGTCATGCCGATCTTCTTGGCGTTCTCTGCATTTTAAGTGGTAGTCAGTCTTAATCAATACAAAGAGGTAAGTTGTGGCAAAAGCAGCAAAACGTGCATTTGTGTGTAATGAATGTGGCGCAGACTATCCGCGCTGGCAAGGGCAGTGTAGTGCCTGTCAGGCCTGGAACAGCATTACTGAAATCCGTTTGGCCGCTTCTCCGACCGTAGCGCGTAATGAACGTCTCACCGGTTACGCCGGTGATGCGGGCGTCAGCCGCGTACAGAAACTTTCTGATATCAGCCTTGATGAACTTCCGCGTTTCAGCACCGGTTTTAAAGAGTTTGACCGTGTATTAGGCGGCGGCGTAGTGCCGGGCAGTGCGATTCTGATTGGTGGTAACCCCGGCGCAGGTAAAAGTACGCTGCTGCTGCAAATTCTGTGTCATCTCAGCGAAAACATGAAAACCCTGTACGTCACCGGGGAAGAATCTTTGCAGCAGGTGGCGATGCGTGCACACCGTCTGGGTCTGCCGACGGCTAACATGAATATGTTGTCGGAAACCAGCATCGAACAGATTTGCGAAATAGCGGATAAAGAACAGCCGAAACTGATGGTGATCGACTCCATTCAGGTGATGCACATGGCGGATATCCAGTCGTCGCCGGGGACGGTTGCGCAGGTGCGTGAAACGGCGGCTTACCTCACCCGTTTCGCTAAAACGCGCGGCGTGGCGATCGTCATGGTCGGCCATGTCACTAAAGACGGTTCACTGGCGGGGCCGAAAGTGCTCGAGCACTGTATCGACTGTTCCGTGCTGCTCGACGGCGATGCTGATTCGCGTTTCCGTACGCTGCGCAGCCACAAAAACCGCTTTGGTGCCGTGAACGAACTGGGCGTATTTGCCATGACCGAGCAGGGATTGCGTGAAGTCAGCAACCCGTCGGCGATTTTCCTCAGCCGTGGCGATGAAATCACCTCCGGCAGTTCCGTGATGGTGTTGTGGGAAGGGACGCGTCCGTTGCTGGTTGAGGTTCAGGCGCTGGTCGATCAGTCGATGATGGGCAATCCGCGTCGTGTGGCGGTCGGTCTGGAGCAAAATCGTCTGGCGATATTACTGGCCGTGCTGCACCGTCATGGCGGCTTGCAGATGGCGGATCAGGATGTGTTTGTTAACGTGGTCGGCGGCGTGAAAGTCACCGAAACCAGTGCTGACCTGGCGCTGCTGATGTCGCTGGTGTCCAGCCTGCGTGACCGTCCGCTGCCGCAGGATTTAGTGGTGTTCGGCGAAGTCGGGCTGGCGGGGGAAATTCGCCCGGTACCGAGCGGTCAGGAGCGGATCACCGAAGCGGCGAAGCACGGTTTTAAACGCGCCATTGTGCCGCACGCCAACGTGCCAAAAAAAGTGCCCGCCGGTATGCAGGTGTTTGGCGTCAAAAAACTGGCTGATGCGCTGGCGATCCTCGACGATTTGTAACGGTTAACCGCTGTCGCAGCTCAGTGCCTTTGTGCTATTTTTTGTTTAGTAAAAAAAACCTGAGGACAAGGCATGTCACAGTTCGACTATCTAAAAACCGCGATAAAACAACAGGGACGCACGCTGCAACAGGTGGCCGAAGCCAGCGGGATGACCAAGGGTTATCTCAGCCAGTTGTTGAATGCAAAGATAAAAAGTCCCAGCGCCCAAAAGCTCGAGGCGTTGCACCGCTTTCTGGATCTTGAGTTTCCCCGTCGCGAGAAGAATATCGGCGTGGTGTTCGGTAAGTTTTATCCGCTGCACACCGGCCATATCTATCTGATCCAGCGCGCCTGCAGTCAGGTTGATGAACTGCATATCATCATGGGCTATGACGAGCCGCGTGATCGCGAGCTGTTTGAGAACAGTTCGATGTCTCAGCAGCCCACGGTCAGCGACCGCCTGCGCTGGTTATTACAGACCTTCAAATACCAGAAAAACATCCGTATTCATGCCTTTAACGAAGAGGGGATGGAGCCGTATCCGCACGGCTGGGACGTCTGGGGCCGTGGCATTAAAGAGTTCATGAGCCAGAAAGGCATTGAACCCAATACCATTTATTCCAGCGAAGAAGCTGATGCGCCGCAGTACCGTGAACATCTGGGTATTGAAACGGTGCTGATTGACCCGAAACGCTCCTTTATGAATATCAGTGGCCGCCAGATCCGTCAGGATCCGTTCCGTTACTGGGATTATATTCCGACAGAAGTGAAGCCGTTCTTCGTGCGTACCGTGGCGATTTTAGGTGGCGAATCCAGCGGAAAATCCACGCTGGTCAACAAGTTAGCCAATATCTTCAACACTACCAGCGCCTGGGAATATGGCCGCGATTATGTTTTCTCGCATCTTGGTGGCGACGAAATGGCGCTGCAATATTCAGATTACGATAAAATCGCGCTCGGTCAGGCGCAGTACATTGATTTCGCGGTGAAATATGCCAATAAAGTGGCGTTTATTGATACCGATTTTCTGACCACGCAGGCCTTCTGCAAAAAATATGAAGGGCGTGAGCATCCGTTCGTGCAGGCGCTGATGGATGAATACCGGTTTGATCTGGTTATCTTGCTTGAAAACAATACACCGTGGGTCGCTGATGGCCTGCGTAGTCTGGGAAGTACGTCTGACCGGATGTCTTTCCAGAACCTGCTGATCGACATGCTGAAACAGAACAACGTCGATTATGTTCACGTTGAATCATCGGATTATGACCAGCGTTTTCTCGAATGTGTGGAGCTGGTGCAGAATATGCTGGCAGCAGATACCAGCCGGCTGAATGAGCCGCCTGTGAGCTGATCAACAAGCAGCAATAAGAAAGCGTGTGTTCTCCGGAATACGCGCTTTTTTATTATTCACACTATGAATATTTTATATATTATTTATCTCTCACAATTATTAATTAATTGATCTGATTATCTTTTCTGGTCATTTTATTAATTCAGTTTGTAACACTGTAAAATTAAATATCCTTATTATTCATTGGATTGTGTGTGTGCTTTTTTTAAGGCTTTTTATTGCGCATTTTATGCGTAAATCCCTGACATGAAATAAAAATACAGTGGCGGCCGTTGAGTTTTATTTATCCGATTATACTCATTCAATCTGCCTCTCATTCCCGCTGAGGCTTTCTAAGGTGATCCGAATGAATTTATCATTCAAGCCCTGGGGTATCGCAGTATTGTGCGGCGCAGGGGCATTTGCTCTGGCCAGTGTGATGTTTATACAAGGCTGGCTTCCGGTCAGCAGTCAGGCCGAAACCACGGCGCAGACTGCGCCTCCGCCTGCATCAGCCGCCGTTCCTCCGCCAGCAGCCCCGGTTCCTGCACCCGTTGCACCTGCGGCATTTACACAAGCTCAGCTCGACCAGTGGGTGGCTCCTGTTGCGCTTTATCCTGACAGCCTGCTTTCACAGGTACTCATGGCATCGACTTATCCCACTAACGTGATTCAGGCAGTACAATGGTCACGCGACCATCCGCAAAACCAGGGCGACGCTGCCGTCGCTCAGGTGGCGAATGAGCCGTGGGATCCGAGTGTGAAATCGCTGGTGGCTTTCCCGCAATTGCTGGCGCTGATGGGAGAAGATCCGGCATGGGTGCAGAATCTGGGTAACGCGTTTCTGGCACAACCGGACGACGTGATGAATACCGTGCAGAAATTCCGTCAGGTGGCACAAAGCAGCGGGGCACTGAAAAGCACGCCGCAGCAGACCGTGACAGTCAAACCTAAACCGGCGGCACAAAGCAGCTCAACCACTGTGGTGAAAAGTGCGCCTGCGCAGCAAACCATCGTGATTGAGCCAGCGGATCCTCAGGTTGTTTACGTACCGAGCTACAACCCGAATGTGGTGTATGGCGCATGGCCGACACCAGCCTATCCGCCGGTGTATCTGCCACCTCCTCCGGGACAGCAGTTTGTTAACGGTGTGGCGTCTGGCATCGGGTTTGGTGTCGGTGTGGCAGCGACTTATGCCATTTTCGGTAGTATTGACTGGGACGATGATGATCATCATCACGATGATTATGATCATCACGGTGGTTCGCAGAACAATTATGTCAATGTGAACGTCAACAATTACAACCGTATCTCGGGCAACAATAATGGGATCAACCCTGCTGGAAATGCGAATACCACGGGCTGGCAGCACAATCCGACCTACAACGCAGGGCTGCCAAATCACGGCGCAAACCTGAACGGTGCGACACAAAACCAGGTGCTGAGCAAGGCGGCGCAGCGTAATAACTATCGTGGTTTCGACAACAACGCGGTCGGGCGTAACAACGGCGGTGTGCAGAATCAAAATCTGGATCAGCGCCGTCAACAGGCGGCATCGGTGATGAATCAGCATCAGAATACGCTGCAGACACAGGGGCATACCCAGCAGCGAAACCTGCCGCATTCAGCACCGGCTGCCGGTATGCATAATCCGGCCAGTCGTCAGGTGCCGCAGCACCAGCCACTGTCTCAACACAATGCTAAGCGCCAGCCAGTACAGCAAATCAACCAGCATCAGCGGCAGAATCTTAATGCATCACGCAGCACGGCATTCAGCGGTAACTCCAGCCGCGGGCCGTCGTGGCAACAGCAGCAATCGCGGGGTAATCAGAGCCGCGAGCATATGCGGAACTTCCAGCAGTCACGCCCTGCCAATACAGAGCCAGCTCATTTGCACCGTCGCTAGACTGACGAGGAAAAGTCATGAAGAGATTGCGTAATTTTTTAATTTCCACAGGTCTGATGTTGCTGCCTTTAACCGGTTTCGCACAGCAGACGTTCACCACCCCGGAACTTGCCGCGCAGGCACTGGTAAAAGCCATTGAAGCGCACGATGATGCGTCTATGCAAAAGCTTCTCGGGAATAACTGGCAGGAGTATCTGCCGCCAAAAGAGGTGGATCCGGATGAGGTGGCGCGTTTTCTGCGTGACTGGCATATCAGCCATAAAATCGCAGAACACGGCGACACCGCACACCTGAATGTCGGGCCGGAAAACTGGCAGTTGCCGATCCCGATGAAACACACGGCGCAGGGCTGGTCATTTGATATGGCCGCCGGTGCCGCCGAAATCGAAACCCGTGCTATTGGCCGCAATGAGCTTTCCGCCATTCAGGCGGTTTCCGCTTACGCCGATGCGCAGCACGAATATCAGCAGATTGCCGGGCAATATGCTCAGCGCTTTATCAGCACGGAAGGCCAGCATGACGGCCTGTACTGGCCGGTGAAACAGGGCGAAGCGCCCAGCCCGTTAGGTCCGGCCTTTGGCAATGATCAGCCGGGATCGGATTATCACGGCTACTTTTACCGCATCCTCACCGCGCAGGGCGCAAACGCCAGCGGCGGAGCGTACAGTTACATCGAGAATGGCAAGATGACCAAAGGTTTTGCGCTGATCGCCTGGCCGGCGGTTTACGGCCATACCGGCGTAACCAGTTTTATGATCAATCAGCAGGGCGAGGTATATCAGCAGGATTTAGGCGAGCATACCGACGCTGCGGCAAAAGCGATCACGGCGTTTGACCCCGATGCCAAATGGCAAAAAGTGGACGATGGCGAATAGGGGACATACGTGAATGAAAAAGCCCCGCCATGAAAGTGACGGGGCTTTTCTTTTAAAGCGGCATCGTGCTTAGAAGGCGACGACGACTTTACCTTGCATATGGCCGTCGAGCACTTTGGCGTGGGCGGCTTCGATGCTTTCCACTGTCAGGCCAGAAAGGGTTTCACTCAGTGTGGTTTGTACTTTGCCTTCATCAACCAGCGCCGCGACCTGCTTAAGAATTTCGCCCTGTTCGGCAATATCCGGCGTGGTAAACATGCTGCGGGTGTACATCAGTTCCCAGTGCAGTGCGGCACTTTTCAGCTTCAGTTTATTCATATCCAGCGGATGTTCATTTTCAACGATGGTACAGATGTGACCCATCGGTGCGATCAGATCAGAGATCGCTTCCCAGTGACCGTCAGTGTCATTCAGGCACAGAATGAAATCCACCTGTCTGATGTCGTGTTTGGCCAGTTCACCTTTCAGATCTTTATAGTTCACGGTCAGATCCGCACCGCGATCCAGACACCATTGTGCGGATTCCGGACGCGAAGCAGTGGCAATAACTTTCACTTTGCTGCGCAGTGACGCGAACGGGATCGCAAGCGAACCCACGCCACCGGCCCCGCCGATGATCAGCAGGGTTTTATCGGCAGACGCGTCCTGGATTTTAAGGTGCTCGAACAGTGCTTCCCAGGCGGTCAGCGTGGTTAACGGCATGGCAGCGGCTTCAGCCCAGTTCAGGCTTTGCGGTTTGACGGACACAATACGTGAGTCGATCAGTTGTTCTGTCGCGTTGCTGCCGGAGCGGGTGATATCCCCGGCGTACCAGACTTCATCACCGGCTTTGAAGTTTTTCACTGCGCTGCCGACGGATTTGACGATGCCGCTGGCATCCCAGCCCAGCACTTTTGGCGCGTCCAGACCGCTTTTTTGCACGCCTTTATGCACTTTGGTATCGACCGGATTGATCGACACGGCTTTCACTTCCACCAGCAGGTCGTAATCCTTTGCGACGGGTTGTGGCAATTCAACGGCGATAAAGTGGGCCGGATCTTTCGGGTTTACGGCAATAGCTTTGATTGTCATGTTCTCTCTCTCCGTTAGGTATACAGACAGTCTAGTCCTCCGGCGGGAAGCTGATAAGATGGACAATAACTAACAAAGTGTTCGTCTGAGGTGAACAATCATGTTTAAGCAGTTGCAGGATATGGCACTGTTTGCGCTGGTGGCGGAGTGTGGCAGCTTCACACAGGCCGCAAGCCGCGCAGGATTGCCCAAATCGAGTGTCAGTCATCGCATCAGCCAGCTGGAGAAGTCCGTCGGCCTGCGGTTGCTGAACCGCACGACGCGACAGCTTAATCTGACGTTCGCCGGTGAACGCTACCTGATCCACTGTCAGGAGATGATGCAGGCCAGCGAACGGGCAGAACTGGCCATCCGCCGTTTACGCGATAACCCGAGCGGACGGCTGCGGATCACCAGTCCGGCGGGGCTCGGCGCGACGTTGCTGGCGCGCATGAACGTTGAGTTTCAGAAGCGTTATCCCGATGTGTCGCTGGAAGTCTCCGTTTCCGATGCGCTGGTCGATCTGGTGCAGGAAGGGTTTGATATCGCGCTGCGTACGGGTAAACCACAGGATTCCTCGCTGATTGGCCGCGAACTGGGGCACAGCCCGCGTTACCTGCTGGCTTCGCCGGCGTATCTGGCGCAGCATCCGTCTCTGGATTCGCCGCAGCAACTGGCGTCGCATCACTGTATCGCGCACCGGGCGTGGTCGGAATGGGTGCTACATCGCGGCGACACCTGGCACCGCTGGCTGCTGCCTGCGGCGCATACCACCGACAATTTGTTGTATGCGCGGGAATGCGCGCTGGCAGGCGCAGGTATCACGCTGTTACCGGCATTTTTATGCCATGACGAAGTGGCGAAAGGCACACTGGTGCGCGTGTTACCGGAATGGGAAGCGGAAGGGAATGATCTGTATCTGGTCTATCCGGGACGAAAACTGAATTCTCCGGCACTGGCCTGTTTTATTGAGTTTATGCTGGAAGAATACGGCTTTGCGAAGAGTTACAGCGAGGCGCTGGCAGGCTAGATTTCAGTGAATTGAAGGCATAAAAAAGGCCCGTTTCCGGGCCTTATATTCAGGCGAAAGATGATTACTTGATCATCTTTTTGTACTTGATGCGCTTCGGTTCTAACGCTTCAGCACCTAAAGTACGTTTTTTGTATTCTTCGTATTCGGTGAAGTTACCTTCGAAGAATTCGACTTTACCTTCATCCTGATAATCGAGGATGTGCGTCGCGATACGGTCGAGGAACCAGCGGTCATGGGAAATGACCATCGCGCAGCCAGGGAACTCCAGCAAGGCGTTTTCCAGCGCGCGCAGGGTTTCGATGTCGAGGTCATTGGTCGGTTCATCGAGCAGCAACATGTTACCGCCAACCTGCAGCAGTTTTGCCAGATGCAGACGACCACGTTCACCACCGGACAACTCGCCAACGCGTTTGCCCTGATCAACACCTTTGAAGTTGAAGCGGCCCACATAGGCGCGGCTTGGCATTTCAGTGGTGCCGATGCGCATGATGTCCTGACCACCGGACACTTCTTCCCATACGGTTTTGCTGTTATCCATGGAATCACGGAACTGATCCACAGAGGCCAGTTTCACGGTGTCACCCAGCTCGATGGTGCCGCCGTTCGCTTCTTCCTGACCTGACATCATACGGAACAGCGTGGATTTACCGGCACCATTCGGGCCGATAATGCCGACGATTGCGCCTTTCGGCACGGAGAAGGACAGGTCGTCGATCAGAACGCGATCACCGTAAGACTTGCTCAGGTTTTTCACGTCGACAACTTTGTCGCCCAGGCGCGGACCCGGTGGAATGAACAGTTCGTTGGTTTCGTTACGTTTCTGGTATTCGGTGTTGTTCAGCTCTTCAAAGCGTGCCAGACGTGCCTTGCCTTTAGACTGACGGCCTTTCGCGCCCTGACGAACCCACTCCAGCTCTTTCTCAATAGACTTACGACGGGCCGCTTCAGAAGACGCTTCCTGCGCCAGACGAGCATCTTTTTGTTCCAGCCAGGTGGAGTAGTTACCTTCCCACGGAATACCTTCACCGCGGTCAAGTTCCAGGATCCAGCCTGCCACGTTATCGAGGAAGTAACGGTCATGGGTAATCGCCACAACGGTGCCTTCGAAGTCATGCAGGAAGCGTTCCAGCCATGCCACGGATTCGGCATCCAGGTGGTTGGTCGGTTCGTCGAGCAGCAGCATGTCCGGCTTTTCGAGCAGCAGGCGGCAAAGTGCCACACGGCGGCGTTCACCACCGGACAGGTTTGCCACTTTCGCATCCCAGTCCGGCAGACGCAGCGCATCGGCGGCACGTTCGAGCTGGCTGTTCAGGTTATGGCCATCATGTGCCTGAATGATTTCTTCCAGCTTGCCCTGTTCGGCCGCCAGTTTGTCGAAATCAGCGTCCGGTTCGGCGTACAGCGCATACACTTCATCGAGACGTTTTAACGCGCCAACGACTTCAGAAACGGCTTCTTCCACGGACTCACGCACGGTGTGTTCCATGTTCAGTTGCGGTTCCTGCGGCAGATAACCGATTTTCAGATCCGGCTGCGGACGTGCTTCACCTTCGATGTCAGTATCGATACCGGCCATGATGCGCAGCAGGGTGGATTTACCTGAACCGTTCAGACCCAGAACACCGATTTTGGCGCCAGGGAAGAAACTCAGGGAGATGTTCTTAAGAATATGACGCTTCGGCGGAACAACTTTGCCGAGGCGATGCATGGAATATACGTATTGAGCCACGTTGTTTTGAGCCTCTTTCTCTGCGGGCCGCGCGCTGTCTGCGAAGGGCAGGCGCTGCGGCAAATTAAAGCCAGCCCCGCCTGATTGCGGCATGACTGATAAGGGTTCCGACTGCGAAGTTTAGCGTGTTTCAGTCGGGTTCCCAACCATCAGGTTCACAGTAAGGCAAGAATGTTGCTGGCGGGCGGCAGGTGGCGGAGAAATCAGCCGAACGGAATGGTGAATTCATCCGTTTCGCGGTCCGGGCGCAGTGGCTGAATACGCCCGACAAACATCCCGGATGTCAGAATGTCGGTGAGTTTAACAACATGATAAATAGCCTGTTTATTCTGAGTTTTTACTTTACGCTTGATATTGCCTTTGTGTGACGCCACCGTTTTTTGCTTGATATTCAGGTGCTGAGAAATGTTTTGCGTGTTCAGCCCCGACATCCACATTTTCAGAATACTGGATTCAGTCCGGCTCAGGCTGACCGGCGTGAGATCCAGCGGTTGTTCCGTTTCTGCCGAGCGCGCCAGCAGCAGGTTATGGGCAATCAACTGATAAATAGTGGCTGTCCGGATGGATTTTGACAAAATAATGATGTTTTTACGGATCGGCACATAGTTCTGATAATTCAGGTTTTCCTTGGAAATGAAAACAAAAAAAAGCGTACCGGGATGCGCGTCGATCACCTCCCGCAGAACGTGACCTGATTGCGCATCAGACGTAAAGCAATCTTCATTCACGAAGATGATTTCAGGCGTCAGGGAATTGCACGTCGCTTGCAGTTCGTCGATGTCCTTAAGCGAAAGAATATCTTTCGGATGTTGTCCGTTTAATTGCAATAGCGAATGCAATGCCAGCTGTGTGTAATAGCACTTATCTACAATGAGCGATGACATTGTGTGTTACCTGTTTGTTGGCCTTTGTTTGACTGCGGTACAGCCAGAGAGCTCGTTTTTATAAAACTGATCGTATAGCGATGGGGCATTCCCGTAAAAGTTGCCGGACGCTGGCAAAACTAACATTGCTGTGAGAAGGGATGCCCCTGGAGAGAGTAATAAGGCGGTAAAGAATTGATGTAAATCAGCAGAATGGGCTTTGGGACGTTTTGTGAGATCTTTGAGACGAATTGAGCGGGGAAAAGACTAAAGTTTCAGAATTGTGACGTTTTTTATGTGAAAAAGCCAGGTTACACAAGGTAACCCGGCATAAGCATAAATCGTCAGACTTTCTTGCGGATGAAGCGGTTAACCAGCCATTTCTCGATTTCGACGATCACGAAGATCATCGCGCCAACCACCAGCGTGATACCCCAGAATTTCAGGGGCATCGGCACGGTGCCAAACAACTGGTTCATGACTGGCAGATAAATCAACGCCAGTTGCAGGAGCAGTAAGACACCGGAAACAATCCATAACCCTTTGTTGACGAACACTTCGCGCGTCAGCGGGAAACGGTCCATTACGCGGCAGTTAAACATATACACCCACTGCGCGGTGACCAGCGTCTGTAACAGCACGGTGCGGATCAAATCGCTGCTGTAACCACGCGGTTGCATCCAGGCTTCCAGCACAAAGGCACTGCAGGCAATCAGAATACCCACGAAGGCGATACGCCAGACAGCATGCAGGTCGAGGACGTGCTGACCCGGCGCGCGCGGACGGCGCCTCATCATGCCTTTCTCACCCGGCTCAAAGGCCAGACCGAAGGACAGCGTGGTCGACGTCGCCATGTTCATCCACAAGATCTGAACCGGCGTTAGCGGGATGACTGCCCCGGCCAGAATGGCCAGGATAATCAGTAGTCCCTGCGCGAGGTTAGTCGGCAGAATAAACAGAATGGTTTTCTTCAGGTTGTCGTAAACGCGACGACCTTCCCTGACCGCGCTGGCGATGGTCGCGAAGTTGTCATCGGTCAGCACCATGTCAGCGGCTTCTTTGGTAACTTCGGTGCCTTTGATCCCCATCGCGATACCGACGTCAGCCTGTTTCAACGCGGGCGCATCGTTGACACCGTCACCGGTCATTCCGACCACTTCACCGGCATCCTGTAACGCTTTTACCAGCCGTAATTTATGCTCGGGACTGGTACGGGCGAAAATATCATACTGGCTGGCGGCAGCGGCCAGTTCTGCATCATCCATATGCTCGAGCTGGTAACCGGTGATGGAATCACTGCTGTTGCCAATCCCTAACATTTTGCCGATGGCCATCGCGGTTTCCTGATGGTCGCCGGTGATCATCTTCACGCGGATCCCGGCCTGCTGACACTGGGCAATCGCATCAATGGCTTCCGGGCGAGGGGGATCCATCATGCCAGCGATACCGACAAAAATCAGACCCTGTTGCAGATGGCTATGGTTCAGGTCGCCACCGATTGCCGGCTCATCTTTCAATGCCGCAGCGACCATGCGCAGACCCTGACGGGCATAGCGCGCCATCTCTTCTTCCCAGTATTCCCGGCGGAAAGGCTGCACGCCGTTTTCGGTCAGTTCAAACGAGGCTAAAGAGAACAGTACGTCCGGTGCGCCGGTCACGAACAACCGGGTTTTGCCGTTGATGCGTTGCAGCGTCGACATGTATTTGTGTTTGGAATCGAACGGGATTTTATCCAGCGGCTCGACTTTGCCGGTATTCAGGTTTGATTTCGCCGCCAGCACTTTCAGTGCGCCGGAAGTCGGCCCGCCGGTAATGCCCCAGTGGCCTTTATCGTCCTGCATCAGTTGGCTGTCGTTGCATAAATCAACTGCAGTGATGAAGGTATTGAGCACCGGTGTATGAGTGACATCAATCTGTTGCCGGGTTTGTGCGTCAACAATCCGGCCTTTAGGCTGATAGCTTTCGCCTTCAACCTGATAAGCGCGGTCTGCCAGAATGACGGCTTTCACAGTCATTTCATTCATGGTCAGCGTGCCGGTTTTATCCGAGCAGATAACCGTCATGGAGCCGAGTGTTTCGACTGTCGGCAGCTTGCGGATAATGGCGTGATTACGCGCCATCGACTGCACGCCAAGGGAGAGAATAATCGAGATAATCGCCGGTAAACCTTCGGGAACCGAAGCCACGGCCAGGCTAATCAGCGACAACAGCAGTTCGCCCAATGGCATATCGCGCAGGATAAAGGCGAAGACAAACAGGAACGCCATCATCAGCAGAATCAGGGCGAAAATGCCTTTGCCCAGTTTGTCGATTTGCTGCAACAGCGGGGTGCGCTGCGGCGTAATCGACGACATCATCTGGTTGATGTGACCCAGTTCGGTGTCTTTACCTGTGGCATAAACCACACCGGTTGCGGTGCCGCCACTGATCATGGTGCCGGAGAACAGCAGGTTGTGGCGGTCGCCGATCATGACTTCATCGTCAATGACCTGTGCGTTTTTCACCACCACGGTGGATTCACCGGTCAGAATGGCTTCTTCGACCTGCAGGTTATGCGCGCTGACAATGCGCAAGTCCGCCGGGATTTTATCTCCCGGGCGCAACTGCACGATATCACCGGGCACCAGCTGGTCGGCATTGATGGTTTGTATCTGTCCGTCACGCATGACAACTGCCTGACTTGACAGCATATTCTGAATGCTTTTCAGTGATTTCTCAGCGCTGTTTTCCTGCAAAAAACCGATCAGCGCATTGATGACGGCCACGCCCAAAATCACCAGCGTGTCGACCCAGTGTCCCATGGCTCCGGTGACGATGGCAGCCGCGAGCAGGATATAAATCAGGACATCATTGAAGTGCGCCAGAAAACGCATCAGGGCGCTTTTGGCGGCTTTTTCCGGTAAGGCGTTCGGGCCATATTCTTTCAGACGCTCGCTGGCATCGTGCCGGGTCAGGCCATTCTCGCCAGTTCCCAGACGCTGCATGGCATCGTTACCACTAATCTGATACCAGTTTTTGTTTTCTGTCGCGACAGAAGAAGAGGGGCTGGCATTCGTTTTTACAGATGAAGTTGAGTGAGTCATATACTTTTCCATAAGCCATGAACTGCGCTGCTATTAATATTTCAATCCTGACGGCGAAATAGTGAATATCAAAAAATCAATTTTACAATAGGGTGTGATCATAATTAATTATCTGGGAATAAATTTGATCTGAGCCAATAAATACTTTTTTTGTATCAACGTTAATAGGTAAAATTCTTTAAAAACAGATGGATGTGTCCTTTAGGAATTTCGGTATTAATTACCCTTTATTTAGGGTTTGTTTAGGAATTAAATATCTAAGTAAATTGAAGTAAGTAAATCTAAATTTTGTCAGCGTGGTTATTTTGGTTGAAATGGTAAGGGTGCTATCTATTGGCGTTTTACCGGGTAATACCCGCTAATTAATTGCGGATATTGAATCCTGAGAAATTATTCCCGCCGCCACGTTCTGTGACAGAAAATAGATCTTCCGCTGTCTGGTAACTGTCCGTCGCTTGCACCACACTGTGTAAAGTTTGTGATGCTGTCCGCACATCGCTTCAATTTTAAAAATGAATCGATTAGCGTAGTGGCTGTCTACAGAATGCAAAACAGTTTCGGCATAACCCGTGAGGATAAAGGTAAGTATGGTCAAGGTGGACAAATGGCACTCTCTGGCAATGAGCGTGTTGCTGGTAACAGTATCGGGCGTGGCGAAAGCTGACTCGCTGGACTCGCAACGCCAGCACTATATGCAGATTAAACAGGCGTGGGATAACAATCAGTTGGACGTCGTCAGTCAGCTGATGCCCACGCTGGAAGATTATCCGCTTTACCCTTATCTGGAATACCGGCAACTGACGCAGGAACTGGGCGATGCCACGCCCGCGCAGGTGAATGCCTTTGTTAAAGCCAACCCGACATTGCCGCCTGCGCGTTCCCTCCCGGCCCGCTTTGTGAATGAGCTGGCGCGTCGTCAGGACTGGAACAGTTTGCTCTCTTTCAGCCCGCAGCCGCCGAAACCGGTCGCTGCACGTTGCAACTACTATTACGCCAAATGGGCGACCGGCGATCAGAAAACCGCGTTTGATGGCGCGAAAGATATCTGGCTGACCGGCACGTCACTGCCGAATACCTGCGACAAGCTGTTCTCCGTCTGGCAGGGCGCAGGCAATCAGACTGCATTGACTACGCTGCAACGCATCGGCCTGGCGATGAAAACCGGCAATACGAATCTGGTGAACTTCCTGGCGAAGCAGTTACCGCCGGATTACCAGACCATGCGCGATGCGCTGCTGGATTTACAAAACAACCCGAATACCATTGAAAGCTTTGCGCGCAGTGTCGGGCCGACTGATTTTACCCGCAATGCCACCAGCATTACGTTTGCGCGTATCGCCCGTGATGATGCGGAAAATGCCCGTTCGATGATCCCCGTTCTTGTGCGTCTGCAGAAGATGAGCGACAGCGAACGTCTGGATCTGGAAGAAGCTGTCGCCTGGCGCTATATGGGCAGCGACGCCACACCGGAACAGGCGGCATGGCGCGATAACGTTATTCTGCGCAGCCATTCCACCACGCTGGTGGAGCGTCGGATTCGTATGGCGCTGGCCGCCGGTGATCGTCAGGGACTGAGACAGTGGCTGGATCGTTTACCTTCGGATGCCCTGCAGGAAGATGAATGGCAGTACTGGCGTGCGTCAGTGATGATCGACAACGGTCAGCGCTCACAAGGTGAAGCGATGCTGCGCACATTGATGAAGGGGCGGGGATTCTATCCGATGGCCGCCGCGCAAAAGCTGAATGTTGCTTATCCGATGCAAATTTCTGTGGCTGCGAAGCCTGATGCCAGCATTGCGAAATTGCCGGAAGTCGCCCGCGTTCGTGAACTGATGTACTGGCAGATGGACAATCTTGCACGCACTGAATGGAGCTATCTGGTCAGCAGTCGTTCTGAATCTCAGCAGTCGGCACTGGCGCGTTACGCTTTCGAGCAGAAATGGCCCGATCTCAGCGTGCAGGCGACCATTACCGGCAAGCTTTGGGATTATCTTGAAGAACGTTTCCCGCTGGCGTGGCCGGATGAATTCCGCCGTGCGACCAATGACAAAGGCATCACGCAAAGCTACGCGATGGCGATTGCCCGTCAGGAAAGCGCATGGAACCCGAAAGCCCGTTCGCCGGTAGGAGCCTCTGGTCTGATGCAGGTGATGCCTGCGACAGCGCAACATACCGTGGATATGTTTGGTTTGCAGGGTTACAGCAATCCGGCTCAGCTGCTGGATCCGCAAATGAACATCACCATCGGCACCAGCTATCTGGAATATGTCTATCAGATGTTTGGCCGCAACCGTATTTTATCCAGCGCTGCTTACAACGCCGGGCCTTCCCGTGTGAATACCTGGCTGGGCAACAGCGCGGGCAGGGTGGATTCGGTCGCGTTCATTGAGAGTATCCCTTTCTCCGAAACTCGCCGATATGTTAAAAATGTGTTGGCATATGATGCATTTTATCGCTATTTTTTACATCAACCGGCCAAGATTTTGACGGATGCCGAATGGCAGAGGCGTTACTGATCCCGTATCGTTTATGATAAGCTGCTGTACTAGTTTAATAGTATGGCAGCCCAATCATGAATCAACGACCCATCACTGACCCTGCTCTTTCCCAACAAGGCAATGAGGACTGGCAGTGCTTTCTGGCACTGCTACAGCAATCTTTTGCTGAAAATCTGCATCAGGATCTGCTGCAACTGCTTCTGACGCCTGACGAACGTGCGGCGCTGGGAACGCGGGTACGCATTATTCAGGAGCTGATGCGGGGAGAGATGAGTCAGCGCGAACTGAAAAGCCAGCTGGGTGCCGGTATCGCTACGATAACCCGGGGATCGAATGGCCTGAAAACGGCTCCGGCAGCGCTAAAGGATTGGTTGAGCGGGCAACTGCTGGCAGACAAAACGGGCGAATGAAGTGCCCGTTTCAGTCTGAAATTTTAATGGGTCTGGGCGCGGGTTTGATAAACCGGGTTATGAAAAGGCGCTAAAGCCAGCACCAGTGCCTGATGATAAACGCTGGTGCGGTTCAGTTTCCCGGCGGTAAAAATGCCGATGGCGCCGCCTTTACGCTTCACCTCTGCGATACCCGTCAGTTTTTCCATCTCATCCCCCAATTCACTGCCCTGGTTGATCCCCTGTAAAATGATTTCAGGTAACATTAAACTGGCTGAACGTGATTCGCCGCGCTGGTGCATATTCTCAATCACCATCCAGGCGAATGTCATATTGTCTTCGATACCCGCTTCCACGCCGACCCAGAAGTCTGCTTCGGGACGAACCTGACGCGCACCGATTACACGATGGCGTGCCCCGGTACGGGTTTCATTACTGCCAATAGGTTGATTTGGAACACCACTGTCGACATCAACGCCTTCAATGCGAAATGCCTCAGCGCCGAAAATGTCTTCAAAAGCCATGGCGATAGCTTTGATTTTTGCCGGGTTAGTGGTTGCAGCGACAACATGATACATAGAGTTTTAGCATCCTTTAGCAAATTTCACGCAGTATAACGGAAAACACTCATGTTACAGGTATATCTCGTCCGTCATGGCGAAACAGAATGGAACGCCGCCCGCCGTATTCAGGGGCAGTCAGACAGCCCGCTGACGGCTAAAGGTCTTTACCAGGCCCGTCAGGTTGCTGAGCGCGTGCGTAAAGAAGGGATCACTCACGTTATCACCAGTGATTTAGGACGTACCCGCCACACGGCGCAGATTATCGCTGATGCCTGCGGGTGTGAAGTGATCAATGAGCCACGTTTGCGCGAACTGCACATGGGCGTGCTGGAAGAACGTATTCTGGATGGTCTGACGGAGCAGGAAGAAATATGGCGTAAGCAGATGGTTGATGGTTCACCCAAAGGGCGCATCCCCGAAGGTGAAACGATGACTGAACTGGCCGTGCGTATGCGTGCCGCGCTCGACAGCTGTCTGGATTTACCGGCGGGAAGCAAGCCGCTGCTGGTCAGCCACGGTATTGCGCTGGGCTGTCTGATCAGTACGATCCTTGGCTTGCCTGCCTATGCGGAACGCCGTCTGCGTCTGCGTAACTGTTCGCTGTCGCGTGTTGATCACCAGCAAAGCGCCTGGCTGGCAAATGGATGGATTGTGGAAACGGCGGGCGATGTCTCACATCTTGATCTGCCCGCGTTAGACGAGTTGCAACGCTAACGCCAGAAGGCGTTAGCGGCGGATTGGGATCAGGTAATCACACTGTATTTCGGTTGGCGCAGTGCCGGGGGCATGGCCATTCGTGTAAAAGCGTTCGATATCCTGTCCCTTTCTGCGGGTCAGTTTCAATGTTGGCAGACAGGTGCTGTACAACGTCAGAATAAATTCCTGCAAACGTTCCGGCGTGCCATTGTAGTGGAACATGGCATATTCACCGTGCTGCAACACAATAGGCTGACCTTCAACGTTTTCCGGCAGGTGCTGAGCTTCCAGCGCTGTCGTGTACAATACTTCCTGCTCGTCATCTTTCTCCTGGCTTGGACGTGAATGGTGCAGGCCATAAAGAATGGGCGGCAGCGTTTTCGCTTCCCCAATATATTGACGCCAGAAGTGACGACGCATCTCGTTGCGGTACGTGGTGATTTGCTCCAGCGTACATGAATAGCTTTGCGTCATGCCGATCAGATGCTGTTCTGGTAATGAGACATACTCCGGTTGCGGCAGAATGAATGCACCCAGTCGGATAGGCGGGCAAATACCAAACGAATGCCAGTCTTCAGCACGACGATACAATGCCGGCGTTTGTGCGAATTGTTTTTTGAAAGCCCGGGTAAACGTTTGTTGGGAGTCAAAACGGTACTGAAGGGCGATATCTAATATCGGGCGACTGGTGAGACGCAAAGCGACAGCCGCTTTCGACAGGCGGCGGGCACGAATATAAGCACCAATGGCATTATTCGTGACGTCTTTAAACATGCGCTGCAGGTGCCACTTGGAATAGCCGGCCTTGGCTGCGACATTGTCGAGTGACAAGGGCTGGTCTAAATGGGTTTCTAACCAGCTAAGAAGGTCACGAATGATTCCTGCTTGATCCATAGATCGTCCTCGTTGAACTAAGATAAATGCACAGAATGATGGGCGGCATAATAGCAACTTTTTCCCGATAAGACTGCTTAAGATTTTTTTGGCTATCTGTGCTATTTACAGGTGTTACAGAGTATTTCATTCCGAAAGTGTGAATGCACGCTTTCTGATTGTGGTTTCTTTAGAAAACAACGTCATGCTGATGACGTGGAGTAACTTAATGAATAAATGTTGGATTTTTGTATTTGGGATGTTTATTTTTTGTTCTGGAGCAGCGCGTGCAGAGCAAGTGGGATCAGTGGATACCGTCTTCAAATTATTCGGTCCGGACCATAAAATTGTGGTCGAGGCCTTTGATGATCCTGATATTAAAAATGTAACTTGTTATATCAGTCGTGCAAAAACCGGCGGCATCAAGGGCGGATTAGGTCTGGCCGAAGATACATCGGATGCGGCGATTTCCTGTCAGCAGGTAGGACCTATCGAGCTCAGCGATAAGATTAAGCAGGGCAAAGACAAAGGCACCGTGGTTTTCCAGAAACGTACCTCTCTGGTGTTTAAAAAGCTGCAGGTGGTACGTTTTTATGATGAAAAACGTAATGCGCTTATCTACCTGAGTTATTCCGATAAAGTCGTGGACGGTTCACCTAAAAATGCCCTCAGCGCGGTGCCGATCATTCCGTGGGGACATGCTGAGCCTTGAGTTTCACCAAGGGATCCAAATCAAAAGGCCAGCTTTCGCTGGCCTTTACGTTTTATCACATCGACTGCAGAGCGGTTGGCAACCTTCTGTATCAGTCTTCCAGATCACCGCAGAAACGGTAACCTTCACCATGGATAGTGGCGATGATTTCCGGCGTATCCGGAGTCGCTTCGAAATGCTTACGGATGCGACGGATAGTCACGTCAACAGTACGGTCATGAGGTTTCAGCTCACGGCCGGTCATTTTCTTCAGCAAATCGCCACGGGTTTGGATTTTGCCCGGGTTTTCACAAAAATGCAGCATGGCGCGGAATTCACTGCGCGGTAACTTGTACTGTTCGCCCTGCGGGCTTATCAGTGAACGGCTGTTGATATCGAGTTCCCAGCCATTGAATTTGTAGCTTTCAACCAGACGACGTTCTTCACCGGTAGTACCCAGGTTCATCGTGCGGGACAGCAGATTGCGTGCGCGGATGGTCAGTTCGCGCGGGTTGAATGGCTTGGTGATATAGTCATCAGCGCCGATTTCCAGACCCAAAATTTTATCAACTTCGTTGTCGCGGCCGGTCAGGAACATCAAAGCAACGCTGGCTTGTTCACGCAGTTCGCGTGCCAGCAGCAGGCCATTTTTGCCTGGCAGGTTGATGTCCATGATAACCAGATTGATATCATTTTCGGACAGAATGTGGTGCATTTCAGCGCCATCATTGGCTTCATGCACCATGTAGCCTTCTGCTTCAAAAATGCTCTTTAACGTATTACGTGTCACTAACTCGTCTTCGACGATCAGAATGTGAGGGGTCTGCATGATTGCTACCTAAGATTGCCAACAAATAGAAAATAGGAGTACAGAAGTCCTTGATATCCCAATGAATTTTGATGCCTTATTGGCCATCTCACTCGTTACATGACTAAAGTACGTAAATGCGTTCTCGATGCAATTTCCATCAACGGCAACAACATCGCAAGCTCGGTCAGGGATTCCACTTTCTGCAGTTCCACGGGGTCCTAAAGCGGCGCATATCCTAACCCTATTAACAGCAATATAACAGCGAGTGTCGAAATTACCACCCAACAAAATTACGGTTTGTTGACATATATCAAGTTCAATTGTAGCACGGTAACAGAACAGTGAAAAACACTTACAAGAATGCACGTTTGAGTCACATTTCGGCCTTTATTGTACACGATTCAGCTAATCCTCAGGAAACCCAAGATAAATGCAAAATCTGTATGTATCATTATTATATATCCATATGAAAAATAATGACTAATTTTTTAAGGGAACGTGCTTAACCCTGCCAGCAGCTTTTTTACCTCCCGGTTAAGCTTTTCCGATAAAATAAAGGAATATATCAAGTCGACTGTTAAGTTCTTGTGAAGAATATAAACGATGAATAGGTCTGAAACAGGATAAAATTTCATCGCTGAAATACAGGCGGCAAATTCTTTTTCCTTCCTGCAAAGGCGTCATATGCAACTTCATATTATTTTAGTGTCACCGGCTCGCCCGGAAAATGTCGGTGCGGCAGCCCGCGCAATGAAAACCATGGGCTTTGCTTCCTTGCGTATTGTGGACAGCGAGGCACATCTCAAGCCGGAAGCCGGTTGGGTGGCACATGGTTCGCAGGACATCCTGCAAAATGCTCTGCATTTCAGCACACTGGCAGAAGCTCTGGCTGATATTGATTTTACTGTCGCGACGACGGCCCGCAGCCGGGCTAAATTTCACTATTACTGCACGCCTCAGGAGTTGCAGGTGCAGCTTGAAGAGAAAAGCCAGTGGGTGAATCACGCTGCGCTGGTATTTGGCCGTGAGGATTCCGGGCTGACCAATGAAGAGCTGGAACTGGCTGATGTGCTGACCGGCGTTCCGATGGTGGCGGATTACCCGTCGCTGAATCTGGGGCAGGCCGTGATGGTATTCTGTTATCAGTTATCGTCTCTCAATCAGGTGACCTCAGTGAAACCTGAAAATGCCGAAGCGGGACAGTTGTCGGCATTGCGTGCACGGGTCGGGCGATTACTGGAAAATGTCGGGGCAGAAGATGACCAGAAATTGTCCGACTGGCTGCATCAGCGTCTCGGTCTTTTGCAGCAGCGCGATGCGGCAATGCTGCATACTTTGCTACATGACATCGAAAAAAAACTGACCCAATGATGTGAGGGGAATCCTTACCGCTACAGTTCGATATCCGGTGCGGTGATAGCAGAGTTATCGATCGTACTGGAAATGCTTTTAAAGGCAGATAATTATCCATTTCATTCTGTCCGTGATTAACCTGCCGAAAATAGAAAAAAATTGACTTATTGTGCCTTATGCTTTAGCTAATAGAGGCAGACAGAGTACAAACCTAAAGACAGACAGAAAATAAAAATGCGAATCATCAGCCTGAACACAACAATTATTACCACCACCGATACCACAGGTAACGGGGCGGGCTGACGCGTACAGGAAAAAGAAAAAAAGCCCGCACCTAACCAGTGCGGGCTTTTTTTTTACATTTAAACGAGAGCTTCAGGAGAGAACCAGAAATGCGAGTGTTGAAATTTGGCGGGACCTCGGTAGCAAACGCAGAACGCTTCTTGCGGGTTGCGGACATTATGGAAAGCAATGCACGTCAGGGACAGGTCGCGACGGTATTATCCGCGCCTGCCAAAATCACCAACTATCTGGTTGCTATGATTGAACGAACTGTCGCAGGGCAGGACATTCAGACCATCATGAGTGATGCGGAAAACATTTTTGGTCAGCTGATAACCGGCCTGGCGGCCGCGCAACCGGGTTTTGATTTGCCGAAAGTGAAAGCGTTTGTCGATCACGAATTCGCTCAGCTTAAACAACTGATGCACGGTATTGCCCTGCTGGGACAATGCCCGGACAGTGTAAATGCCTCCATCATCTGTCGTGGTGAAAAGCTCTCTATCGCTATTATGGAAGCGGTGTTCCTGGCCAAAGGTTTTGGCGTCACCGTCATTAACCCGGTCGAAAAACTGCTCGCGCAGGGGCATTACCTTGAATCGACTGTGGACATCAACGAATCCACCCGGCGTATCGCCGCCAGCGCTATTCCAGCCGATCACATCGTGCTGATGGCCGGTTTCACTGCCGGTAACGAGCAGGGCGAACTGGTGGTGCTCGGACGTAATGGTTCCGATTATTCAGCCGCCGTGCTGGCTGCCTGTTTACGTGCCGACTGTTGTGAAATCTGGACTGACGTCGACGGTGTGTATACTTGCGATCCGCGCATCGTGCCGGACGCCCGCTTACTGAAATCCATGTCATATCAGGAAGCGATGGAGCTGTCGTACTTTGGTGCGAAAGTGCTTCATCCGCGTACCATCCTGCCGATTGCCCAGTTCCAGATCCCTTGCCTGATAAAAAACACCACCAATCCACAGGCACCGGGCACGCTGATAGGCAGCGAAAGCCTCGGCGATAATACGCCGGTTAAAGGCATCACTAATCTGAACAACATGGCGATGATCAACGTTTCCGGTCCGGGAATGAAAGGGATGATCGGCATGGCCGCGCGCGTGTTTGCGGTGATGTCCCGTTCAGGCATTTCGGTGGTGCTGATCACCCAGTCTTCTTCTGAATACAGCATCAGTTTCTGTGTGCCGCAAAGCGAACTGGAACGCGCCCGTAAAGCGCTGGAAGACGAGTTCTATCTGGAGCTGAAAGACGGTCTGCTTGAGCTGCTGGATGTGATGGAGAAGCTGGCGGTTATTTCTGTCGTTGGCGACGGCATGCGTACCCTGCGCGGTATCTCGGCGAAATTCTTCTCGGCACTGGCGCGCGCCAATATCAATATCGTGGCGATTGCGCAGGGGTCGTCTGAACGTTCTATCTCGGTGGTCGTCAATAACGACGATGCGACCACCGGTGTGCGCGTAAGCCACCAGATGCTGTTCAACACTGATCAGGTTATCGAAGTCTTCCTGATCGGCGTAGGCGGCGTGGGCGGGGCGTTGATTGAACAGATCCGCCGTCAACAAGCGTGGCTGAAAACCAAACATATTGATCTGCGTGTTTGCGGCATCGCCAACTCCCGGGCATTGCTGACTAACGTTCACGGCATTGCGCTGGAAACCTGGCGTGATGAACTGGGTGCCGCGAAAGAGCCGCTGAATCTGGGACGTCTGATCCGTCTGGTGAAAGAATACCACCTGCTGAATCCGGTGATTGTTGACTGTACTTCCAGTCAGGAAGTGGCTGATCAATACGCCGATTTCCTTGCCGACGGTTTCCACGTCGTAACGCCGAACAAAAAGGCCAATACTTCTTCCATGAATTACTACCATCAGTTGCGTAAAGCGGCGGATGGTTCACGCCGTAAATTCCTCTACGATACCAACGTCGGCGCGGGTTTACCGGTCATCGAAAACCTGCAAAACCTGCTGAATGCCGGTGATGAGCTGATGCGTTTCTCCGGCATCCTCTCCGGCTCGCTGTCCTTCATCTTCGGTAAGCTGGATGAAGGTATGTCGTTATCTGCTGCAACATTGCAGGCGAAAGAGATGGGCTATACCGAACCGGATCCACGTGATGATCTGTCCGGTATGGACGTTGCCCGTAAATTGCTGATCCTGGCGCGTGAAGCCGGTTACAAACTGGAGCTGACGGATATTGACGTGGAATCCGTTCTGCCGCCGTCCTTCAATAGCGAAGGCACTGTGAATGAATTTGTGGCGCGTCTGCCGGAACTGGATGCCGAATTTGCCAGGCGTGTTGCGGATGCCACCGCCGCAGGTAAAGTATTGCGTTATGTTGGTGCTATCGAAGACGGACAATGCAAAGTAAAAATCGATGCCGTCGATGGTAATGACCCGCTTTATAAAGTAAAAAATGGGGAGAATGCGCTGGCGTTTTACAGCCGCTATTATCAGCCGTTGCCGTTGGTTCTGCGTGGCTACGGTGCCGGTAATGATGTGACGGCGGCAGGTGTGTTTGCCGATCTTTTGAGAACGCTGTCATGGAAGTTAGGAGTTTAATATGGTTAAGGTGTATGCCCCGGCTTCAATCGGGAACGTCAGCGTAGGCTTCGATGTTCTGGGCGCGGCCGTGTCTCCGGTGGATGGCACGCTGCTGGGCGACTGTGTTTCCGTTGAGGCGGCCACAGTGTTCAGTCTGAAAAACGAAGGCAAGTTTGTGTCTAAACTGCCGGATCGCATGGAAGACAATATCGTTTATCAGTGCTGGCAGCGTTTCTGTCAGGAAATCGGCAAAGAAGTGCCGGTGGCGATGACGCTGGAAAAAAACATGCCGATCGGCTCAGGTCTGGGCTCCAGCGCCTGTTCGGTGGTCGCCGGTCTGATGGCGATGAATGAGTTTTGCGGTAAGCCGCTGAATGAAAACCAGATGCTGTTGCTGATGGGCGAGCTGGAAGGGCGGATTTCCGGTAGCGTACATTTCGATAATGTGGCGCCATGCTATTTAGGCGGCATTCAGCTGATGCTGGAAGAACTCGATATCATCAGCCAGGACGTGCCAGGCTTTGATGACTGGCTGTGGGTGATGGCGTATCCGGGGATTAAAGTCTCGACGGCCGAGGCGCGTGCCATTTTACCTGCGCAGTATCGCCGTCAGGATTGCATCAGCCACGGACGTTATCTGGCGGGCTTTATTCATGCCTGCCACACTCAGCAACCTGCGCTGGCCGCAAAACTGATGAAAGATGTGATTGCTGAACCTTACCGCACCCGTCTGCTGCCGGGCTTTGCCGAAGCCCGCAGCGCCGCAGAAGAAATTGGTGCGCTGGCTTGCGGGATTTCCGGTTCCGGCCCGACGTTGTTCGCGGTGTGCAACGACAGTGCGACAGCGAAACGTATGGCTGACTGGTTGCAGACGCATTATCTGCAAAATGACGAAGGCTTTGTTCATATTTGTCGTCTTGATACCGCGGGCGCGCGGGTATTGGGATAACTCGATAATTTATTGGGATAACTAATGAAACTGTACAACCTGAAGGATCACAACGAGCAGGTCAGCTTTGCTCAGGCCGTCAAACAAGGTCTTGGAAAACAGCAGGGATTATTCTTCCCGCTGGAATTGCCTGAGTTTGAACTGACCGAAATTGATCGCTTGCTGGAACTGGATTTCGTCACCCGCAGCAGCCGAATTCTTTCTGCTTTCATCGGCGATGAAATTCCGGAAGAAGAATTATATCAGCGTGTAAAAAATGCGTTTGCCTTCCCGGCACCCGTTGCCAAAGTAGAAGACGACATTGCCTGTCTGGAACTGTTCCACGGCCCGACCCTGGCCTTTAAAGATTTCGGTGGCCGTTTCATGGCGCAGATCCTGACTCAGGTATCTGGCGATCAGCCGGTGACTATTCTGACCGCGACCTCCGGTGATACCGGTGCGGCAGTGGCACATGCGTTCCACGGTCTGAAAAATGTTCGTGTGGTGATTCTGTATCCGCGCGGCAAAATCAGCCCGTTGCAGGAAAAACTGTTCTGTACGCTTGGCGGAAATATTCATACCGTCGCCATCGACGGCGACTTTGATGCCTGTCAGGCGCTGGTGAAACAGGCGTTTGATGATGAAGAACTGAAACACGCGCTGAAACTGAACTCAGCTAACTCCATCAATATCAGCCGACTGCTGGCGCAGATTTGCTACTACTTTGAAGCGGTTGCCCAACTGCCTCAGGAAGCGCGCAATCAGCTGGTGGTTTCCGTACCAAGCGGTAACTTCGGTGATCTGACCGCTGGTCTGCTGGCGAAATCCCTCGGCCTGCCGGTGAAACGCTTTATTGCGGCGACCAACGCCAATGATACGGTGCCGCGTTTCCTGTCTAACGGCGAGTGGGAACCGAAGAAAACCGTTGCCACTCTGTCGAACGCTATGGATGTCAGCCAGCCAAACAACTGGCCGCGTGTGGAAGAGTTGTATCGTCGTAAAACCTGGCAGCTGAAAGATCTGGGCTTCGGTGCGGTCAGCGATGACACCACCGAAGACGCGATGCGCGAGCTGGCCAATATCGGTTATATCTCTGAACCTCACGCGGCAATTGCTTACCGTGTGCTGCGTGACCAGCTGCAACCGGGCGAGTTCGGTCTGTTCATCGGGACGGCGCATCCGGCAAAATTCAAGGAAAGCGTGGAAGCGATTCTGGATCAGGACATCGGTTTACCGAAAGAACTGGCGGATCGCGCTGACCTGCCATTGTTGTCGCATAATCTTCCGGCTGATTTCAGCGAGATGCGTGCATTCCTGATGGCGCTGCCTGAATAAATATTGTGTTTCAGACAGGCAAAAGCCCTCTTCGTGAGGGCTTTTTTGTATCCGCAGATCAGGTCAATCAGCGCTCAGGACGGGTAAACACCAGTTCATTGCCCTGCGAACGTGATTCATCAAATTCATAACCTTCCAGATTGAAATCCTGAAGCTGTTTCGGCTTATCCAGACGCTCTTTAATAATAAAGCGGCTCATCAGGCCGCGCGCTTTTTTGGCGTAGAAGCTGATGACTTTGTATTTGCCGTTCTTCTCGTCGAGGAATACCGGCTTGATGATTTCGCCATCCAGCAGTTTGGGTTTCACCGCTTTGAAGTATTCATCAGACGCCAGATTCACCAGCACTTTGCTTTTTTGTTCACTGAGCAGTTGGTTGAGTTTTTCGGTCAGCAAATTTCCCCAGAAGGCATACAGATTCGCGCCCTGGGGATTTTCCAGACGGATACCCATTTCCAGACGGTAAGGCATCATCAGATCCAGCGGACGCAGCAGGCCGTATAAACCTGACAACATCCGCAGATGTTTCTGTGCAAAATCAAAATCCTTCTCACTGAAATCTTCTGCCTGCAGACCGGTATACACATCGCCTTTAAAGGCCAGCAAGGCCTGACGGGCGTTATCCGGCGTGAAATCCGGCTGCCAGTCATTAAAACGTTCGGCGTTCAGATGGGCCAGTTTGTCGCTGATCCCCATCAGTGAAGAAATCTGCGCAGGGGACATTTTGCGCGCCACAGTGATTAGCTGGCTGGATTTATCCAGCAGCTCCGGTTGGGTATAGCGCGTTGTCGCAAGCGGGCTTTCGTAATCGAGCGTTTTGGCAGGTGAAATAATGGTCAGCATAGTCTCGTCCGTTGGTCAGTGACGGTTCACATTCAGGATTTTTGTTGCCTTACTGTAGCAAAAAAGTCACTGCGATGGAGGCATGATATCGATAGGTAAAAGCGCAGGAAATCAGCGCGGAGGCATTTTTTTATCCCAGACGCCGGGCTGGAGCTGACCGCGTAATTCAGGGTAGTGATCAGGATTAAACACCGGCGTTTTCCCCATCCGTCGCTGGCGTTCATAATCTTTCACCACGCTGACCGCGATGCCCGAAAGCAACAACAGTGCGGTGAGATTGAGTATTGCCATCAGCGCCATGACGATATCGGCCAGTTTCCACAGGACTTGTAATTCCATCAGGCATCCGCAGAACACCATGCTGATGACCATCAACCGGAAAATCAGTAATTTAACGGGCGAAGAACCGTGAAAGAAATTCAGATTGTTTTCGGCATAGGCATAGTTTCCGGCAATCGACGTGAACGCAAAAGAGAAGACCAGAATGGCCAGAACCACATGGCTCCAGCCTGCGGTCACCGGCATAATCGATTGCTGTATCAGCCGGATGCCAACCGGGGCGTCAGGTTGATCAAGGGCTCCTGACGTCAGGATGATCAGCGCGGTTGCGGTACAAATCACCATGGTATCGATGAAGACGGCAAACATCTGACTGAACCCCACCATAGCCGGGTGGCTTACGCCCGCCATCGCCGCCGCATTGGGTGAAGAGCCGACACCGGCTTCGCTGGCAAAGGCGCCGCGTTGCATGCCCTGCGTAATGGCCTGTGTCACGCCATACGCCAGTGCGCCGGAAGCGGCCTGCTGTAAGCCGAAGGCGCTTTTGAATACCAGCACCAGCACCTGTGGCAACTTTTCAATGTGATGACCAATAACCCAGATGGCCAGCAACAAGTAGGCGCAGGCCATCAGCGGTACAAGCCATTTCGAAAGCCAGGTGATTGCGCGTATACCGCCAAAAATCAGTATCGCGACCAGCACGGATAAAATGCAGGCGGTGGACAGCGCCGGTACATGCAGAAGATGGAAAGAAGCCTGAGCAATGGAATTGGCCTGTAAGGCGCTGAAAATAAAGCCGCAGGAAATCACCATCAGCAAGGAAAACAAGATACCCATCCAGCGCATTCCAAGCCCTTTTTCCATGTAATCAGCCGGCCCGCCGCGAAATTTTTCATGGGCTACATTGCCTTTGTAAATCTGCGCCAGCGTGTTTTCTATCATTGCCGTCGCCATGTTGAAAACTGCAATAATCCACATCCAGAAAATAGCGCCAGGGCCGCCGAGCGTAATGGCGATGGCGACACCGGTGAGATTACCGGTACCAATACGCGATGCAAGGCTGAGACACAGCGTCCGCCACGGGGAAATACCTCGTGTGATGTGTTTTCGCTTATAAAGAGTGGGGGAGAAAAGGTGGCCAAAGTGACGAAACTGAATGAAACCAAGACGAAACGTAAGATAAATGCCGGTGCCGCATAGCAGGTAAATCAGGATTGAACTCCAGAGAATAGTATCGAAAAAATCCAGCAGGTCGTTCATAAATTGTCCTTGGTTGATTTGCCCTTCATCATTTTTATTTGTTTGCTTGCGGGCAATGACCACTTTGGGTGGCTAACATACCTGTTTTATCGAACGGGTAACATGTGCATTTTGGCTAATTTTGTGTGTTTTGGAAGGTGAGAAATCCATAGATGTTCGTAGCCGAGCATGCCGTGATATGCGCCTTGCGCCTGGCTTTTTGCATGTTATCATCAGCCAAAGGCAAGGCATGAAAATGCCTATACGAAAACGTCCAAACGATGAGATATGCCAAAATGACCGATAAACTGACTTCCCTACGCCAAATGACTCAGGTTGTTGCTGACACCGGAGATATCGCGGCAATGAAGTTGTACCAGCCGCAGGATGCGACCACGAACCCGTCACTGATCCTCAGCGCTGCGCAAATTCCTGAATACCGTAAACTGATCGACGAAGCAATCGCCTGGGCACGTGACCAGAGCAGCGATCACGATCAGCAGATTACTGATGCCGCTGACAAACTGGCAGTGAACATCGGTCTGGAAATTCTGAAACTGGTACCGGGCCGCATTTCAACAGAAGTTGATGCACGTCTGTCTTACGACACTGACGCGAGCGTGGCCAAAGCCAAACGCCTGATCAAACTGTATAACGATGCGGGTATCAGCAACGACCGTATTTTGATCAAACTGGCTTCTACCTGGCAGGGCATCCGCGCTGCAGAGAAACTGGAAAAAGAAGGCATCAACTGTAACCTGACCCTTCTGTTCTCCTTCGCACAGGCGCGTGCTTGTGCTGAAGCGGGCGTGTTCCTGATTTCTCCGTTCGTTGGTCGTATCCTTGACTGGTACAAAGCCAATGGTGACAAAAAAGAGTTCGCACCGCATGAAGATCCGGGCGTTGTGTCCGTAACCGAAATCTACGAATACTACAAACAACACGGCTACGAAACTGTCGTGATGGGCGCAAGCTTCCGTAACATCGGTGAAATCATCGAACTGGCTGGCTGTGACCGTCTGACCATCGCCCCTGCACTGCTGAAAGAACTGGCAGAAAGCGAAGGTCCGCTGGAACGTAAACTGTCCTTCTCCGGCGAAACCAAGCCACGTCCTGCGCCACTGACTGAATCTCAGTTCTACTGGGAGCACAACCAGGATCCCATGGCGATCGATAAACTGGCTGACGGCATCCGTAAGTTTGCAATCGACCAGGGTAAACTGGAAAAAATGATTTCTGACCTGCTGTAATCAGCATTCAGTTCCAGCATAAAGCGGCTAATCAGCCGCTTTTTTTGTGCCTGCGATAAAACCACCGGCCGGTTACCGATATACTGAGTGCTGTGACTACGAAGAAAAATGCTGTGGAGAAATAGCATGGATACATTACGGATTGGTCTGGTATCAGTGTCGGACCGCGCCTCAAGCGGTGTTTATCAGGACAAAGGTATTCCGGCACTGGAAGAATGGCTGGAAAAAGCGCTTATTACGCCTTTTAAGCTGGAGAAAAAGCTGATCCCGGACGAGCAGCCTTTGATTGAACAGGCTATCAGTGAACTGGTTGATGAAAGCGGCTGCCATCTGGTGTTAACCACCGGGGGAACCGGGCCTGCGCGCCGGGATGTCACACCGGATGCCACGCTGGCTGTTGCCGATCGTGAAATGCCCGGTTTCGGCGAACAGATGCGTCAGATCAGCCTGCACTTTGTACCGACGGCAATTTTGTCACGTCAGGTTGGGGTGATCCGCAAACAGGCTTTAATCCTGAATTTACCTGGCCAGCCGAAATCTATTCAGGAAACGCTGGAAGGACTGAAAGATGCCGACGGTAAAGTGATTGTTTCCGGCATTTTTGCCAGTGTGCCCTATTGCATCCAGTTGCTCGACGGACCTTACGTTGAAACGCATGATGAGGTGGTAGCAGCTTTCCGTCCGAAAAGTGCCCGCCGCGAGATAAAAAACTGAATACAGTTCCTTTTTGAAATTTAGCGACGTTAAGCGTCAGGCACCACTGGTGTGAAAAATATTTGCCGCTATAGTAAGGATTACTTTACATAAGGTGGCAAAACCTTTTTCCATTTTTTACTCTGGTGTCTGACGGTATCCTATGCAACACACACAATCGCGCCGGTTGAACCGGCAGGACTTCAAAACGCTTTCCCTGGCGGCACTGGGTGGCGCCCTCGAATTCTACGATTTCATCATTTTCGTCTTTTTCGCTGCGGTAATTGGCGATCTCTTCTTCCCGGCCAATATGCCCGACTGGCTGCGTCAGGTTCAGACTTTTGGTATTTTCGCTGCCGGTTATCTGGCGCGCCCGTTGGGCGGTATCATCATGGCGCACTTCGGTGATTTGGTTGGCCGTAAGCGCATGTTCAGCCTGAGTATTTTATTAATGGCTTTACCGACACTGGCAATGGGGCTGTTGCCAACCTACGCCTCGATTGGCATGGCAGCACCGCTGTTGCTGCTGCTGATGCGTCTGTTACAGGGCGCGGCGATCGGCGGCGAAGTGCCGGGCGCGTGGGTGTTTGTCGCTGAACATGTGCCACGTAACCGCATTGGTTTCGCCTGCGGCACCCTCACCGCCGGTTTAACGTTGGGGATTCTGCTGGGTTCTCTGGTGGCAACTTTACTGAACACCAGCTTGACGCCAGCGACCATCAGTCAGTACGGCTGGCGTATTCCGTTTTTCATCGGCGGCATTTTTGGTCTGATCGCGATGTATCTGCGCCGATGGTTACAGGAAACGCCTGTCTTTATGGAAATGAAAGCGCATAAGGCGCTGGCGGAAGAATTGCCGTTGAAATCTGTCGTGGCCAATCATAAAAAAGAAATCGTGGTATCGATGCTGATGACCTGGCTGTTATCCGCCGGTATCGTGGTGGTGATCCTGATGACGCCAACCTGGTTGCAGAAGCAATTCGGCATTCCGGCGGCAGCCGCATTACAGGCCAACTGTCTGGCTACAGTAGCGCTGATGTTTGGATGCATTATCTCGGGAAGCATTGTTGATCGCCTCGGTGCCAGCAAAACCTTTATTTTCGGCAGCCTCTTCCTCGGGATTTGCAGCTGGTCTTTCTATCATATGGTCGCGGCTGATGCCTCGGTGCTGATGGGCATGTATGCGCTGGCGGGGTTGAGCGTAGGTGTGGTCGGCGCAGTACCTTATGTGATGGTGCGGGCCTTCCCGGCGGAAGTGCGTTTTACCGGCATCTCTTTCTCATACAACATGGCCTACGCGATTTTCGGCGGCCTGACTCCGGTCTTCGTCACGCTGATTATGCGTCTGACGCCGATGGCTCCAGCTTATTATGTGCTGGCCTTGTCGGTGATTGGCTTGCTGACCGGTATTTACCTCAGCCGTGATTTGAACAGCGAAACGATCCGTACAGAGAAATTTGCCGAAGGCGCAACTTCCGGCCAGTGATTTCGTTTTATGCATAAAAAGGCCCTGCGATGCAGGGCTTTTTACGTCTGGCTGAGGGGGCTTATGCCACAACCGCGTCAACCTGGGGAGCGTGGTTTTTCGGCTCACCGACCGGCAAAACGGTACGGCCATATTGCTCGTTCAGCACTTCGGCCATCGCCAGATAAATCGCGCTGGCGCCACAGAAGATCCCTTCGAAACCGGCAAAATGCAGTACCGCCGTGTTTCCGGTCATATTACCGAAGCACAACAGCGCGAACAGAATAACCAGACTGCCGAAAACGATCTGTAAACCACGGTTTGCTTTCAGGGTGCCAAAGAACATGAATAAGGTGAACACGCCCCAGATGCCGAGGTAAGCGCCAAGGAAGCTTTCGCTGCTGGCTTCAGCCATGCCCATGCGCGGCAGCATCAGGATGCCAACCAGGCTTAACCAGAATGCGCCATAAGAAGTGAATGCGGTCGTGCCGAACGTATTCCCTTTTTTAAATTCCATCATCCCGGCAAGAATCTGAATCAAACCACCATAAAAAATCCCCATACTGACAATCACTGCTGTCAGGGGAAAAAAGCCTGCATTGTGTAAATTCAATAAGATAGTGGTCATACCAAATCCCATCAACCCGAGCGGGCCTGGATTTGCCAACGTTTTGCTGTGCATAGATCCTCTGTATCGGAATTATTATTAATTGATAATCGGGGGAAGAAACGCTTGGGAAATGAGTAAAAAACCCACATATCTTTAGAAGCGCGCGGCATCATAAGGAGGGTTGCGTCAGCAAACATTGATCTGGCGTAACAGCAATTGAAGATTTTTTTTCACTTTGCCCCTTGATGCTGAGCTGCATGGCCCCATCTTATTCCCAACCGCAGTTGTTACCGTCGGGAAATCCGTTAAATGGGGCTGTTGAAATCGAAAAGATCGGCCACATATACAGTAGCAACCTGAACGAATATGAATTTAAGTGGAGACGTTTTAGATGGGTAAAATTATTGGGATCGACCTGGGCACCACCAACTCTTGTGTAGCTATCATGGATGGCACGACTGCTCGTGTACTGGAGAATGCTGAAGGCGACCGCACCACTCCTTCCATCATCGCTTATGCGGCAGATGGCGAGACTCTGGTAGGTTCTCCGGCTAAACGTCAGGCTGTGACTAACCCGCAGAACACCCTGTTCGCGATCAAGCGCCTGATTGGCCGTCGCTTCCAGGATGAAGAAGTACAACGTGATAAAGGCATCATGCCTTACCAGATCGTAAGCGCTGACAATGGCGACGCCTGGATCGACGTTAAAGGTCAGAAAATCGCACCTCCGCAGATCTCTGCAGAAGTGTTGAAGAAAATGAAGAAAACCGCTGAAGATTATCTGGGTGAACCTGTAACTGAAGCTGTTATCACCGTACCTGCTTACTTCAACGATGCTCAGCGTCAGGCAACGAAAGACGCTGGCCGTATCGCAGGTCTGGAAGTCAAACGTATCATCAACGAACCGACTGCTGCGGCACTGGCTTATGGTCTGGATCGTGAAATCGGCAACCGTACTATCGCGGTATACGACCTCGGTGGTGGTACTTTCGATATCTCTATTATCGAAATTGATGAAGTTGACGGCGAAAAAACCTTTGAAGTACTGGCGACCAACGGTGACACTCACCTTGGTGGTGAAGACTTCGACAGCCGTATGATCAACTATCTGGTTGAAGAATTTAAGAAAGAGCAAGGCATGGATCTGCGTAACGATCCACTGGCGATGCAACGTCTGAAAGAAGCCGCTGAAAAAGCGAAGATCGAATTGTCTTCTGCTCAGCAAACTGACGTGAACCTGCCGTACATCACTGCTGATGCGTCAGGTCCAAAACACATGAACATCAAAGTGACCCGTGCAAAACTGGAATCTTTGGTTGAAGACCTGGTTAACCGTTCTATCGAACCACTGAAAGTGGCGCTGAAAGACGCAGGCCTGTCAGTTTCTGACATTCAGGACGTTATCCTGGTGGGTGGTCAGACCCGTATGCCAATGGTTCAGAAGAAAGTTGCTGATTTCTTCGGTAAAGAACCACGTAAAGACGTGAACCCGGATGAAGCTGTGGCAATCGGTGCAGCAGTTCAGGGTGGTGTCCTGGCAGGTGACGTGAAAGACGTTCTGCTGCTGGATGTGACTCCGTTGTCTCTGGGTATCGAAACCATGGGCAGCGTGATGACTCCGCTTATCACTAAAAACACCACCATCCCGACTAAACACAGTCAGGTGTTCTCTACTGCGGAAGACAACCAGTCTGCAGTCACCATCCATGTGTTGCAGGGTGAACGTAAGCGTTCAAGTGATAACAAATCTCTGGGTCAGTTCAACCTGGACGGTATTCAGGCAGCACCACGCGGTCAGGCTCAGATCGAAGTCACCTTCGACCTTGATGCCGATGGTATCCTGCACGTGTCTGCGAAAGACAAAAATACCGGCCGTGAGCAGAAGATCACCATCAAGGCATCTTCTGGTCTGAGCGAAGAAGAAATCCAGAAAATGGTTAACGATGCTGAAGCCAATGCTGAATCTGACCGTAAGTTTGAAGAACTGGTTCAGACCCGCAATCAGGCGGACCATCTGATCCACGGTACCCGTAAGCAACTGGAAGAAGCCGGCGACAAACTGCCAGCTGAAGACAAAACCGCAGTAGAAGAAGCCCTGAAAGCACTGGAAGTGTCTGCTAAAGGTGAAGATAAGGCTGATATCGAAGCGAAAATCCAGGCGCTGGTACAGGTTTCCGGCAAACTGATGGAAATGGCTCAGCAACAAGGTCAGGCTGAAGGCGGCGATACCAGCGCGCAGAAAGATGACGACGTTGTTGACGCTGAATTCGAAGAAGTTAAAGACAAAAAATAATCGCCCTTAAGCGGGCACAGTAAGAAGCTTTACTGATAACCAGCACGGGCGTCGAGGAAACTCTACGCCCGTGCACGCATGTTGAGGGTAGGTTAAAGCATGGCGAAGCAAGATTATTATGAGATTTTAGGCGTATCCAAAACAGCGGATGAGCGTGAAATCAAAAAGGCTTATAAGCGTCTGGCGATGAAACATCACCCTGACCGAAATCAGGGCGATAAAGAATCTGAAAGCAAATTCAAAGAAATTAAAGAAGCTTATGAAATTCTGACCGATGCGCAAAAGCGTGCGGCCTACGACCAGTATGGTCATGCAGCCTTTGAACAAGGTGGCATGGGCGGCGGTGGTGGCTACGGCGGCGGCGGTGCAGATTTCAGCGACATCTTTGGTGACGTCTTTGGCGACATCTTTGGCGGCGGGCGCCGTCAGCGTGCCAGCCGGGGCTCAGACCTGCGTTACAACATGGATCTGACTCTGGAAGAGGCCGTTCGTGGTGTCACCAAAGAAATCCGCATCCCGACACTGGATGAATGTGACGTTTGCCACGGCAGCGGCGCGAAAGCGGGTAGCTCTCCGACCACCTGTCCGACCTGTCATGGTGCAGGTCAGGTTCAGATGCGTCAGGGCTTCTTCACAGTCCAGCAGGCGTGTCCGACCTGTCAGGGTCGCGGTAAAGTGATTAAAGATCCGTGCACCAAATGTCATGGTCATGGTCGCGTAGAACGTTCAAAAACGCTGTCAGTGAAGATTCCTGCGGGTGTGGATACCGGAGACCGTATTCGTCTGGAGGGTGAAGGCGAAGCCGGTGAGCATGGTGCTCCGTCAGGTGATCTGTACGTTCAGGTTCAGGTTAAAGCGCATAAAATCTTTGAGCGCGAAGGTAATAACCTGTACTGCGAAGTGCCAATCAATTTTGCCATGGCAGCACTGGGTGGCGAAATTGAAGTGCCAACGCTTGATGGCCGCGTGAGCCTGAAAATTCCTGCTGAAACGCAAACGGGCAAAATGTTCCGTATGCGCGGGCGCGGTGTGAAATCTGTCCGTGGTGGCGTTCAGGGCGACCTGATGTGCCGGGTGGTAGTGGAAACTCCGGTCAGCCTGAACGAGAAGCAGAAGCAGTTGCTGCGTGATCTGGAAGAAAGCTTTGGTGGCGTTTCGGGTGAGAAAAACAGCCCGCGCTCTAAAAGCTTCCTGGACGGCGTGAAAAAGTTCTTTGATGATCTGACCCGCTAAGCTTTCGCGAATCGAGCGACGGAAAGCCAGATAACATCCCCGGCAGCGGTTGACGCGCCGGGGATTTTTTATGGATTTTTATTCAACAATGTGAAAACCAATGATTCGTAAAAAGCGAAGTATAATCCAGAAATAATCGACTTTTTACGAAGTGATAGTTTGCGTACAATTCAGACATACCCTTGTGGTGAGCTTTTTTTTTGCCACGTTTTTTCTACAGGAGAGTCAGAATGTCAAATATCATTCGTCAGTTTTTACGGATGGAAGCCGCCGGTGGTGTGATATTAATCATCGCAGCCATTGTGGCATTAATCATGGCGAATAGTCCGTTGCAGGGGATTTATCAGGCATTTCTGGATATTCCCGTCACCCTGCGTTTTTCCGAGCTGTTGATCGACAAGCCACTTTTGCTGTGGATTAACGATGGCCTGATGGCAGTGTTTTTCCTGATGATTGGTCTGGAAGTAAAGCGTGAGATGTGCGAAGGCGCGCTGGCCAACCGCGAGCAGGCGATGTTTCCTGCCATTGCCGCGCTCGGGGGTATGGTTGTTCCTGCATTAATCTATTTACTGTTTAACGGCAGCGATGAAATAGCCCGTCAGGGTTGGGCTATTCCGGCGGCAACGGACATTGCGTTTGCGCTGGGGGTGATGGCACTGCTGGGGTCACGAGTGCCGACCGGGTTAAAAGTGTTCCTGCTGGCACTGGCCATTATTGATGACTTGGGTGCCATCGTGATCATCGCACTGTTTTATAGTCACGATGTGTCGATGATGGCACTGGGGTTATCGGCGGTGTGCATCGCTGTACTGGCTCTACTGAACTGGCGGGGGGTAACGAAGCTGACGCCGTACCTGCTGATTGGTGCTGTGTTCTGGGTGTGTGTGCTGAAATCAGGTATCCACGCGACGCTGGCGGGTGTCATTCTTGGCTTCTTAATTCCGCTGAGAACCAAAGAGAATAAAAGGTCACCTGCTCGCCGCCTGGAGCATGGGATCCACCCCTATGTTTCCTGGTTTATTTTGCCGCTGTTTGCGTTCGCCAATGCGGGTATCTCTTTGCAGGGCGTGACAGTTGCGGGTTCATTCTCGACATTACCCATGGGTATTGCTGCCGGGCTTCTTCTCGGTAAGCCGCTGGGTATCATTCTGTTCGGCGGGATCGCCTTGAAATCAGGGATTACACGGCTGTCATCCGGCATAACTTTTAGCCAAATTTCGGCAGTCTCTGTGCTGTGCGGTATCGGTTTTACGATGTCGATTTTCATTGGTTCTCTGGCCTTTGCGACGCTGGAGCCTGCGTTGCTGACGTACGCAAAAATGGGCATCCTGATGGGATCAGTCGCATCAGCGGTTCTGGGATACCTGCTCCTGAGCCGGGCCTTGCCTAAGAAACGTGCAAACTAATAATGATGCTGACTTCATACTTCCGGAAAGGGTGAAACCATGCCTCATATCAATTACAACCACTTGTATTATTTTTGGCACGTGTGTAAATCAGGTTCTGTTGTGGGAGCTGCGGAAGTGTTGCACCTTACTCCGCAAACGATCACCGGGCAGATTAAATCCCTGGAAGAAAGATTGGATGGGAAACTCTTCAAACGGCAGGGGCGTGGGCTGGTGCCTTCTGAGTTAGGGCAACTGGTTTACCGCTATGCGGATAAAATGTTCACCCTTAGTCAGGAAATGCTGGATATCGTGAATTACCGCAAAGAGGCGAGCCTGCTGTTTGATGTGGGTGTGGCGGATGCGTTATCCAAACGACTGGTCAGTCGCGTATTGGAAGCTGCCGTGCCGGACAACGCGCAAATTCACCTGCGCTGTTTTGAATCGACTCACGAAATGCTGCTCGAACAACTGAGCCAGCATAAACTGGACATGATTTTGTCTGATTGCCCGGTGGATTCCACGCAGCAGGCAGGGCTGTTCTCGGTCAAACTGGGTGAAAGCCCGATCAGCTTCTTCTGTTGTAATCCACCGGCAGACATGAATTTCCCGGCTTGTCTGGAGCGTCGTTCATTACTCATCCCCGGCAGGCGTTCAATGCTGGGGCGCAAACTGCTGAACTGGTTTAATACGCAAGGGCTGAAGGTCAATATTCTCGGTGAGTTTGATGATGCCGCGCTGATGAAAGCGTTTGGAATGAACAACGACGCGATATTTGTCGCCCCGGCTATTTATTCATCAACTGAATTTCAGGATGAAAAAATAGAGGAAGTCGGACGGGTGGAAGGGATTATGGAAGAGTACTACGTAATATTTGCCGAAAGAATGATTCAGCATCCTTCGGTACAGCGGATTTGCCATACGGACTTTTCAGCGTTGTTTGAATAGCTTTTAGTGTTGAACTCAAATTTCAGATATAAAAAAACCGGCGTGAGCCGGTTTTTTTATCAAGCATTTCAGCGTAATGCGATTATTGCATTGCGTTGATTTGCGCAGTCAGGTTTGACTTATGACGCGCTGCTTTGTTTTTGTGGATCAGGCCTTTGCAAGACTGACGGTCCACGATTGGTTGCATTTCGTTAAATGCGTTTTGTGCAGCAGCTTTGTCGCCTGCTGCAATAGCCGCGTATACCTTCTTGATAAAGGTACGCATCATAGAACGACGGCTCGCGTTGTGCTTACGGCGTTTTTCTGACTGTACGGCGCGTTTCTTAGCTGATTTGATATTAGCCAAGGCCAACTCCCAAATATTTTTCTATTGATGAACAATTCAAAGGCCGAGGAATATGCCTTTTCGGTCTTCTTTTGTCAACGGATTTGTGCAAATAAGCGGCGTTTTAAAGAGTGAACTTTACTCGTCGCTTGTTACGTTGTGATGGCGCAGGATTTTAACAGCTTCCGGCATCGGAATACAGTCTTTCGCGAGAAAAATCGACAGGAGAGTGTACAAACTGCCCACTACGGCCATTAACGCTTTGTTTATGCGAAAAGTCACGCATTCCCTGTATGCAACGAAAGATTTTCATCGCCACGCCGCCATTTGAACCGCAATATCTGCCGTATGCAAGAGAGAATGGTGTGATCCTGCTAATCGCTGGTTAACCTTGGAGGCTGTACAAGGTATAATCCGCCGATTTCCATCGTTATGAGTCAGCATTGGATTTGAGCCAGCTATGGAGCTAATTCGCGGAATACACAATATTCGAGCACGTCATCATGGATGTGTGCTGACTATTGGCAATTTTGATGGTGTACACCGTGGTCATCAGGCCCTGATTGAACAGCTTAAGCTGGAAGGTCAACGTCTGGGGCTGCCGGTGATGGTAATGATTTTCGAGCCACAGCCTCTGGAATTGTTTGCCGGTGATAAAGCACCTGCACGCCTGACCAGTTTGCGTGACAAAGCCAAGTATCTGGCGGAGTGCGGGGTTGATTACCTTTTATGTGTGCGTTTCGAACCCCGGTTTGCAGCGCATATGGCGCAGGCCTTTATCTCACAACTGCTGGTAGAGAAGCTGGGTGTTAAATTCCTGACTGTCGGGGATGATTTCCGCTTTGGTGCCAGCCGTCTGGGGGATTTTGAGCTATTGCAGAAAGCCGGTGAAGAATACGGTTTTGAAGTGATCAGCACGCAAACGTTCCGTGAAGGCGAGAACCGCATCAGCAGCACGGCGATCCGTAATGCGTTGCGCGACGATGACTTGGCGCTGGCCGAGAATTTACTGGGCCATCCGTTCAGTATCTCGGGCCGGGTCGTACACGGCGATAAACTGGGACGCACCATTGGCTTCCCGACGGCAAACGTGCCGTTGAAGCGGGTCGTGTCTCCGGTGCGCGGCGTGTATGCGGTTGAAGTCTTAGGACTCGGGCCTGAACCTCTGCCGGGTGTGGCGAACATTGGAATACGTCCTACAGTCGGAGGCGTGCGCAAGCAGTTGGAAGTGCACCTTCTCGACACCACATTAGATTTATACGGGCGCCACATTGATGTGGTGCTCCGCGCGAAATTGCGCAACGAACAGCGTTTCTCCTCGCTTGATGCTTTAAAGCAACAAATTGCGAACGATGAAGTGACGGCCCGTGAATTCTTTGGGTTAAAGACACTGCGCTAAACATGTACTGACAGGCGTGTAACAAAGCCTGGAATCCAGCCGAAAACGGAACCGAGAATCTATGAGTGACTACAAGAACACCCTGAATTTGCCGGAAACAGGGTTCCCGATGCGTGGCGATCTGGCCAAGCGTGAACCTGACATGCTGAAAAATTGGTATGAACAGGATCTGTACGGGATTATTCGTGCTGCCAAGAAAGGCAAGAAAACCTTTATTTTGCATGACGGCCCTCCGTATGCGAACGGCAGCATTCATATTGGTCACTCAGTAAACAAAATTCTTAAAGACATGATCGTTAAGTCCAAAGGACTGGCGGGCTTTGATGCGCCGTATGTGCCGGGCTGGGACTGTCATGGTCTGCCAATCGAGCTTAAAGTCGAACAACTGATCGGCAAGCCCGGCGAGAAAGTCACGGCAGCAGAATTCCGTGAAGCTTGCCGTAAATACGCAGCAGAGCAGGTTGAAGGCCAGAAGAAAGACTTCATCCGTCTGGGTGTGTTGGGCGACTGGGATCATCCGTACCTGACCATGGACTTCAAAACTGAAGCTAACATCATTCGTGCACTGGGCAAAATCATCGGTAACGGCCATCTGCACAAAGGGGCTAAGCCGGTTCACTGGTGTACAGATTGCGGTTCATCACTGGCAGAAGCCGAAGTTGAGTATTACGACAAAGCGTCTCCTTCTATTGATGTGGCGTTCAACGCGACTGACGCTGCAGCAGTGGCTGCGAAGTTTGGCGTATCTTCCTTTAACGGCCCGATTTCTCTGGTGATCTGGACCACAACGCCGTGGACCATGCCAGCCAACCGCGCTATTTCACTGAACCCTGAGTTTTCTTATCAACTGATTCAGGCAGAAGGTCAGTGTCTGATCCTGGCAACCGATCTGGTTGAAAGCGTCATGAAACGCGCTGGTATCGCAGAATGGACTGTACTGGGCGAATGTAAAGGCGCGGACCTCGAACTGCTGCGCTTCAAACATCCATTCCTCGGTTTCGATGTTCCGGCGATCATGGGCGATCACGTGACGCTCGATGCCGGTACTGGTGCCGTGCATACCGCACCGGGTCATGGCCCGGACGACTTTGTTATCGGCCAGAAATACAGTCTGGAAGTGGCGAACCCGGTAGGGCCGAACGGCTGCTATCTGCCAGGCACTTACCCGACGCTGGACGGTAAATTCGTCTTTAAAGCCAACGATCTGATCGTTGAGTTGCTGCGTGAGAAAGGCGCATTGCTGCACGTTGAGAAAATAACGCACAGCTATCCGTGCTGCTGGCGTCATAAAACGCCAATCATCTTCCGCGCGACGCCACAATGGTTCATCAGCATGGATCAGAAAGGCCTGCGTCAGCAGTCTCTGGAAGAGATCAAAGGCGTGCAGTGGATCCCGGACTGGGGCCAGGCGCGCATCGAAAACATGGTCGCTAACCGGCCTGACTGGTGTATCTCCCGTCAGCGTACCTGGGGCGTACCGATGTCTCTGTTCGTTCACAAAGACACTGAGCAACTGCATCCGCGCAGCCTTGAGCTGATGGAAGAAGTGGCGAAACGTGTTGAAGTGGATGGCATTCAGGCGTGGTGGGATCTGAATCCGGAAGACATTCTGGGTGCGGACGCTGCCGATTACGTCAAAGTGCCGGATACGCTGGACGTGTGGTTTGACTCCGGTTCAACGCATTCTTCTGTGGTGGATGTGCGTCCTGAGTTTAATGGTCATTCTCCTGATTTGTATCTGGAAGGGTCTGACCAGCATCGCGGCTGGTTCATGTCTTCCCTGATGATTTCGACTGCTATGAAAGGCAAAGCGCCTTACAAGCAAGTGCTGACGCACGGTTTCACCGTGGATGGTCAGGGCCGCAAAATGTCTAAATCCATCGGCAACACTATCGCGCCGCAAGACGTGATGAACAAGCTGGGTGGCGACATCCTGCGTCTGTGGGTGGCATCTACGGATTACACCGGCGAAATCGCCGTGTCCGACGAAATCCTTAAACGTGCTGCGGATTCTTACCGCCGTATCCGTAACACCGCGCGCTTCCTGCTGGCGAACCTTAACGGTTTCGATCCGGCGCTGCACAGCGTGGCACCGGAAGACATGGTTGTTCTGGATCGCTGGGCTGTTGGCCGTGCGAAAGCCGCACAGGACGAAATCATTGCCGCGTACGAAGCCTATGATTTCCATGGCGTCGTTCAACGCCTGATGCAGTTCTGCTCGATCGAAATGGGATCCTTCTACCTGGATATTATCAAAGATCGCCAGTACACCGCGAAAAGCGACAGCGTTGCACGTCGCAGCTGTCAGACCGCGCTGTATCACATCAGCGAAGCACTGGTTCGCTGGATGGCACCGATCATGTCGTTCACTGCCGATGAAATTTGGGCAGAACTGCCGGGAAGTCGTGAGAAATTCGTCTTTACCGAAGAATGGTATGACGGTTTGTTCGGTCTGGCGGGCAACGAATCCATGAACGATGCGTTCTGGGATGAACTGCTGAAAGTCCGTGGCGAAGTGAACAAAGTGATCGAACAGGCGCGTGCTGATAAACGTCTGGGCGGTTCTCTGGAAGCGGCGGTCACGCTGTTTGCTGATGATGCGCTGGCAACGGACCTGCGTTCTCTGGGCAACGAACTGCGCTTTGTCCTGCTGACGTCAGGCGCGAAAGTCGCCGCTTTGTCTGAAGCTGACGATGCCGCTGTGCCGAGTGAATTGCTCAAAGGCCTGAAAATCGGTCTGGCGAAAGCGGAAGGTGACAAATGTCCGCGTTGCTGGCATTACACAACTGACGTTGGTCAGAACGCGGAACACAGCGACATCTGTGGCCGTTGTGTCACTAACATCGCCGGTGACGGCGAAGAGCGTAAGTTTGCATAATGAGTAAATCGATTTGTTCCACCGGACTCCGCTGGCTCTGGCTGGCGGTCGTGGTCATCATCGTGGATCTGGGCAGTAAGTTTCTCATTATGGGAAACTTCCAGCTCGGTGAATCCATGCCGTTGATCCCGTATTTAAATCTGTTCTACGCGCAAAATCATGGCGCTGCGTTCAGCTTCCTGGCTGATAAAGGCGGCTGGCAGCGCTGGTTCTTTGCGTTAATCGCGCTGGTGATTGTTGTGGCGCTGGTCGTGCTGATGTACCGCGGCACCGCGAAGCAAAAGCTGAACAATATCGCTTTTGCGATGATTATCGGCGGGGCGCTGGGCAACTTGTTTGATCGCCTCTATCACGGCTTTGTGGTCGATTTTATCGATTTTTACGTCGGTAACTGGCATTTTGCTACGTTCAATCTGGCTGACAGCTTTATCTGTGTCGGCGCAGCCATGGTGGTGCTGGAAGGTTTTCTGGCAAAGCCATCAGAAGCTACAAAGAGTAAAGGATAAGGTCTATGTCTCAACAGGTGAAACATGACAGCGCTGTACTGGTGCATTTTACGTTGAAGCTGGAAGATGGCTCTACGGCGGAATCAACCCGCGCCAATGGCAAACCTGCACTGTTTCGCCTTGGCGACAGCAGCTTGTCTGACGCGCTGGAAAATCAGCTGTTAGGGTTGAACGTAGGGGATAAACGGGCGTTCACGTTAGCCCCTGAATCGGCATTCGGTAGCAAAAGTCCGGATCTGGTTCAGTTCTTCTCCCGCCGTGACTTTCAGGAAACTGGGGTGCCGGATGTCGGCACCATCATGTTGTTCAGTGGTCGTGATGGCAGCGAAATGCCGGGCGTTGTCCGTGAAGTGACAGAAGATTCAATCACTGTAGATTTCAACCATCCGCTGGCAGGGCAACATATCGATTTCGATATTGAAGTGCTGGAAATTGACCCGGAGCTTGAGGGGAAACATGCAGATATTGCTGGCTAATCCGCGAGGATTTTGTGCGGGTGTTGACCGCGCAATCAGTATTGTAGAACGTGCGCTGGAAATTTATGGCGCACCTATCTATGTCCGCCATGAAGTGGTGCATAACCGCTACGTGGTCGACAGCCTGCGTCAGCGCGGTGCTGTTTTTATCGAGCAAATCAGCGAAGTACCTGATGGGTCTATTCTGATTTTCTCTGCCCACGGTGTTTCTCAGGCGGTACGTGCAGAAGCGAAAGCGCGTGATCTGACGATGCTGTTTGACGCGACTTGTCCGCTGGTGACCAAAGTTCATATGGAAGTTGCGCGCGCCAGCCGTAAAGGCACTGAAGCCATTTTGATTGGTCACGCCGGGCATCCGGAAGTGGAAGGCACCATGGGGCAGTACAGCAATCCGAACGGGGGAATGTATCTGGTCGAGGCGCCGGAAGATGTTTATAAATTGCAGGTGAAAGACGAAAACAACCTGTGCTTTATGACGCAAACCACGCTGTCGGTTGACGACACTTCTGCGGTGATTGATGCGCTTCGCGATCGCTTCCCGAAAATCATCGGGCCGCGTAAAGATGATATTTGCTATGCCACAACTAACCGTCAGGAAGCCGTGCGTACGCTGGCTGACGGAGCAGATGTTGTGCTGGTGGTGGGTTCAAAGAACTCGTCGAACTCCAACCGTCTGGCCGAACTGGCGCAACGTGTCGGTGTACCTTCTTATCTGATCGACTCTGCGGCAGATATTCAGGAAAACTGGCTGAAAGATGCGAAAAGCATTGGCGTTACGGCAGGCGCATCCGCACCGGATATTCTGGTGCAGGACGTGATCAGCAAGCTGAAAACCTTTGGCGGGCTTGATGTGATCAACATCGAAGGGCGCGAGGAAAATATCGTGTTCGAAGTGCCAAAAGAGCTGCGTGTTGATGTGCGTCAGATCGACTGATCTCAGACCCTAAATGAAAACCGGCTCAAAGTGGCCGGTTTTTTTATGTCTGCACTCCTGCGGCATCAATGAGGCGGGAGTTTAAACAAATTCTGCGGTGCACCCACGGTGGTGGTTTCAACGTGCAGCAACGCACCCTCCAGCGCATGTGGCGCATCGAGGTTTTTTCGCGCCGAGGTGATAAACAGCTCAGTCATATCCGGCCCGCCAAACGTGCAACAACTCGGTTGTGTGACCGGCACTGGCTGGGTATCCAGTGTCAGTAATTCGCCCTGATTGATCTGCTGGCGCAGCAGGCATTTTGAACCCCAGCAGGCAGTGATCAGCCAGCCATTCTGTGCCAGCGCAGAGCCATCGGGGATCTTATCGCCCGAAGAAAAACAGGATATTTTCAGTGGATTGATGCGGCGGGCGTTGGCGGAGAAAAAGCGTTTTTTCTTACTGTCTGCAAACCAGACTTTGCCTTCATACCAGACCAGTGTGTTGGTACAACCGACGCCATCGAGCATCATTTCCGGCTTTTCTGCGCCCGCTTCATAGCGGAACCATTCGCCGTTATCTTTTTCTTCCTTTATATCCAGCGTACCAAACCACAGAGAACCATCGGGCGCGATGGCTGCTTCATTCGGGCGGGTGCCTTCTGCGCCGGGATAATCACAAAGCTTCTGGCGGGTTTTCTGTTCGTACTCGTAAAGATGGATCCCGTCGACGGAAACCAGCAAAAATTGATTTCTTTTTTCGGTCAGCAACACGGCGCTGGTCAGCGAGGGGAGTTCATGAATTTCAGTTTGCCCGTCGTCGGGCCAGTAGCGCAAAACACACTGAGCCAGAATATCGACCCAAAGCAAAGATTGTGTACGCTGGCACCAGACGGGAGTTTCACCCAATTCGGCTCGGTAGTCGCCAATGGCAGTCACGTCGGACCGGAAAAATGCTGACATCGCAAAGCTCTCCTGCAGGTTACATAGTGGATATAGCGACAGCTGTCTCTATGAGTTTAGTCTGGCTTTGCGTACGTGGGATAGATGAAATGGTGTAAAAAGAAAGGGCCAGCCCGTCAATAAGACGTAAAGCTGGCCCCAAAAGTTCAGTCGTTAAGATTTAGAAATCGTAACGCAGACGGATCAGATTCATATCACCGAGATTATCGGTAGAGGACGTGAACACGTGCTCGTAATCAACACGGAAGCCGTAATCGAGCTGGAAGGACACACCCAACCCGTTATCAATACGCTGGTAATTACGGCCGGTTACATAGGTCAGACGGTCACCCATGAAGTACGGCTGAATGGTTTTGACCGCCAGCTGATTGATTGGGAAAGCATACCCCAGGAAGTATTCCAGACCATAAGCATCGCCCGCGAAGAAGCGATCTTCAGTTTTCACACCAGTCGTCAGGAAGTCATGGTAGTAACCGCCACCGAAGGACGCTGTCCAGTTGCCGGGTTTCCAGCTCAGCGCAGTACCAACAATGCTCTGGTTGTAATCTTTAGAGGTGTTGTCGCCCGGGTTTCTCATTTCTGCGTCGGTGTAGTTGTACGCCGTACCCCAGGTCAGATCTTTGGTGATGTGGTAATCCACACCGACAGAACCGCCGCCGTTACGTTTGTAACGCAGCCCGTTTTTGCCGGTGAGCAACTCATTGTCTTCGAACAGGTAAGAGGCATACACATCTGCATCGCCGAAGGTGTTTTTGTATTTCAGCATCTTACGGGAACGGTAAGAACCATCGTAATCGCCGTTCACACCATTACCCGGTGCCTGGGCGAGCATGTCGTAATCCCAGATATCGGTTTTCGCACCGACCACATCGTAATAAACGCTGTTTTGCTGACCGAAGGTCAACTGGCCGTAAGTTTTGCTTTTCAGACCGGTGTAGAGCATGCGACGGCTGGTGTTATGCGCGCCATCTGCGTGGTGATTATCCCAGCCAGTCAGGGCAGGAATATTCACACCCAGCTCGTAGTAGTTAATCCAGCTGATGTCATCAAACAGATAATAATCAGCAGAAAAACGGAAACGTGTACCGCCATCAAAACCATTGGTCTTGTAGTTTTTCACCCCGTTCTGGAACTGGAACTGCGGACGAATACTGCCGCCAACCTGGAAGTTCAGGCGGCTCAGCGGATCGTTCGGCTGTGGGTCTTGTTTAATCAGAGTGATTTCTGCGTGTGCAGCAAAAGAAGCTAAACCAAATAAAAGACCTGCAGTCGCCACTTGTGTGACTTTGTTCAGTTTGAATTTCATGTTAAGTCCCTGTGCCAATATACTGATCTGAAAAATCAGCAACAAAATTGGCAGTGTGTATTTTTTATATTCCCCTTACTGATGACTGTCTGGTAAGGGTGAAGACGCGCCTTATGAAGCCAGGCTACTTATTTTGACTGTCGTTTAAATCAAATTTCGGCAGTTAAAATTAGGTTGCTATTTATTATCATAATCATTGATTTTATCAATATTATTTCGCCATATATAATAAAAATTTAATGTTTCAGATCTAAGAAATGTTTTGTTTGCTGCTTATCTGTCTCACGCAAGGATGTGAATACGCGTTTTCAGAAATCACCGTCATATTCTTCTTTCTCCTTTAATACATATTGTCAGACGGTGCCCTGGGGGAGAGTGATAAAATCAGTGTCGCGAAAGATGCAGGGAGAAGGGCGGACGAAAGCTGAAACTTATGCACTACATTGCATGGTTATGCGAGCCGCATTAAGGCGGGCTTTTTGGTGTTTTTTTGTCCGTTAGTTCCAGTTTTGCCAGTCGTTTAACACAAAATCACAGATTGCGTAACCTGAAACCAGATGGCTTTTACTGATATTAACGGGGCTGTATCATAATTTTCTAATTATGAGGCAATTTTGCTGGCTCCCAGATCGCGGGGTCGATAACCTGATTCTGTTTCACGGCAGAACCACAAAAAGAAGAGAGTAATTATGAGTAACGCTGATATTCGCATGGCTGTTGTTGGCGCGGGTGGCCGTATGGGCCGGCAGCTGATTCAGGCCATCTCTGACGCCGAAGGCGTGGTGTTGGGCGCAGCGCTGGAACGTACCGGTTCTTCCTTAGTGGGCACCGATGCGGGTGAACTGGCTGGCGTGGGTACTGCTGGCATTAAAGTGCATGACAATCTGGATGCCGTGAAGAATGACTTCGATATTTTGATCGACTTCACCCGTCCGGAAGGCACCCTGGCTCATCTGGAATTTTGCCAGAAACACCATAAAGGTATGATTATCGGCACTACGGGCTTTGACGATGCCGGTAAGGCTGCAATTAAGCAGGCTTCTGAGGTCATTCCGGTGGTTTTTGCGGCCAACTTCAGCGTGGGCGTGAATGTTGTCCTCAAGCTGCTGGAAAAAGCGGCCAAAGTCATGGGCGATTACACGGATATTGAAATCGTAGAAGCGCACCACCGTCATAAAGTTGATGCACCATCAGGTACAGCACTGGCAATGGGTGAAGCGATTGCTGATGCGTTAGGGCGTGATCTGAAAGATTGTGCGGTGTATGCCCGTGAAGGTCATACCGGTGAACGTGATCCAAAAAGTATTGGTTTTGCCACCATTCGTGCCGGCGATATCGTCGGTGAACATACCGCGATGTTTGCCGATATCGGGGAGCGTGTTGAGATTACCCATAAGGCTTCCAGCCGTATGACCTTCGCAAATGGCGCAGTTCGTGCAGGAAAATGGCTTTTCTCGCATAAAAGTGGTTTTTATGACATGCGGGATGTCCTTGGTTTAGAAGATTTGTAGTCAACGTTTTAGATGTGATGTGGTTGTTTTGGTCATAATCTTTTGATAAAAGGGCAGTTCCTTGATTGCCCTTCTCTTTTTTGTTTAAAATGGCTATTTGGGTTTGTTTTAATTTTGAATCCTGTGTTTTACTGACTTTATCCCGATTTCTCTTGCTGTATTGTTTGTTTTTTGTACTCCCTTGTTTCCCTGAGCTGTAACAAAACTCCTTTCTTCGTCATTTTTCAGACATCCTCTTCCGCAAACGGTTACTATACTGACTTAGGCTGTGTTTTTATGGCAGTGAGAGTCTGTTTTCACTGAGTTGTGCGAAAAACAGAGAAATATTGGCGCTTTTGGTAGACAAACCGAACTGCCATCATTAGAATGCGCGCAATTTGCCAAAAATTGGCTTCGGGAGCGATTTTTGCATTGATTTAGATCGGGTTATCTGAATTAATATGCAGATATTGTGATTTATTATTCTTGGAGGATGCTTTGATAAAGTCAGCGCTATTGGTTCTGGAAGACGGAACCCAATTCCACGGTCGGGCCATCGGGGCAGAAGGGTCGGCAGTGGGGGAAGTGGTCTTCAATACGTCGATGACCGGTTATCAAGAAATCCTCACTGATCCTTCCTATTCCCGCCAGATTGTCACTCTCACTTATCCCCATATCGGTAATGTCGGCACCAATGCCGCTGATGAAGAATCCTCCGCAGTACATGCTCAAGGCCTGGTCATCCGCGATTTACCCCTGATAGCCAGCAACTACCGCAGTGAAGAAAATCTTTCTGATTACCTCAAGCGCAACAATATCGTTGCCATCGCCGATATTGATACCCGCAAACTGACCCGTCTGTTACGCGAAAAAGGCGCACAGAACGGCTGTATTATCGCGGGCGATTCACCGGATGCTGAACTGGCGCTGCAAAAAGCCAAAGCATTCCCGGGCCTGAAAGGCATGGATCTGGCGAAAGAAGTGACCACGACGGAATCTTACCGCTGGCAACAAGGTAGCTGGACTCTGGAAGGCGAACTGCCTGAAGCAAAAAAAGCCGAAGACTTGCCATTCCACGTGGTGGCTTATGACTACGGCGCGAAACGCAATATCCTGCGCATGCTGGTGGATCGCGGATGCCGCCTGACGGTCGTTCCTGCACAGACTCCGGCAGAAGACGTCCTGAAAATGAATCCGGACGGCATCTTCCTGTCCAATGGCCCGGGCGATCCGGAGCCTTGTGATTACGCCATCGCCGCCATCAAAACCTTCCTGGAAACCGACATACCGGTCTTCGGCATCTGCCTCGGCCATCAGTTACTGGCACTCGCCAGCGGCGCGAAGACCGTGAAAATGAAACTCGGCCACCACGGCGGTAACCATCCGGTAAAAGATCTCGATAAAAATATCGTGATGATCACCGCACAGAACCACGGCTTTGCGGTTGATGAATCCGGCCTGCCAGCCAATCTGCGCGTGACGCACAAATCATTGTTTGACCATACGGTGCAGGGTATCCACCGTACCGATAAAGCGGCGTTCAGCTTCCAGGGCCACCCTGAAGCGAGCCCAGGCCCGCACGATGCGGCACCGCTGTTTGACCACTTTATCGAACTGATTGAAGCTTTTCGCACAAACAACGCCAGATAACAGGAGCGAATAAAAAATGCCAAAACGTACAGACATAAAAAGCATCCTGATTCTGGGCGCCGGCCCGATTGTTATCGGCCAGGCTTGTGAATTTGACTACTCCGGCGCACAGGCGTGTAAAGCGCTGCGTGAAGAGGGTTACCGCGTCATTCTGGTGAACTCCAACCCGGCAACGATCATGACTGACCCTGAAATGGCGGATGCGACTTACATCGAGCCGATCCACTGGGAAGTTGTGCGCAAAATTATCGAAAAAGAACGTCCCGATGCCGTGCTGCCAACGATGGGCGGCCAGACCGCACTGAACTGTGCACTGGAACTGGAACGTCAGGGCGTGCTGGAAGAATTCGGTGTGACCATGATTGGCGCGACCGCAGACGCCATTGATAAAGCTGAAGATCGTCGCCGTTTCGACGTGGCGATGAAAAAAATCGGCCTCGACACCGCACGTTCCGGTATTGCACACACGATGGAAGAAGCGCTGGCGGTTGCCGCTGACGTTGGCTTTCCGTGCATCATCCGTCCGTCATTCACTATGGGCGGCACCGGTGGCGGTATTGCGTACAACCGTGAAGAGTTCGAAGAGATTTGCGAACGCGGGCTGGATCTTTCCCCGACCAAAGAGCTGCTGATTGATGAGTCGCTGATTGGCTGGAAAGAGTACGAGATGGAAGTGGTGCGTGATAAAAACGACAACTGCATCATCGTCTGCTCCATTGAAAACTTCGATGCGATGGGCATCCACACCGGTGACTCCATCACCGTGGCGCCAGCGCAGACCCTGACCGACAAAGAATACCAAATCATGCGTAACGCCTCGATGGCGGTGCTGCGTGAAATCGGCGTAGAAACCGGTGGCTCCAACGTTCAGTTCTCGGTGAACCCGAAAAATGGTCGTCTGATTGTTATCGAAATGAACCCGCGTGTCTCCCGTTCCTCAGCCCTGGCCTCCAAAGCGACCGGTTTCCCGATTGCTAAAGTGGCGGCGAAACTGGCGGTGGGTTACACCCTCGATGAGTTGATGAACGATATCACCGGCGGCAAAACGCCAGCGTCGTTTGAACCGTCTATCGACTACGTTGTGACTAAAATTCCTCGCTTCAACTTCGAGAAATTTGCCGGTGCCAACGACCGTCTGACCACGCAGATGAAATCTGTCGGCGAAGTGATGGCGATTGGTCGTACACAGCAGGAATCTCTGCAAAAAGCCTTGCGCGGCCTGGAAGTCGGCGCGAGCGGTTTCGACCCGAAAGTGAGTCTGGATGATCCGGAAGCGCTGACCAAAATTCGTCGTGAACTGAAAGAAGCCGGTGCCGAGCGTATCTGGTATATCGCTGATGCCTTCCGTGCCGGGATGTCTGTTGACGGCATCTTCAACCTGACCAACGTGGACCGCTGGTTCCTGGTGCAGATTGAAGAGCTGGTGAAACTGGAAAATGAAGTGGCCGAGGGCGGCTTCAACATTCTGACCCACGACTACCTGCGCATGCTCAAGCGTAAAGGCTTTGCGGATCTGCGTCTGGCTAAACTGGTCGGCGTGTCAGAAAGCGAAGTGCGCAAACTGCGTCACAAATACAACCTGCACCCGGTCTACAAACGTGTTGATACCTGTGCGGCGGAATTCTCTACCGATACCGCCTACATGTACTCCACGTATGAAGAAGAGTGTGAATCTAACCCGACCAATGATAAGCCAAAAATCATGGTGCTGGGCGGTGGTCCAAACCGTATCGGTCAGGGTATCGAGTTCGATTATTGCTGCGTACACGCCTCGCTGGCGCTGCGTGAGGACGGTTACGAAACCATCATGGTTAACTGTAACCCGGAAACTGTGTCTACCGATTATGATACCTCTGACCGCCTGTACTTCGAATCCGTCACTCTGGAAGACGTGCTGGAAATCGTGCGTATCGAACAGCCGAAAGGCGTGATTGTTCAGTACGGCGGCCAGACTCCGCTGAAACTGGCGCGTGAACTGGAAGCCGCTGGCGTGCCAATTATTGGCACCAGCCCGGATGCAATCGACCGCGCCGAAGACCGTGAACGTTTCCAGCAGGCGGTTAACCGTCTGGGCCTGAAACAACCGGCAAACGCCACAGTCGCGACTATCGAACAGGCTGTTGAGAAAGCTGCGGGTATCGGTTATCCGCTGGTGGTACGTCCGTCTTATGTTCTGGGTGGCCGCGCGATGGAAATCGTATACGACGAAATCGACCTGCGCCGTTACTTCCAGAACGCCGTCAGCGTGTCGAACGACGCACCGGTTCTGCTGGACCGCTTCCTTGACGACGCCGTAGAAGTTGACGTTGATGCTATCTGCGACGGTGAGCGCGTGCTGATTGGCGGTATCATGGAGCACATCGAACAGGCGGGCGTTCACTCCGGTGACTCTGCATGTTCGCTGCCGTGCTACACGCTGAGCAAAGAGATTCAGGATGTGATGCGTCAGCAGGTCGAGAAACTGGCCTTCGAGCTGAGCGTTCGCGGCCTGATGAACGTCCAGTTCGCCGTGAAGAACAACGAAGTCTACCTGATTGAAGTCAACCCGCGTGCTGCACGTACCGTTCCGTTCGTGTCCAAAGCGACCGGTGTGGCGCTGGCAAAAGTCGCCGCGCGCGTGATGGCAGGTCAGACTCTGGCAGAGCAGGGCATTACCGAAGAAGTCATCCCGCCTTACTACTCCGTGAAAGAAGTGGTGTTGCCGTTCAACAAATTCCCTGGCGTTGACCCGATTCTTGGGCCGGAAATGCGTTCTACCGGTGAAGTGATGGGCGTTGGCCGTACCTTCGCAGAAGCCTTTGCCAAAGCGCAGTTGGGCAGCAACTCCGGCATGAAGAAAGCCGGACGCGCACTGTTGTCGGTTCGTGAAGGCGACAAAGGCCGTGTGGTGGATCTGGCTGCGAAACTGCTGAAACGCGGTTTCGAGCTGGATGCGACTCACGGTACTGCGGTAGTGCTGGGCGAAGCCGGGATTAACCCGCGTCTGGTCAACAAGGTGCATGAAGGCCGTCCGCATATTCAGGACCGTATCAAGAACGGCGAATATGTGTATATCGTGAACACCACGGCGGGTCGTCAGGCGATTGAAGACTCCAAGCTTATCCGTCGCAGTGCGCTGCAATACAAAGTGCATTACGACACTACGCTGAACGGTGGTTTCGCGACGGCAATGGCATTATCTTCTGACCCGACTGAACAGGTAATTTCAGTGCAGGAAATGCACGCCAAAATCAGCAAATAAGTCTCCGCTGTTTCCATCCGGTCGTTAAGACGCCCGTTCCCGAAAGGGGCGGGCGTCTTTTTATATGTGTTTGGCTAGAATGTTAAATATAATCATTAAATATGTTTATCATTAAAATTATATTTTTTATGTATGAAAGTCTTCATATGAAAGTGAATTTATCATAAGTTATTATTTTAGATCGATATTTTGTGTTAATGTGATGGGTGTCATGATGTTTTAATGTTTAATTATTGTTATGTTTTTGTTCCTGATTTTATACTCGGAGCTTGGGTTAGTTCACATCGAGAATTAACCCTTCTTGCAGCGCTTTCAGTCAAAATGAGGAATTTCACATGTACAAAACACCTGTCACCCTTCTGGCTTTACTCATCGGCGCGGTTCTTGCGCCGGTCTCACAGGCGGCACTTCCCGGAAAGCCGACACTCGGTGCGGATGAAACCACCTTTGCCATCATTGATATCAATCAGTCCGCCTCGGCCTACAATCAACTGGTCACTGTAAAGAATGCGGCGGATGTCACCGTCACCTGGAATTTGTGGACCGGCGATGCAGGGCAGACGGCCAAAGTGTTACTGAACGGTGCGCAGGTCTGGAGCGGCCCTTCCGGCGCAACGGGCAGCGCCACGTTTGCTGTCAATAAAGGCGGGCGCTATCAGTTGCAGGTTGCGTTATGTAACAGCGAAGGCTGTACCACCAGTGACGCCAAACAAATTGTAGTGGCGGATACCGATGGCAGCCATTTGCTACCATTGACCAGCACGCTGAAGGAAAACAACCAGCCTTATAACAATAAATCCGGCAAGGTCGTAGGCGCTTATTTTGTCGAGTGGGGCGTGTACGGTCGCGGGTTCCCGGTGGATAAAATCCCTGCGCAGAACCTGACTCATATCCTGTACGGCTTTACGCCGATTTGCGGCGGGGATGGGATTAACGACAGCTTAAAAAGCATTGAGGGCAGTTTTCAGGCCTTGCAACGCGCCTGTGCAGGGCGTCAGGATTTTAAAGTCGCGATCCATGATCCCTGGGCTGCAGTGCAAATGCCTCAGCAAGGTGTCAGTGAATATTCTGCGCCTTACAAAGGCAATTTCGGCCAGCTGATGGCGCTGAAGAAAGCCTACCCGAATCTGAAAATTGTCCCTTCCATCGGTGGCTGGACGCTATCCGACCCGTTCTATTTCATGAAAGACAAAGCGAAGCGGGATGTTTTTGTGGCCTCGGTGAAGGAGTTTCTGCAAACCTGGAAATTCTTCGACGGTGTGGATATCGACTGGGAATTTCCGGGCGGTGGCGGTGAAAATCCTGCACTGGGCAGCACGGCGGATGGAGATACCTATGTGCAGCTGATGAAAGAGCTGCGGACTATGCTCAATGAATTATCCGCCCAAACCGGAAAAACCTATGAACTGAGTTCGGCGATCAGTGCAGGCCGGGACAAAATTGATAACGTGGATTACAGCGCCGCGCAGCAGTATATGGATCATATTTTCCTGATGAGCTATGACTTCTATGGCGCTTTCTCACTGACGACGCTGGGACACCAAACTGCGTTGTACGGCTCCGCCTCGAAACCCGATACCGATTACACCACCGATCATGGCGTGCAGGCGTTGCTTTCACAGGGCGTGACGCCGGGCAAAATTGTAGTGGGTGCGGCCATGTATGGGCGCGGCTGGACGGGGGTGAAGAATTTCCAGAATAACGATCCTTTCACCGGGACCGCGACCGGCCCGACCGCCGGTACCTGGGAAAATGGCATTCTTGATTACCGTCAGGTGGCGAAACTTAAAGCCAACAGTGACTGGCAGTACAAGTATGATGCCGCAGCTGAAGCACCGTATTTGTGGAAGCCTTCCACCGGCGATTTGATCACTTACGACGACAACCGTTCAGTGGTCGCGAAAGGTAAATATGTTTTGGCTAATCAGCTGGGTGGCCTGTTTGCATGGGAAATTGATGCGGATAATGGCGATATTTTAAATGCCATGCATGAAGGCTTAGGGAATGGCACCGGCGGCGGCACGACGAACCTTGCGCCGCTGGCCAGTGCCGGGACAAATCAGAACGTGACCGGTCCGTTGACAGTGACGCTCGATGGTTCTGCTTCCCGTGATCCGGAAAATGCAGCCCTGACGTATTTGTGGACCAAAGTCTCCGGGCCTGCGGTGACGCTGACCAATGCAGACAAAGCCAAAGCGCAGTTTAACGTCCTTACTACCGCGCAAGATCAGGTGTGGGTATTCCAGCTGAAAGTGACCGATCCACAAGGGCTGAGCGCCACGGCGCAGGTTCAGGTGACAAACTCGGCGGTTCAGGCGAACCAGCCGCCGGTAGTGACGTTGCCAGCGACCATGGCTGTAACGGCAGGTAATACCTTCGCGCTGGTGGCACAGGCGACGGATGCCAATAACGATCCGCTCACGTATCAGTGGACGTTGCCCGCCGGTCTGAGCGCCAGCTCGCTGACCACCAGCTCCATCAACGTTACCGCTCCGGCGGTCACCAGCAGCACAGTGTATCCGGTCAGTGTGATGGTCAGCGATGGAAAATCATCCACGTCTGCCAGCTTACAACTGACGGTTAACCCGGCGAGCACGGGCGGGTGTGGTGTGACAACGGATCCTGCGGCGGCGCAAGTGCCTGCCTGGGACAGCAGCAAAATCTACAATACCGGCGATGCCGTCAGCTACAACCAGCTGATATGGAAGGCGAAATACTGGACACAAAACAACCCGCCATCGCGCAGCAGCGATCAGTGGCAACTCGTCAGCAATATCACATTGCCTTACGACAATGCGGCCACCTATGTTCAGGGGGAAATGGCCACTTACGGCGGCCATAACTGGAAAGCGAAGGTCTGGACTCGGGGTGTCACGCCGGTTGCAGGTGACAACTGGCTGGATCTCGGGGCAGTCAGTTGTCCGTGAATCCTTTCATGTAAATCGACAGGGCCTGAGGGCCCTGTTTTTCATCGTATTTACGGCAGTTAATAAATGTTAAAAATACTTTATGATGAATGCATATTTTGTCGATATGAGTTCACAGATGATTTTAATAATTTACGCCCATCCCTATCCGCGCCATTCAAGAGCCAATCAGGGGCTGCTGTCGGCAGTCAGTGATTTGCCCAACGTCGAAGTGCGTTCGCTCTACGACCTCTATCCCGATTTCAATATCGACATTGCCGCTGAACAGAAAGCCGTTGAACGTGCAGATCTGGTGGTCTTCCAGCATCCGCTCCAATGGTACAGCTTGCCGCCACTGATGAAACTGTGGATCGACAAAGTGCTCGAGCACGGCTGGGCGTACGGCCATGAAGGCAATGCCTTAAATGGCAAACATTGCTTGTGGGCGGTAACGACCGGCGGTAACGAGCACCATTTCGAGCTGGGTGATCACCCCGATTTTGACGTGCTGGCGCAGCCGTTACAGGCGACAGCCATTTATTGCGGCATGCACTGGCTGCCGTATTTCGCCGTGCACAACACCTTCATTTGCGATGAAGTGGCGCTGAAAGCGGCGGGAGAAGAATATCGTCGCCGTTTAACCGCCTGCCTGAGTCTGAAAGAAGGCTGCCCGCCGGAGGTGAGCCTTGGATAACCATAACCTGATGATTGAAGGCCTGATTTATCTCGGCTCGGCGGCGCTGTTTGTGCCGATTGCGGTACGTCTGGGTCTGGGTTCTGTGCTCGGTTACCTGATTGCGGGCTGCATTATCGGCCCGTGGGGGCTGAAACTGGTCTCTGATGCCGAATCAATTCTGACCTTTGCGGAGATCGGCGTGGTGCTGATGCTGTTTGTCATCGGACTTGAGCTGGATCCCAAACGGTTGTGGACGATGCGTGCCTCGGTTTTCGGCGGCGGCAGCATTCAGATGGTGGGCTGCGGCGCAGTGCTCAGCGCATTCTGTTATTTCCTCGGACTGGACTGGAAAATCGCCCTGTTGATCGGCCTGACGCTGGCGCTTTCTTCAACGGCCATTGCCATGCAGGCGATGAGTGAGCGCAGCCTGACGGCTTCACCCATTGGCCGCAGCGCTTTTGCGGTGTTGCTGTTCCAGGATATCGCCGCCATCCCGCTGGTGGCGATGATCCCCTTACTGGCGAGCACCGGCGAAGCCACAACGCTGATGAGTTTTGGTTTGTCAGCGGCAAAAGTGGTCGGTGCGTTGGTGCTGGTGGTGTTGCTCGGGCGCTATGTTACGCGGCCCTTGCTGCACTTCGTGGCACGCTCCGGCATGCGTGAAGTGTTCAGTGCCGTTGCGCTGTTTCTGGTATTCGGCTTCGGTATTCTGCTGGAAATGGCCGGTATGTCGATGGCGATGGGCGCGTTTCTGGCGGGTGTCTTGCTGGCAAGTTCTGAATACCGTCACGCGCTGGAAAGTGATATTCAGCCGTTCAAGGGGCTGCTTCTCGGGCTGTTCTTTATCGGCGTCGGCATGTCTATCGACTTCGGCACGCTGGTCCATCAGCCGCTGCTTATTGCCACATTGCTGGTCGGTTTTATGGCGCTGAAAGCCGCCTTGTTGTGGCTGGTTGCGCCGTGGCTGGGTGTGCCGAAAAAGCAGCGCGGCCTGTTTGCCATCTTAATCGGGCAGGGCAGTGAGTTCGCGTTTGTGATTTTCAGCACCGCTCAAATGGCAGGTGTGTTGCCGGTAGAATGGTCGAAAGCCCTGACGCTGGCCGTGGCGCTTTCCATGGCGGTGACGCCATTGCTGCTGGTACTGTCCGCGCGCCTTGAGCGCAATGCGCCGAAGGATGACCGTCCGCATGACACCATTGATGATGAGAACGCGCAGGTAATTATTGCCGGTTTCGGGCGCTTTGGTCAGATTGCCGGTCGTTTACTGCTGGCAAATAACGTCCACACGGTGGTCCTGGATCACGATCCGGATCACATCGAAACGCTGCGTAAATTTGGCACCAAAGTGTTTTACGGCGACGCCACACGCGTTGATTTGCTGGAGTCCGCCGGTGCCGCGCAGGCGAAGGTTCTGATTAATGCCATCGACGATGTGGAAGCCAACCTTCAGCTGACGGCGCTGGCGAAAGAGCATTTCCCGAATCTGAAAGTGATTGCCCGCGCCCGTGATGTCGATCACTGGTATCAGTTGCGTCAGTTGGGTGTCGAAGCGCCGGAACGTGAACTGTTTGAAGGCTCCTTGCGCGTCGGCCGCGATGTGCTGGAGGCGCTGGGGCTGGATGCGTATGAAGCCCGCGAGAAGGCAGATCTGTTCCGCCGCTATAACCTGAAAATGCTGGAGGCTACTATCGAGAATTACGAAGATACTGAGTTCCGTATCGCCAGCATGCAGCGTGCGAAAGATATGCTGACAGCCGCTATCGAGCAGGATCAGGAGCGTCTGGCTTCTGGTCAGCAACAGGGCTGGCGTGGCAGTATTGACGGAAAAGCGCCTGAGAAAGAGGTGATTGAAGCGAAGGGCTAAGCCGCCGTTAAAACAGAAAACCGGTGCCTGATGCACCGGTTTTTTCTTTCTGAACTCAGCTCAGTGCGACTTTAATGCCCAAACCGATCAGTACACCGCCCAGCAGTTTATCGATAAGTTTCTGCGCTTTCGCCAGACCACGACGCACCGGCGGGCTCTGGATAAGTAACGCCAGCGAAGGCCACCAAATGGCCGACAAACCGACGATTATAGAGGCGTACCACAGCTTTTCACCGAAGGTGGAGTTAATCTGCAAGACCTGCGTAAACATCGCCAGGAAGAAAAGTGTCGCTTTTGGATTGAGCAGGTTACACAGATAACCCTGCACGAACGCGGTGCGTAGTTTTACCTGCTGTGGCTCCAGTCCGTCGAGGTTCATTTTGCTGTTGCTGCGCGAAAACAACGCCTGAATACCGACCCAGATCAGATAAGCCGCACCGACGTATTTCAGTAAATCAAATAACCACGGCGTGGTGGTGATCACCACTGCCAGACCGGCCACGCAGTAAGACATATGCGTAATCACACCACAAATAACACCCAGTGACGTCATGAGTGCCGCGATGCGCGGATAGCGGGCCGCATTTTTGATGACCAGAAAGAAATCGGGACCGGGAGAAAGCATGCCGAGGAAGGCGATACTGGCAACAAAAAGGGTGGTTTCAAGCATGAAAATAACCGTCGTCAATGTTCGGAACAAAAGAAGGCGGCATGATACGCCAATCCTCAGTAAGTTAAATCACTCTTATTGCTTTTTTTGCGGGCGGTGAATGGTATGCAGGATCCGGTCATAGAATACCCGGTGCGTGAAAGCCCCGAGGCGCATCATCAACGTGAAATTACCCGTTTGTGCATCGAATGTGCCCTGATGCTGTTGCAGCATGGTGCCGAAAGTATGCTGGTCGAACAGCTGTCGGCGAGGCTTGGCGTCGCGCTGGGAATGGACCGGGTGGAAAGCTCGATTTCCGCCAATGCCATTGTGCTCAGCACCTTAAGCGGCGGTTATTGTCTGACCTCGACGCGTAAAAATGTTGACCGCGGGATCAACATGCAGGTTGTGACACAAGTCCAACATACGGTGATCCTGGCCGAGCATAAACTGCTCGACAGTCAACTGGTGGCAAAACGCCTGCAAAAAATCAAACCGCTGCGGTATCCGCGCTGGCTGATGATCCTGATGGTGGCGCTCTCCTGCGGGTGTTTCAGCAAACTTAATGGTGGCGGCTGGGATGCATTCATTGTCACTTTTTTTGCCAGCGGCGTCGCCATGGCCGTACGCCAGAGCCTTACTGCACGGCATATGAATCCGCTCATCAACTTTTGCTGCACGGCATTCGTGGCGACTTCCATTTCAGGGTTGCTGTTGCGGCTGGGCATTTTTCAGCAGTCATCAAACGTCGCAATGGCTGCCAGCGTGTTATTGCTGGTGCCGGGTTTTCCGCTGATTAATGCCGTGGCGGACATGTTCAAAGGGCATGTGAACACCGGACTGGCGCGCTGGACTATGGCCAGCCTGCTGACACTGGCGACCTGCATTGGTGTGGTCATGGCAATGGCATTGTGGGGTTTACGGGGGTGGTCATGAGCCTTTTATGGGCACTGATTCAGGATATGCTTTTCGCTGCCGTGCCCGCACTGGGCTTTGCGATGGTGTTTAATGTGCCGCCGCGGGCATTACGTTATTGCGCACTGCTCGGCGCAGTTGGCCATGGCACGCGGATGTTGCTGATCCACGGCGGGATAAACATCGAATGGGCCTCCCTGCTGGCAGCTATACTGATTGGCATTATGGGCATTCGATGGTCACGCTGGTTACTGGCACATCCTAAAGTTTTCACCGTTGCCGCTGTTATACCGATGTTCCCCGGCATTTCTGCCTACACGGCGATGATCTCAGTCGTGGAGATTTCGCATCTGGGCTACAGCGAAGCATTGCTATCGACGGCACTCACCAATTTTCTGAAAGCCAGTTTTATCGTCGGGGCATTATCTATCGGATTATCGTTACCGGGATTGTGGCTGTACCGTAAACGCCCCGGTGTGTAAGCGTTGTTGTACAACGTGGAGCTACCATGCAAAAAAGCAGGTGAGCGCTTCAGCATTTTCGACTGGATTACGGCGGTACCTTCCTGCTTTTGAGCGTCCTTTACCGCCGGAACCGCTACTTTTGGCGGGGAATATCCCGGCAGGGTAAGAGCTCTCTTATATCTTTGTAAAGCGTGGGTCTCCCTATCGACGGCTGATGGGGCTTTCCGTATAGTGGCAGCTCTTTTTTGGGGTCACGCACAAATCCTTTTTCTACACAGGGCTTCACAATGATTATTAGCCTGATCGCCGCACTGGCGACCGATCGCGTTATTGGCATGGAAAACGCTATGCCTTGGCATTTACCTGGTGATCTGGCCTGGTTTAAGCGTAATACGCTCAACAAACCCGTCATCATGGGGCGAAAGACGTTTGAGTCAATCGGACGCCCGTTGCCTGGCCGGCTGAATATTGTCATCAGCTCTAAACCGGGCGAGCATGAAGGTGTGACCTGGGTAACGTCTGTTGACGCTGCGCTGGCGGCTGCCGGCGATGTGGAAGAAGTGATGGTGATGGGGGGCGGCCGCGTGTATGAGCAACTGCTGCCGAAGGCCAATCGTTTATATCTGACTCACATTGATGCCGAAGTCGAAGGGGATACACATTTCCCTGATTATGAGCCGGATGACTGGGAAAGCACATTCAGCGAATTCCACGATGCGGATGAGCAGAACTCTCATGGTTATTGCTTCGAAATCCTTGATCGCCGCGCCTGATCCTACGGCTGCGCGAGCCGTGTGACAATAAAAAGGCACCCTTTGCAGGTGCCTTTTTGCTGTCTGAATGTCCGCTGTTTGATCAAACGGCTTTCGGGATTTCAGAGTGCTGTTTTTCGCTCTGGCGGTTTGAAGGCTGGGCGAAGTAGGTTTTGTCTTCCCAACGCAGCATGGTCAGGTCACCGCCCCAGCAGCAGCCGGTATCCAGCGCATAAATGCCTTCCGGCGTGCCTTTCCCTTCCAGTGATGCCCAGTGTCCGAACGCAATACTGTAGCCTGCTTCCTGTAAAGGCCCCGGAATATCAAACCAGGGTTTCAGCGGCTTCGGCGCGTTTTCCGGGATATCTTTGCAGATCATATCCAGTTGTCCGTTCGGGAAGCAATAACGCATGCGGGTGAAAGCATTGGTGCTGAAACGCAAACGCGCCAGACCCGTCAGTTCAGGATGCCAGTTGTTCGGCATATCGCCATACATCGCATCCAGAAACAGCGGATAAGTATCGCTGCTCAGGACGGCTTCCACTTCACGGGCGCACATTTGAGCGGTGTCGAGATCCCATTGCGGCGTGATCCCTGCGTGGGCCATGACCAGCTTCAGATCTTCATCAACCTGCAGTACCGGCTGGCGGCGCAACCAGTTGATCAGTTCGTCAGCGTCTTCGGCTTCAAGCAAGGGCGTGATGCGGTCTTTCGGTTTGTTGAAACTGATCCCCGCGTAAACCGCCAGCAGATGCAGATCGTGGTTACCGAGCACCATCCGGACACAATCCCCCAAACCGCTGACAAAACGCAGCACTTCGAGCGAGGACGGACCGCGGGCGACTAAATCACCCGTCAGCCACAGGACATCGTTTTGCGGATTAAAATCCACCTGCGCCAATAGCGCCTTGAGTTCATCGATGCAGCCGTGAACATCACCAATAAGATATGTCGACATGAGGATTAATTTATCAGCGTAGGGATGGCGAGGCGGAAGACCGGAACAGGCACACGGAAGGTTTCACCGTCTTGTGCGACCATTTCATAATGGCCTTCCATCGTGCCCAGTGGCGTTTCTAAAATAGCGCCGCTGGTATAGTAAAATTCATTGCCTGGCAGGATCAGCGGTTGTTCACCGATGACCCCTTCACCCTGGACTTCAGTCTGGCGACCGTTACTGTTGGTTATCAGCCAGTAACGGCGAAGCAGTTGCACATTAAAACGCCCCAGATTGCGGATGGTGATGGTGTAAGCGAAGACAAAACGTTCTTCTTCGGGTATCGACTGTGACTCAACGTAGATACTTTGCACCTGAACACAAACGCGGGGCGAATTAAGCATAACGCTACTCCTGAAGTTCCGGGGTTTTAGGTCGTGTGGACAACCAGTTAGCCAGTTTACAGAATTGCTCTACAGAAATATTTTCAGCACGCATGCTGAGATCTAAACCCAGTTCGGTCATTTGTTCAGGAGTGAACAGGTGGCCGAGGCTGTTGCGCACTGTTTTACGACGCTGGTTGAAAGCATCCGTTGTCAGACGGCTCAGAATGCGAATATCAGGCACCGGATACGGGATCACTTCATGCGGCACTAAACGTACCACAGCGGATTCCACTTTAGGCGCCGGTGTGAAGGATTCTGGTGGAACTTCCAGAACCGGGATCACGTTGCAATAATATTGCGCCATCACCGTTAAACGACCATACGCTTTGCTGTTCGGGCCTGCAACCAGACGGTTTACCACTTCCTTCTGCAACATAAAATGCATGTCTTTGATGGCGTTGGTATAAGTGAACAAATGGAACATCAGCGGCGTAGAAATGTTGTACGGCAGGTTACCAAAGACACGCAGTGGCTGACCAAGTTCTTCAGACAGTTCGCCGAAATTGATTTTCATCGCATCAGACTGGATGACCCGGAGTTTGCCCTGAAACTTAGGGTTATTTTCCAGACGTGTTGCCAGATCGCGGTCGAGTTCGATGACCGTCATGCTGTCCAGGCGCGAAGCAACAGGCTCAGTTAACGCCGCCAGACCGGGACCGATTTCAACGACAGCCTCGCCCGGCATAGGGTGAATGGCCGACACGATGCTATCGATAACAAACTGATCGGTTAAGAAGTTTTGCCCAAAACGTTTACGGGCAAAGTGACCTTGGTGGACTCTACTATTCATTGTTGTTATTTATCGTTGCTGTTATTTGCCATGTGAATGGCGAGATTTATTGCTGTCTTGAAACTGCCCGCATCGGCGGTGCCGGTGGCGGCGAGTTCAAGGGCGGTACCGTGATCAACGGAAGTCCGGATAAAAGGCAGGCCGAGTGTGATATTCACTGCGCGACCAAATCCCTGATATTTTAGCACCGGAAGGCCCTGATCGTGATACATCGATAAAACAGCATCGGCATGTTGCAGATATTTAGGCTGGAATAACGTATCAGCGGGCAGCGGGCCGATGAGATTCATCCCTTGCTGGCGCAGTTCGTCCAGGGCAGGAATGATAATGTCGATCTCTTCGTGCCCCATGTGGCCACCTTCGCCGGCATGTGGATTCAGGCCACACACATAAATTTGCGGCTCGGTAATACCAAATTTGGTTTTCAGATCATGATGCAAAATGGTGATGACTTCATGCAGACACTGGCGGGTAATCGCGCCAGGCACTGCCAGCAAAGGCAAATGCGTGGTCGCCAGCGCAACGCGCAACTCTTCGGTTGCCAGCATCATCACAACACGGTCGCAATGGCTGCGGTCAGCAAAGAATTCGGTATGGCCGATGAAGGGAATTCCGGCATCGTTGATAATGCTTTTTTGAACCGGGCCGGTGATCAGTGCAGCGAATTCACCGCTGATAGCACCGTCGCAGGCACGTGCCAGCGTTTCCACCACGTAGGGCGCATTAGCCACATCAAGTTTACCTGCGGTCACCGGGACGGCGAGTTTAACAGGCAAAATGGTCAATGTGCCCGCAGCCTGAGGCTCTGGCGGACGCGCTCTCTGATAATCGCGTAAGCGGATATTCAGGCCGAGTTTCTCAGCACGTTCAAGCAGTAAGGCCGGATCGGCACAGACCACTAACTCAACAGGCCATGCCTGCTGAGCCAGCGCCAGTACCAGATCCGGCCCAACCCCGGCCGGTTCGCCGGGGGTAATGACCACAGATTTTGTCACGGAAGTATTATTTTCCATTCCCATCCATAATTTTCACATACGCTTCAGCACGTTGTTCCTGCATCCACGTCTGGGCTTCTTCCGCAAATTTGCGGTTGAACAGCATGCGGTAAGCACGTTCTTTCTGTGCCGCATCTGTTTTATCAACCTGACGGGTGTCGATAAGTTGGATCAAGTGCCAGCCAAACGAAGAGTGAACCGGTGCACTGATTTCACCTTTTTTCAGGTTCATCAACGCATCACGGAACGCAGGATCGTACATGTCTGGTGACGCCCAACCTAAATCGCCGCCCTGATTAGCAGAGCCAGGATCCTGAGAAAGCTGTTTGGCTTCATCAGCGAATGTGGCTTTACCGCTCTTAATATCAGCCGCAACCTGTTCCAGCTTCGCACGCGCCTGCGCATCCGTCATTACGACAGAAGGTTTCAGCAGGATATGACGGGCGTGAACCTCGGTGACAGAAACCGTTTTATTGTCGCCACGGATATCGTTCACTTTCAGAATGTGGAAACCAACACCAGAACGAATCGGGCCAATGACCTGGCCTTTCTGAGCGGTGCTTAACGCCTGAGCAAACAGGGAAGGCAGTTCCTGCAATTTGCCCCAGCCCATGTTGCCGCCTTTCAGTGCCTGGGAATCAGCCGAGTAGGTGATAGCCAGTTTGCCAAAGTCCGCACCATTGTTCAGATCAGCAACAATTTTCTTCGCCAGCTGTTCTGCAGAATCAACCTGATCCTGAGTTGGGTTTTCTGGCAGTGGCAACAGGATATGGCTGAGGTTGAATTCAGCACCGCTGCCGTTTTGCGCCGCAACCTGTTTGGCAAGCTGATCCACTTCCTGAGGCAGTATGGTGACACGGCGACGCACTTCACTGTTACGTACTTCGCTGATGATCATTTCCTTGCGAATCTGCGTACGGTAAGTGCTGTAGTTCATTCCGTCATAAGCCAGACGGCTGCGCAGTTGATCAACAGAAATGTTGTTTTGCTGTGCAATACCTGCAATGGCTTTATCCACGTCCTGATCGGTTGGCGTGATGCCCATTCGGGTCGCCATTTGTAACTGGATCTGATCCATGATCAAACGGTCGAGGATCTGGTGACGCAGAGTCGCATCATCCGGCAACTGCTGTTTAGCCTGCTGTGCCTGCTGTTTTACAGAATTAAACAAGCTATCAACGTCACTTTGCAATACCACGCCGTTGTTAACGACGGCGGCAACTTTATCAACTTCCTGAGGGGCAGCAAACGCAGTGCTGGCACAAAGCGTCACGCCGAGGAGAAGTGTTCTCCAGTTCTTCATACTTTTTCCATTTGTCTAATCCGCAAGCGCGGGTTTCAAGTTCACTGAATTCGTCGTGTCTTCACGAAATGAATCGTGTTTCGGGCTTAGAAAGCGCGTTGATAAGGCAGTATGCCGCTGGCCAACATTTCTTTCGTTCCGAGGGTTTGATTGTTACCCAGGCCTCTAAGTTCAATATTGAAACCAATCTTATTGTCATATTTACTTTCTGACTTAACCGTATCGTAGCTGGTGATCTTACGTTCATAACCCACATTGATAGCCCAGCAGCATGTGTTGTATTGCAAACCAATAAGCTGATCGGCTGGCTGCTGTGCTTTGGTGTCGTAATAATACGCCCCCACGATTGCCCAACGGTCAGCAATCGGCCAACTGGCGATGCCGCCAACCTGCGAAATACCGTCCTGATAACCCGGGTTGGTAACGTTAGGTAACGTTGCCTGAATATATTCCGGGCTGGCGTAACGGTAACTCAGCTGAATCATTCTTTCTGAGTCTGCGCGGTACTCAAGCACGGCATCGCCTAAAGCCAGCGCATCCAGACGGGTGTCATACTGCACGCCGCCACGGATACCCCAGAAATTGTTGATTTTGTAGTAGCTGTCACCGGCCCACACCAGGCTGCCCGTATCATCATTTTTATCCAGGACGCTATCAACGTCACCGGTACGTGGCGGCTGGAAGTAATAAATCTGACCGGCAGAGGCATTAAAGCGCTCTTCCAGATTTTCGTCATAGATACGGGTCGTTAAACCGCTCGCCACCTGGTTTGCAGAGGCAATACGGTCCAGACCACTGTAGCTTTTATCGCGGAACAGGCCGGTGTAGTCGGACTGTAACAGCGTCGAGTCATAGGTATTGATCGAGCTCTGATTGCGGTAAGGGATATACAGGTACTGCACGCGCGGTTCGAGGGTCTGGGTGTAGTCACTGTTCCAGTCCATCGTGCGGTCGAACACCATTTTGCCGTCGCTTTTAAACTCAGGCATCGTACGGTTCACGGATGAACGCAGTTTGGTATTCGGATTGCTATCGTAATACGCGTCCGGAATATCCTGCTGATAGTGGGTTGTCATCAGCTTCACTTCGTTATCCAGACTTCCCCAGCCATTACTGAGTGGCAGGCTGATAGTCGGTTCGAAGTGTGTACGCACTGCTTCCGGGTTGTCAGGGTTCACGCTGGTGAATTTCACCGCCTGACCGTACAGATGCAGGTCAAACGGGCCCACATCATTTTTGTAATAGTTAATATCCAGCTGTGGCTGTGCACGGTAAGCGTTGGCGTTCCCGAAATCTGAGAACACCTGGAACTGCTTACTGGCCAGTGTGACATCCCAGTTTTGGTTCGCGTAACCTACGCTGAATTTCTGCGTGGAATAGCCGTCAGTACTGGAACCGTATTTCGAATCGAAATCGGTGAAGTAATAAGGGTCACTGACCTTGGTATAGTCGACGTTGAAGCGCCAAACCTGATCGTATACACCGGCATGACGCCAGTAATACATCCAGCGCTTGGTTTTATCGCTGGTACGGTTTTCATCTTCGACATACTGCTGATCGATTTTCTTATCGTTACCCAGATAATCGAATTCCATCAGACCCGCACCGGCAACGGTCAGGTAGCGGAATTCATTTTGCAGTTGCAGACCACGGTTGCTCATGTAATTGGGCGTAATCGTGGCATCGTAGTTTGGCGCAATGTTCCAGTAGTAAGGAACGGTGACACCAACGCCATTATTGCTGCTGTAGTTAGCATTAGGGATAAGGAAACCGGAACGACGCTTATTGCCAATCGGCAACTGCATGTACGGGCTGTAGAACACCGGCACCGGACCGATATGGAAGCGGGCATTCCAGATTTCAGCCACTTCTTCCTGACGATCCTGAATCACTTCGGAACCGACGACGCTCCAGCTGTTATCGCCAGGCAGACAGGTGGTAAATGTACCGTTATCCATGATGGTGTAACGGTTGTTGTCACGCTGCTTCATTTTGTCAGCCTGACCACGTCCCTGACGGCCGACCATCTGGTAGTCGCCATCCTGAACATCAGTATCTTTGGTGGTCAGGTTCGCAAAGCCTTTCGGGCCATTCAGCTTGATTTGGTTATCGTTATAACGCACGTTGCCGGTCGCAGTAGCGGTTCGGGTCGGGGTCGGCTGATTGGGATTGGCAATTTGATTAAGCTGAACCTGATCAGCATCCAGTGTGCTGTTGCCCTGAACAACGTTAACGTTGCCGCTAAACAGCGCACTGTCAGGATAATTGCCGGTCGCCTTATCGGCGTTGATGGTCACAGGCAGTGAATTAGGATCACCCTGCACCAAAGGTTTGTCATAGGTCGGAACGCCGAGCATACATTGTGCTGCGAGATCGGCCATTGCGCCGTGACTGTACAATACTGACCAGATTGTGGCGGCCAGCATTGTCGGTAAGCGTGTTTTCAGACGTCTGTTTTTCATACGTAAAATGGTGTTCCGTCATCAGAGGCATCATGCCGGCAAACGGTCAGAGACTATCTCACTCATCATGGTTGCGCTAGTGTTAAATCCCACCTGTTACGTTGCTGCCGTTAGGCACAACGATAAATGCCGGTTATGATAAAGCAATTTTTAAGCGACGGCATGGCGAATTGAGGAGTATATGCAGTATTGGGGAAAACTGCTCGGACTTATCCTGGGCTTATGGTCCGGTTTAGGCTTCTGGGGAATTGTAGCAGGGCTGCTGATAGGGCATATGTTTGATACCGCGCGTTCAGCGAAACGCAGAGGGTATTTTGCCGATCAGCAGACACGTCAAACCATCTTTTTCCGCACCACGTTTGAGGTGATGGGAAATCTGACTAAATCAAAAGGCAGAGTTACCGAGGCGGATATTCAGATCGCCAGTCTTTACATGGAACGTATGCAGTTGCACGGCGAGCAGCGCGAAGCCGCACAACGCGCTTTTCGCGACGGGAAAGAAGCTGACTATCCCTTGCGTGAGAAAATGCGCGAACTGCGCACTGCGTGTTTTGGTCGTTTTGACCTGATACGGACTTTTCTGGAAATCCAGATCCAGGCCGCGTACGCCGACGGTTCATTGCATCCCAATGAACGCGAAGTGTTGTACGTGATTGCTGAAGAGCTTGGGATTTCACGGATGCAGTTCGATCAGTTCCTGCGCATGATGGAAGGCGGCCAGCAGTTTGGCGGTCACCAGCAGGGGGGGCGCTCGTATGGCGGCGGTTATCACCAGACGCAGCAAGGCCCGACGCTGGCAGATGCCTGCAAAGTGCTGGGCGTGAATGCCACCGACGACGCAACGACCATTAAACGTGCCTACCGCAAACTGATGGGCGAGCATCATCCTGACAAACTGGTGGCGAAAGGTTTACCGCCTGAAATGATGGAAATGGCGAAGGAAAAAGCACAGGCGATTCAGGCGGCGTATGACCTGATCAAACGTGAAAAAGGCTTTAAATAACGTCATCATTAAAAAGGCGCTCTTTCAGAGCGCCTTTTGCTTTGTGGGACACAGCCTTGTGTCAGGTGTCAGAACTTAAACGTCACCCCTGCCACAGCCTGCCAATAATCTACCCCTTCATCTTCCAGCCTGTGCTGATACTGTACACCGGTATTCAGTGACACATTCGGCATCGGATTGCTGATAATCCCCAGGTCTAGCATCCCGGAACTGCCTGCAGCACCGCTGTGGAAGCTGTTGCTGACGTCGCTGTAGGTGACTCCGATGTCCACTGACGCATCGTCTCTGAGATCTGTAATGAACAATGTATTCGCCGTAATCGCCCATTTACCAGCATTTGCGGTATCCCAGTCGTAGCGGTAACGCATCCCTAAGCGGGCAGTCTGACGGGTGATATCGTCATAATGAACCTTCGTATTATCAATATCCGTAAAATCATCGACTTGCAGGCGCTGAATACCAAATCCAACTAATGGTGTCAGCACATGATTGCCCGCCTGGATTTTATATCCCACATCCACAGAGCCACCGAAGGAGGTCGCACTGATATCCGCCACGTCACTGCCGCGTAGGTCAGTCGATACATTGCCGTCATAGATGGCGACGTCCGAAGCTACATCCACCGTTAAACCGCTGACATACTGATACGACAGCAGTGAAGAGAGTCCCCAGGTGGTGTATTGCGTTTTGCTGTTGCCGTCGGCGGCATCCGGCGTGACATCCAGATTAGCGCTGGAAAGGCCAAGGCTGAGTGCCAGCGAGTGGGTGTCGTTACCCAGTTGCATCACTTTGGCACCCAATAGCCAGCCTTCTTCTTTCTGCGTGTAGTCGTAGCCATAATCCATAAAGCCGAGTGCTGAATGATAGTTGTCTTCTCCGTTGAGATACTGGAAGAAGAGATTCTGTTTCTTATCATCCTGTGCCAGAACCTGATTGCGGAAGGTTTCACTCACGCGACTGTTGTAGCTCAGCAGGGCGGAAGGTAAAGACAGATAAGAAGGCACCTGCGGCGTAACGGCCGGACGCGTATTTTTTCCGCTATCATCGTCATCTGGCGTCGGTGCCGGCGGGACCGGCGTGTCATCACCTTCATCCGGCGTTGGTTCAGGAACCGGTGTATCGTCGTCCTCGCCATCGTCTTCATCATCCGGCGTCGGTACTGGCGGAACCGGCGTGTTATCGACCGGTACCGTATTGTCGCCTTCGGTCAGCATGTTGTTTTGCAGACGGTAATCCCAGAACTGATCGCCGCTGCCTGCCACTTCACGCTGTTCTTCAGAGCTGCGGCCCGGTGCGAAGGCATACAGGTTATAGGCGTAAGCGCCGCGCGCCACGTATTCCCCCGCCAGTCTGAAGCTGTCTTTGGTTGCCTTACCGGCCACCTGGATCAGCGACACGCCTTCCTGATTATCCGCCGCGCCATCATTATCCGTATCGGTGAAGAAACCCGCCCCTGACGGTGTGACTTGAACACTCACCGGTGCAGAGGAAACCATGTCGCCGTTGATCAGCAGCTTGTCGGTTTGTGTGAAAGCCGGATCGAAATGCGTGCGCAGGCTGAGCAGATTATTGCTGCCCGCCGCCATTGTGCCGTTAACGGTTTGCGTGGCCGCGACAAATGTATCGCTCTCGCTTTCGTTTTCGGCTGGCCAGTGTGGCAGAAGCTGCACATCATCTTTCAGGATCAGATCGGCGACGGTGTTGTTACCGGCCAGCACCGTGTTTTTCTCCATCGTGACGGTGGACGCAAGGGAGCCGTTGAGGATCAGCGCGCCGCTGTAAATATTGGTGGCACCGGTGAACGTATTCTCGCTGTTGATGTACAGCGCGCCCGGCGCCATTTTCTTCAGGGTTCCGTTACCGGAAATAGTGGCGTCAATCACCACGTCATTATTGCCGTCGGTGCTGGTGGTTTTACTGTCTGTCTGATCAACAGAAATCATACTGCCGGAAGCCAGTTCCACCTTGCCGCTCAGATGCGATTTACTGTTCAGCATCATGTTTGCCAGCTCGTTGAGCTTCACGTTGGCATCCAGTGTGGCGTGCTCGTTAACGCGCAGGGTGGCACGGCTGGCCACATCCACATTGTTTATCGTATAGGTTTCATCAATCCAGTCGTCACTGAACACTACATTACCGGCGTGCGGAGTCGGGCGACCCGCCAGTCTCAGAATGCCATTTTGCACGGAGAGCTGATTCAGGTCAGCACCGCCCGCCAGTTCCCAGAAGCCTGCGGAAGAGTCCGCTGCATAATCGACGTTTAAATTCGACGCCGTTTCCTGACTGCCGAGATGGCCGACGAAGGTCTGGTTACTGCTGTTGTTCAGCGTCAGGGTGCTGAGCTGGTCTGCATTGCCGTTAATAATGGCCGCACCGGAATCACTGTGATTGATGCTGCTGAAAGCCATGTCATAGCCATTGAGATCAAGATTGCCGCCGCGATAACCAAAGTAAATGTCGCTGCCGGTAATCTGGTTTTCGCCGCCGATCTGCACGGTCGGTCGACCGCTGACAATGGTGACTTTGGAGAAGGCTTTTTGCTCCCCGGCTTCATTGGCCTGCTGGGCTAACACCACCAGCCCGTCGCCGACATTCAGCGCGCCGCCATTATTCCCCACGGCATTGACGTACAGCGTACCTTCGCCGATTTTATGTAAAGTATCTCCGGCTAAACCGTTCACTTCCCAGTCAACGGTTTTATCCGCATCGACTTCGATCCCGCCGCCCACCCAGGTGCTGTTCGCACCTTCAGCCGACACCACCCGGTAATCGTTCGAGAATTGCAGTTTTGCGGCACCATGATTGACGGCGCTATCAAGTACGATCAGGCCGCCATCACCGGCAAAGCGCAGATCTTTTGAGGCATCGAGTTCTTCATTGCTGGCCTGCGAAGGGAGTTGCTTATCAACACCGTGCCACTGCCAGCTGTTTTCGCCTTGCGTAATATTGGCCGCAGTCCAATGAATATCGCCATCTGCTGCCACGTCGGTCACATCAGGATCGGTATTAGCAGCAATCACTTTGTTCATAAAATTGAGCTGCATATCCAGCGTATAACTGGTGTATTCATATCCTGTTTTTCCTGTGCCTCCCCATGGGGAAACACCGAAGATTTTCCATTCTTTATCTACGTTATCATAAACATACAACGGACTTCCGCTGTCGCCTGCTTGTATCGCTGAACTGAATGGCTGAGCACGTGCATCAGGCGGCCCGTAGTTAACCCAGCGTAATCTTGACGGTTCAAAGATTGGGTTGACCACGGTGCCGCCGCTTTTCCATTCGTAAGCGCCGGTAATATAAACGGGTTTTTTAGTGACGGGGTCGACCTGATATTGTGTTCCGGCACCGGCTCGCGCGAAATAAACATAGCGTTCTCGGTTCTTACGCACATCCTGAGTATCCACGGTGGGTACCGGCGCGGCATCGGTCACGACTTTATTTAAACGTGGAACATGGAAATCTTTATTCCAGGTGAGATATTGAGGGTCAATATTTCGGTTAATTAATTTATAGGAAGTTTTATATTTTGCTTTATTACCGAAATCGACAGCGGTATAACCGCCATTGTGAGCAACGCTGACGACATAAGAGGGGGCGATGACTGTCGCAAAACCTAAGCTGTTAATTGCGCCGAAATCGGGCATAGGGAAATTCAGGATGCCTGCGGACGTACCATCCATCTTAAAGACTTCGATGTTTTCTTCACCGACGGTGTATTTGCCCAGATTCTCTGCGAAGTCGCGGTAGTCCTGAACCGCAACATCTTCACGCATGATACCGGCATCGGCATCAAAAAGCGCCAATGCAATCAGGCTGCTGAGCAGCTTTGGTTTCCATTTCATGTCGTCTTCCCTGAAGGGTGAATAATTAAATTTGAATAAATAGGGCGGGATGTTATCAGGCGTGCGGGGCGAATTAACAGGGAAGGGAATAGGTGAGGAAGCCGATATTATATTTTTTGGCAAGGTAAATTCTGATAAAACAACACGATGGTAATGTAATACATATTACTTAATAGTGATTGAAGAAAAATGTATTATTTGAATGGTTAAAAATCCGGCTCGCAGTTAAATACCAGCGGCGCATCGGTTATCGGATGATAAAACGATAATTCCTGTGCGTGCAGTTGCAAACGACCGGCCGCTGCCAGCGCCTGCGGATGGGCATAGAATTTATCGCCCAGAATCGGATGCCCGAGCGCCAGAAGGTGCACGCGCAACTGGTGCGAACGTCCGGTAATCGGCCGCAGTTTCACCCGCGTTGTGCCGTCATCATCCCATGACATCACTTCATACTGCGTCAGCGCTTTCTTGCCGGTCTCGTGACAGACCTTCTGTTTCGGCCGGTTAGGATAATCGCAAATCAGCGGCAAATCGATAATGCCGTAATCTTCTTCAACCCGTCCCCAGACCCGCGCGATATACACTTTCTTGGTTTCGCGTTCGCGGAACTGGCGTTTAAGTTCACGCTCAGCGTCTTTAGTCAGCGCCACCACGATCACGCCGCTGGTGGACATATCCAGACGATGGACGGACTCAGCCTCAGGAAATTCCTGCTGAATACGCGTCATCAGGCTGTCCTGATGCTCGGCAAGCTTGCCCGGCACGGAAAGCAGCCCGCTCGGCTTATTGACCACCATGATGTGTTCATCCTGAAAAATCACCTGTAACCAGGGATCGGTCGGCGGATTGTAATTCTCCAGCGGCCGGGTTTTCGACGGTTCAGGGATAGTCGGTTGATGTTCGCTCATAGCGGTTTCAGTCTGCATTCAGGTTGAAATAAATAAGGGATGCAGACCGGCTGCATCCCGTCGGGCTTACTGATGGCTGACCACCACCAGGCGGATCGCATCCAGACGCCAGCTGGCATCGTTCAGATTCGCCAGCACCTGCTTACGGTTAGAGTCTACCGATTCCAGTTCGTCATCGCGAATGTTCGGGTTCACTTCTTTCAGCGCTTTCAGACGATCCAGTTCTTTGGTCAGTTGCTCGTCAGCTTCCACTTTCGCTGCTTCAATCAGGGCGCGCGCCTGATCGGCAATTTCCGCTTCTGCCTGTTGCAGCATGGCGTGAACATCCTGCTGCACGGCATTCACCAGTTTACTGGAGTTGTGACGGTTGATGGCATTCAACTGACGGTTAAAACTCTCAAATTCAACCTGAGCCGCCAGATTGGTGCCTTTACGATCCATCAGCATACGCACCGGTGTCGGTGGCAGGAAACGGGTCAGTTGCAGATGCTTCGGCGCCTGACATTCCACCACGTAAACCAGTTCCGCCAGCAAGGTACCGACCGGCAGCGCTTTGTTTTTCAGGATCGATACCGCACAACTGCCGGTATCACCGGAAAGGATCAGATCCAGACCGTTACGCACGATCGGATGTTCCCAGCTGATAAACTGTGCATCTTCACGCGAGAGCGCCTGTTCACGATCGAAGGTCACGGTGCAACCGTCTTCCGGCAGACCCGGGAAATCCGGCACCAGCATGTGATCAGACGGCGTCAGGACGATCAGGTTATCGCTGCGATCTTCCTGATTGATGCCGACGATATCGAACAGGTTCAGCGCAAAGTTGACCAGGTTAACGTCGTTATCCTGCTCGCCGATTTCCTTCGCCAGTTGTTGAGCACGTTCGCCACCGTTGGAATGCATCTCCAGCAGGCGGTCACGGCCATTTTCCAGCTTCTCTTTCAGCGCGTCATGTTCGGCGCGACATGTAAGAATGAACTCGTCCAGACCTTCCTGCGCGGCAGGTGCCGCCAGGAACGCAATCAGTTGCTCATAAGCGCTGTCGTAAATGGTGCGGCCAGTCGGACAGGTATGTTCGAATGCGTCCAGACCTTCATGGAACCAGCGAACCAGTACCGACTGCGCGGTCTGCTCGAGGTATGGCACCATGATGTCGATATTGTTTTGCTGGCCGATACGATCCAGACGCCCGATACGCTGTTCCAGCAGATCCGGGTTGAACGGCAGGTCGAACATCACCATCTTGCTGGCAAACTGGAAGTTACGGCCTTCGGAGCCGATTTCAGAACACAGCAGAACCTGCGCGCCTTCTTCCTGGGAAGCAAAGTAAGCGGCGGCGCGGTCACGTTCGATGATCGACAAACCTTCGTGGAACACAGCAGCACGGATCGCTTCACGCTCCCGCAGAACCTGTTCCAGTTGCAATGCAGTGGCGGCTTTAGCGCAGATCACCAGTACTTTTTCGTCGCGGTTGGCGGTCAGATAACCGAGCAGCCATTCGACGCGCGGATCAAAGTTCCACCAGGTGGCGTTCTCGCCTTCAAATTCCTGATAAATCTGTTCCGGATACAGCATGTCGTGCGCACGGGCTTCGGCGGTTTTCTTCGCGCCCATAATGCCCGAGACTTTTATCGCGGTCTGATACTGCGTCGGCAGCGGCAGTTTCACTGCATGCAGATGACGTTCAGGGAAACCTTTCACGCCATTACGGGTGTTACGGAAGAGTACGCGGCTGGTACCGTGACGGTCCATCAGCATGGAAACCAGCTGTTTCGCTGCGGCTTCGTCGCCTTTATTGGCGGCGGTCAGCAGGGCATCGGTATCGGCATTGCCGACACTTTCACCCAGCAACGCCAGCGCTTCCGGCGTCAGCGGTTCTTTGTTGAGTAACAGGGTCACGGCATCAGCCACCGGCTGATATTGCTGTTGTTCTTCGATGAATTCTTCGTAATCGTGGAAACGGTCCGGATCCAGCAGGCGCAGGCGCGCAAAGTGGCTTTCCTGTCCCAGTTGCTCCGGCGTAGCGGTCAGCAGCAGAACACTCGGGATTTGCAGGGAAAGCTGTTCGATAACCTGATATTCGCGGCTCGGCGCGTCTTCGCTCCACACCAGATGGTGGGCCTCGTCGACCACCAGCATATCCCAGGCCGCATCGGATAACTGCTCGAGACGGGATTTATTGCGGCGCACGAAATCAAGGGAACAGATCACCAGTTGTTCAGTTTCAAACGGGTTCGTTGCTTCGTGGATGGATTCAGCGTAGCGATCGTCGTCAAACAAAGAGAAGCGCAGATTGAAGCGGCGCAGCATTTCTACCAGCCACTGGTGTTGCAGGGTTTCTGGCACCACGATCAGTATGCGTTCGGCACGGCCGGACAACAGTTGCTGATGAATAATCATGCCCGCTTCGATAGTTTTGCCCAGACCCACTTCATCGGCGAGTAAAACGCGCGGCGCATGGCGCTGACCGACTTCATAAGCGATGTGCAACTGATGTGGGATCAGGCTGGCACGCATACCGCGCAGACCGCCGAATTCCAGACGGAACTGTTCACGCTGATATTTACGGGCGCGGAAACGCAGGGCAAAACGGTCCATACGGTCAATCTGACCGGCGAACAGACGATCCTGCGGTTTGCTGAAGGTCAGTTTGCTGTCGAGCAGCACTTCGCGCATGGCAACGCCGGTTTCTTCTGTGTCCAGACGGGTGCCGATATAGGTCAACAGACCTTTGTCTTCAACAACTTCTTCGACCTGCAACTGCCAGCCTTCGTGACAGCTGATGGTATCACCGGGGTTGAACATCACGCGGGTGATCGGGGAATCATTTCGGGCATACAAACGGTTTTCACCGGTGGCGGGGAAAAGCAGGGTGACCATGCGCACATCCAGCGCGACTACGGTTCCTAATCCTAATTCGCTTTCCGTATCGCTTATCCAGCGTTGACCTAATGTAAACGGCATAATTTCTCTCTGTGTTGTGTGCTCTGTATACGGCGACTGCGCAATGCTTGTTCAGCCCGAGAGGTTTCACGGGCAATAGTTTTCTTTCCCCGCCCGGAGGCGCGGAGTAATTCACTGTGTGAGGATGATTCAGAAATGGGAAAGGGCGCTATGGTAATGGAAGGTAAGCGTTTCGTCACCTGTGAATCACAAGAGCTGCGCCTTCTTTTGTTTAAAATAAGCCCATCTGACCTGTAATCAGTGTAGCAAAGTCATCGTGAAGGAAAGGTAAAATGCCATCGGCGACCGGCTCGAGCTGACGCTCGATGTAGTGATCGTAATCGACAGGTGACTGACGGTTTTCCAGCGGCTCCGGGCCGGAAGTGGTCATCACGTAGCTTATCCAGCCACCATTCTGATACTGTTTTGCCCGGCCATGCAGCGCGTTATAGTCATCGGCCAGCCGCGCGGCGCGAACATGCGGCGGCACGTTTTTTTCATAATCACTCAGTTTGCGCCGCAGGCGTTTGCGGTACACCAGTTTGTCATCAAACTCGCCACTGAGCGTGCGTGCGACATATTCGCGCACGTAATCCTGATATGGCTGGCGGTGGAATATGCGTTGATACAGCTCCTGCTGAAATTCCTGCGCCAGCTTCGTCCAGTCGGTGCGTACAGTTTCCAGCCCTTTATAAACGATGTGCTCACCGTCGGCGTCATTCACCAGCCCGGCATAGCGCTTTTTGCTGCCGGTTTCCGAGCCACGAATGGTCGGCATCAGGAAACGCTGATAATGGGTTTCGAATTCCAGCTCGAGTGCGCTTTCCAGCCCGTATTCCTGTTGCAGATGGGCTTTCCACCAGGCATTAACCCGCTCCACAAGATGGCGGCCGATAACGTCGGCGTCTTCCTGCGAATGGGCTTTATTCAGCCAGACAAAGGTGGAATCAGTGTCACCGTAAATCACCTGATAACCTTCGGCTTCAATCAGTTCGCGGGTCTGACGCATAATGTCGTGCCCGCGCAGGGTAATAGAAGAAGCCAGACGCGGATCAAAGAAGCGGCAGCCGCTCGAACCGAGCACACCGTAAAACGCGTTCATGATGATTTTCAGTGCCTGCGAGAGCGGTTTGTTTTTCTGCTTCTTGGCTTCTTCGCGCCCCATCCAGATCTGGCGGACAATTTCCGGCAGGCAATGTGTTTCCCGCGAGAAGCGGGCGTTGCGATAACCCGGCACCGAATGTTCATCGTCCGGTTGTTGCAGCCCGGCGACCAGTCCGACCGGGTCGATCAGGAAGGTGCGGATAATCGACGGGTACAGACTTTTATAATCGAGCACCAGCACCGAATCGTACAAACCGGGACGCGAATCCATCACAAAACCGCCGGGACTCATTTCGCCCTGCAATTCGCCCATATTGGGCGCGACGTAACCGGCTCGGTGCATGCGCGGTAAATAAAGATGGGTAAAGGCCGCCACTGAACCGCCGCTGCGATCCACGGCCAGACCGGTGACCGAGGCGCGTTCCAGCAAAAACGGCATCAGTTCAGTTTTGGCAAAAATACGCGTCACCAGTTCGCAGTCTTTCAGGTTATAGCGTGCCAGCGCCGGTTTATCTTCCCGAAAACGTTGTTCGATTTCGGCCAGCCGCTGATAAGGATTATCGCTGGCTTTGCCTTCGCCTAATAAACTTTGCGAGACGAATTCCAGGCTGAACGAGTTGAAGTTCCAGAACGCCGATTTCAGTGCTTCAATGCCGTCGATGATCAGACGACCCGCAGCGGCAGCAAAAAAGTGCCCCTGTTTGAAACCGTGTTCACGCCATTCCAGTTCACCGCCGCCGCGCCCGAATTTCAGCGGGATTTTGTAGCGGTCAGCGTGTTTTTGTAAAACCCGCAGGTCAAACTGCACTACGCTCCAGCCGATAATGGCGTCGGGATCATAGATTTCCAGCCACTCATTGAGTTTTTCCAGCAACTGCGGGCGGCTGTCGACGTAAACCATGTTGAAATCAAATTGAGCATTAGGATCGCCGTTCGGCGGGCCGAGCATATACACGTGGCGCTGCCCGCAGCCTTCCAGCCCGATGCAGTACAACTCGCCGTTGCCGCTGGTTTCGATATCCAGAGAACACAGTTTCAGCGGCGGGCGGTAGTCCTCCGCCGGTTTCATTTTGGTGTCCATCAGCAGCTTGTCCGGCCCCGGTTTACCGCTGAACCACACCGGTGCGGTGATATAGCGTTCCATCAGGAAGCGTTCCGGCGGGCGGATATCCGCTTCGAAAACACTGACGCCATTTTCTTTCAGCAATTTTTCAATCCGCATTAACTGCCGGTGTTGCGGGCAGTAAAGCCCAAGAACGGCGCGGGAATGGAAATCCTGCAACGGCAACGGACGCAGACTGATATTTTTTTCATCAATGAGAATGCGCTCCGCCGCCGCGCGTTGTTCGGCCGGAATAAACGCCACCGATTCCTGTAAAGGCAGGCGCACTTTCTGCGGACCTTCGTCGGTCGCCAGCCACAATTCCACCTCGGTACCGCGCGGCGCGTCGCGCCAGTGGCGGGTCAGCACAAATCCCTGACGCGGCGGGGTGTCAGTGGCAGCAGAAGCGGGACGGACAAAGGTGGAAGTGATAAGCGCCTCGGAACGGTAAAGATGAACAGATAAGGAATCAGAACAGAGTATGGTTATTTATACAGTCTTTGTCTATGGCTCAGGTTTCTGCCAAATACGCATACAATTACCCGGTTGACTGTGATAGTTCATGCGCTGACAATTCAGCCGATTGATGTATTTACTACAATGAGAATGCAGAAAACTCACACTTGTCTCATTTATCTGCGCAATTGGCGCAACTGAATTCTGGGAAGATATGGAAGCCTATCTACAACATCTGGTCGCTCAGTCGGTGGGCTTGGCATTAATTATCGTCGCGGTGGTGGCTTTCTTCGAGTCGCTGGCGCTGGTGGGCCTGATCCTGCCGGGTACCGTCATGATGGCGACGCTCGGGACGTTGATCGGCAGCGGTCAGGTGGGGTTGTACGAAGCCTGGCTGGCGGCGGGGCTGGGATGTTTCTTCGGCGACTGGGCCTCGTATTTCATTGGCCGCGGTTTCAAGGAGCCGCTGCATCGCTGGCGCTTCCTCAAACGTTACCAGTTATTACTGGATAAAACCGGTTATGCGCTGGATCGCCATAGTTTTGCGACGGTGATTATCGGGCGTTTCATCGGACCAACACGCCCGCTGGTGCCGATGGTTGCCGGTATGCTGAACCTTCCGCCTTACAAATTTGCACCGCCGAATATTATTGGCTGCATCACCTGGCCACCGGTGTATTTCCTGCCGGGCATTCTGGCGGGCGTGGCCATTGATATTCCGGCCAGTCACAACAGCTCGGTCTTCAAATGGATGCTGTTTGCCGCCGTGGTGCTGATCTGGCTGAGTGCCTGGTTGCTGTGGCGCTGGTTCCGTTCGGGCAAAGCTTCACCTGATGCGATGACAAAATGGTTGCCCTTAGCGCGTCTGCGCATCGTCTGTGTGCTAAGTCTGGTCGCAACCGCAGTGAGTCTGGTGATGTTAAGCGAACAGCCGATGATGCCGGTTTATGGTCATTTGCTGTGGCAAGTGATCACCCGCTGATCCCCGGCATTATCCCCAACACGCTGGCCTGCGGCGCACTGCCGTCGGTCAGTGCCTGCGTCGGCCCGTCGTAAAAAATCCGGCCATCGACGATCAGCAACGTGCGCGGCGCGATCCGTGCCGCATCATCCAGATTGTGCGACACCATCAGCAGCGTGAGATGGCGTTGCTCACATACCTTATCCAGCAACGTCAGCATCTCACTGCGCAGTGCCGGATCGAGTGCTGAAAAGGGCTCATCGAGCAATAAAACCGGCTGACTGCGCAGCAGGCAACGGGCGAGCGCGACACGCTGACGCTGGCCACCGGAAAGTTGCGATGGCAGCCGGTCCAGACATTCAGTCAGCCCGACCTGTCGGGCAATTTCTTCCAGTTCCTGCTTCTGCTGCGCGGTAAGTTTCAGCCCCGGATGCAATCCCAGCCCCATGTTCTGACGCACCGTCAGATGCGAGAACAGATTATTTTCCTGAAACAACATCGACACCGGACGTTTTGCCGGTGGCGTCACGCTGTGATCTGCGCCGTTGAGCAGGATCTGCCCGCTGACCGGTGCCAGAAAACCGGCGACCAGACTCAGCAGGGTACTTTTCCCGGCGCCGCTCGGGCCGAGGATTGCCACACGTTCACCGGCGTCGATCTGTAAATCGAAGCGCATCGGCAGATGTTCGTACAAATACGTCAGTTTATTCAGCGTCAGCATGGCGGCCCGGCAGTTTCTCAATCAGGGTGAATAACAGGAAGCATAGCAGCAGTAATAACAGCGCCGTCACCGCGCCGTCCTGGCTGCGGTAGGAACCAATCTGCTGATACAGATAAAACGGCAGGGTGCGGAAATTCTCGTTGCCGAACAAGGCAATCACACCGAAATCCCCCAGAGAAAGTACACAGGCGAAAGCCAGTGCCTGTGCAATCGGGCGTTTCAGTGCGCTGAGTTCAACCCGGCGCAGCCGCTGCCAGCCATGCATATCCAGCGAAAGACACAGCAGCGTGTAGCGTTCTGCCACGTCGCGCATCGGGTTATCCAGCACTTTTAATGCATAAGGTACGGCCATCAGCGCATTCGTGAGGATCACCAGCGGCCACGGCGATTGTGGTAAACCGGTGGTATCGCCGAGCAACAGGAAGAAACCGGTCGCCAGCACAATACCCGGCATCGCGAGGATCAGCATGCCGCTCAGATCCATCGCCTGCGCCCAGCTATTTCTCTTGCGTAACCGCAGTTCGCGGCTGCTCCACAGCAGCATCATGGTCAGCAGCACACACAATAATCCGCTGCCGAGCGCGATACACACGGATGTCCATAATGCCTGCCAGAGCGCGGGTTGTTGCAAAACACCGACCGCTGCCCGGTTTATGCCATCGGTAATGACGGCGAGTAACGGCGGCAGGATCAGCAACAACGCCAGGCCAATCAGTACGGCATCGGCGATGCGCCGCAGCCAGGAATCATCAGGATTACGCCAGCGCTGAGAATGCGTTTGGCCCACAGGCAACGCCTGACTGAGTTTCTGACTGAGCAACACCAGCGCCAGGCAACAAAACAGCTGGATCAGGGCCAGCGTGGCGGCGCGGCTTAAATCGTAGTCGTAACTTAGCGCCTGATAAATGGCGAGTTCAATGGTCGTTGCCTGCGGACCGCCACCCAGTGAAAGCACCGTGGCGAAGCTGGCGAAACACAGCATAAAGATTAAGGCGGCGGCGGGGAATATCTGCCGGCGAATGGCAGGCCATTCCACAAAGCGGAATTGCTGCCAGATATTCATGCCGAGTTGTGCGGCGAGCTGGCGCTGCTCAACGGCGATATTTTCCAGTGCCTGCACTAAGAGCCGCGCTGCCAGCGGCAGATTGAAAAAGACGTGCGCCAGCAAAATGCCCTGTAAACCATACGGCGAGAAACGGTAATCCATGCCCAGCCAGCCGCAAATTTGCGCCAGCCAGCCCTGTCTTCCGTAGACACTGAGAATGCCAAACACCGCCACCAAAACCGGCAAGACCAGCGTCATCGCACATAAACGTAATAACAGCTGACGGCCGGGGAAACGGCGGCGGAACAGCGCACGTGCCAGCAAAATTGCGGGCAGCACCGAGCAAAGCGCTGAAAGCAGCGCCTGCCAGAAAGTAAAGCGGATCACATGCCAGAGATAAGGATCGTGCCAGAGCGATGCGCCGCTTATCTGTGGCGCATGACGCCACAGAGAGCCTAAAGCCAGTACTGCCACCAGCAACATAGCCAGTGACGCGATGACGCCCGGCAACAGCCAGCGAGGGATCAATGGCTGACGGCGTTCTGCCATGCCTGGATCCATTGTGAACGATGAGTAGCGACATCCTGTGCGCTGTATTGCAGAGATTTGGCCGGAATCGTCAGTTGTTTAAAAGCGTCAGGCAGCGGGGTATTCACCACCGGATACATCCAGTTGCCGGTCGGGATCACTTTCTGGAAATCTTCCGTGGTGACGAACTTCATGAACTGTTCAGCAAGTTTCGGTTGCTTGCTGTTTGCCAGCTGGCCCGCCACTTCGACCTGCATGTAATGCCCTTCGGTAAAATCGGCTGCGGCGTAGTTATCTTTCTTCTCTTCGACAATATGGTATGCCGGAGAGGTGGTGTAGCTCAGCACCAGGTCGCTTTCACCTTTGAGGAATAAACCGTAAGCCTCGCTCCAGCCTTTAGTGACGGTGACAGTTTTCTTCGCCAGTTTTTCCCACGCTTGCGGCGCTTTATCGCCGTAGACTTTTTGCATCCACAGCATCAGGCCCAGACCCGGTGTACTGGTGCGTGGATCCTCATAAATCACTTTCCATTTCTGGTCGCTGTTGATCAGCTCATCGAGGCTTTTTGGCGGATTCTTCAGTTTATTTTTGTCGTAGACGAAGGCGAAATACCCGTAATCGTAAGGCACGAAAGTGCGGTCATTCCAGCCGCCCGGCACCGTCAGTCTGGCGTTGGTTTTCGGTGCTTTGGCGAATAAACCGGTTTGTTCAGCGGCCTGCAACAGGTTGTTATCCAGCCCCAGCACGATGTCGGCTTTGCTGTTTTTACCTTCCATCCGCAGACGGTTGAGCAAAGACACGCCATCTTCCAGCGCCACGTATTTCAGTTCGCAGCCGCATTGGGCTTCAAAGGCTTTTTTAATGGCGGGACCGGGGCCCCAGTCAGCAGAGAAAGAATCGTAGGTATAAACCGTCAAAACAGGTTTTGACGCAAATGCAGGTGCAGAAAGTAACAGCAGGCAGGACAGTAATTTTTTCAACTTTGCGCTCCAAAAAAATGAAAGGGCAAAGGATTTTGAGTAAGCATCGCGCAGTCTCAAATCCCTCCGCCGGGATTAACCGGATCAGGTTCGACGGGTTTCAAATCTCAGCCAAACTTGCTCACGGCGTTTACATCGCAGCTTTAACAAGTCGGGCACCCCGTTGAGAACGGATGTCATTCTAGTGATTAACGGCGCGATGCGATAGTCCGATTAACTGTCCGGTGGGGCAAACCAGGCGGATTTAAAGTCGAACCAGCCGAGGGTGTTCATACGCACACCGCGCATACTGCGTTGCCCCTGTAGCACCAGCCAGTGATGGAACAGGGGATGGATCTGATGGCTGACCGTCTGTTTCTGGCTCCATTTCGCCATCGATAAATTCCCGGCGTGCCACAGGGCGGCATCGTCGTTCATCTCTTCGCTAAAGCAATGCTTTGCCAGCGGCAATTCGTAGAAATGCGCGAACAGTGAAAACTCCAGCGGCAGGGTGAAGTTGGCACTGCCGAGCCACAGATCACTTTTGGCATCGCCGCGGTGCCAGACTGCGTAATCCACTATCTGAATAATCAGTTCGATACCTTCTTCCGCCAGCAACGGGCGCAGGGCGTTGCAGATCGCCTGATGTTCGGAATGCTCGCCGTAAAATGTCAGCGTTACCTGCGTCAGGTTTTGCGGTTTGGGCGGACGTGGCCGGGGCGCTTTGTGATGCCAGCGTGGCAGCAGGCCATACGCAGGAGACCAGTAGCGCTGGTAAATCGGTTCGGCATTATTCAGTAAGGCGATGGGATTGAGTAAATCGCACAACCACTGGCGTGTTTCTTCTGATTGTCCGACCGGCGAACGCTGGTCAAATAACAGGAAATAGCAGCCTTCTTCAAGGCGACTTTCCAGCTCGCTTTTGCCTGATTCATCGGCCTGAAGCTGTACGCCGGAATGCACCAGCTCTTCACTCAGTTCCGGTAATACCCAGATATTCACCTCGTCGATCAGTGCCCGGAAGCCAAAATAATCGTCAAAGGCGCGGATGCGCAGCTGTGTTTTCAGATTACGCACCACGGCGTAAGGGCCGGTGCCGACCGGATGGCGGGCAAAATCAGGCAGTGACTGCCATTCCTGCGGCAGGATCATCGCGTGGATATTGCCAAATAACCACGGCAGCCAGCGGTCGGGTTCATTCAGGTGGATATCTATGACATTTGCCGTGGGCGTCGTGACTGATTTCAGGTTGCTGAACAGCGGATGCGATTTCAGGCGAATAAACGTGGCGATAATATCTGCCATCTCGAGTTCGCGACCATGATGAAAATGAATGGCGGGGCGCAGATAAAACCGCCAGTGCAGCGGCGAAACTTCCTGCCAGTGATGGGCTAAATCGCCTTCTGCTTCCCCATTTTCCTCATTTATGCGTGTCAGGCCGCTAAAGATTTGTCTGGCAATGTGGGTTTCTGAACGGCGCAACATGGTGCCGGGCAGCAGATTCATCAGCGGGCGATAATACAGTACGCGCAGAATATGTTTGCCCTGACGGAAACTGCGACCGAGCTGGGACAGCAGCATCTGGCGCACCAGGGTTTTGTCGCCGACCAGTTGTACCAGCTGATCAATGCTGTCCTGTTCCAGCAGCTCTTCAGCGCGCTGTTGCTGGAGTGCCAGCCCGGTATACAAAAATTTCAGCGTGGATCGTTTGCCGCGTCCGGCCTCTGCATCCCACGTCAGCCAGCCCTGTCCCTGCATGGTGCTGAGCAACGAGCGCATGTGTCTGCGTGAACAGTTCAGGACTTCTGACAGTGCCTGTAATGTCGTTTCAGTTTCTTCACCGTGACAGCTTTGCCATAAGCGGATGAACTGTTGTTGCAAACGGGATGAGGACATAAAAGAGGAACTCCGTGGCCGATCTTCATCAATTTATCTTTCCTCATATTACGCCGATACTGTTTCTCAACGAAAGCCTGTTGTGAACAACCGGAGATCATCATGAAACGCAGTCTGAACGCCCGTTTCTATCAGCGTTATTTTGAAGCCATCAAAAAGAACGCCTCTAAAAATCATGCAGACTGGCTGTCATGGGTACCGGTGCAGTACCGTCTGGATATTCTGTCCCGTCTCACGCAGTGGGATATGGAAACGATGGACGACGAGCAATACCGCCGGCGACTGTGACTTCAGGTCTGACTAAATTCGATTTTCTGAGTAATGGTGTATTGTCACCAGCCAGTGAGGAAACTCACTGGTTTTTTTATGCTCATTTTCCAGAACCGACTGAAACTTCGCTACACTGTCTGTCTTGCTTTATCTGCATTCATTTCTCAGGGACGACGTCATGTCAAAACCTCGTTTTAATCGTATTTATGTCACCTTTCTGGTGGTCTCCTTGCTGTGCGGCGTGGCGGGTGCATTACAGGCGCCGACGCTGAGTCTGTTTCTGACCAATGAAGTGAAAGTCCGGCCATTGTGGGTCGGCTTCTTTTATACCGTTAACGCCATCGCGGGGATCGCGATCAGCTTTCTGCTGGCTAACCGTTCCGATAACAAAGGCGACCGGCGGAAATTGCTGATGTTCTGCTGCCTGATGGCGATCGGCAACAGTCTGGTCTTTGCCTTCAGCCGCGATTATCTGGTGCTGATCACTGTCGGTGTGTTGCTGGCAGCGATAGGTAACGCGTCGATGCCCCAGCTCTTTGCACTGGCGCGGGAACATGCGGATCGCTCCGCCAGTGAAGTGGTGATGTTCAGCTCGATGATGCGTGCGATGCTCTCGCTGGCCTGGGTGCTTGGCCCGCCGCTGTCGTTCATGGTGGCGTTGAACTACGGCTTTACGCCAATGTACCTGAGTGCGGCAGCGGTGTTTGTCGGCAGCATACTGATGATCCTGTTTTTCCTGCCCTCAGTACCACGCCTTGAACTGCCAGTGGACGAAAAAGTAGTGCATGCCAGTGCCTGGCGTAACAAAGATGTTCGTCTGCTGTTCTTTTCTTCTTTGCTGATGTGGACCTGCAATATCATGTATGTCATTGATATGCCGCTGTACATCACCAGCGATTTGGGCCTGCCGGAAGGGCTGGCAGGCTTGCTGATGGGGACGGCGGCCGGGCTGGAAATTCCTGCCATGTTGCTGGCCGGATATCTGGTGAAACGTACCGGCAAACGCAAGCTGATGCTGTATGCCGTGGCGAGTGGTGTGATTTTCTATGCCGGACTGGTGGCGTTTCAGTTCAAGGCGGCGCTGATGATCCTGCAACTGTTCAATGCGATTTTCATCGGCATCGTGGCGGGGATCGGCATGCTGTATTTTCAGGATCTGATGCCGGGAAGGGCAGGTTCAGCGACTACGCTATTCACCAACAGCATTTCCACCGGTGTGATTTGCGCGGGGTTGCTGCAGGGCTTTATCGTGGAAAACTTCGGCCATTATCCGGTCTACTGGGCGGCAACTGTGCTGGCGGTGGTGGCGCTCGGGCTGATGTATAAAGTCAAAGATGTTTAAATGACGTAAGGTTAATGAGCGATTTATTCGCTCTTTAACCTATTCAACTGAATAATATATTCCGTTTTTTGCTTGTTCCGGCAACGTCTTAATAATTTTGAAATATCTGTTTTTATCCTGCAAAGATTAATGTTTTAAGTGCTTCGCATCCTCTTTACCTGTATGGCTAATGAAAAGTATTTTCTATAATATCGTCTTTCTTAAAATTCTAATGCAGGGTATTAAATATGATTCCAGTTGTACTTATCAGGAAAACATATAATTCATTTATTGATGAGAAAAAATCTGAGGGCTGCTGTATTGGGTTATGCCTGACGTGGCTGGGCGATATATTAAAAGAAAGGCCGGTACAACAAAGGGGGGGCTGGTTTTCCGGCTGGCTTTCCGGTTGGTTCTCCACGCCACTGACACCTGACAAGAAAGCCTTAATCCCCTCTGACACTGCGAAGCTGAGGCTATTGCTTGAACGTTCATACCGGCGGCACGAGAGCTATCTGAGGAGCTGCAAGGAGAGCCAGCAGGATCCGAAACGTCAGACAGGACGCCATCAGGTCTTTGTTAATTATAAAAATTTCCGTCAGGCAGAAAAGGAAAGAATAACTGGCGTTCCCGGTTTACAGTATCGTCTGATAACACGTAATGATTTCATGTTATTTAACGGGGTAAACAGTTTTGGTCAGGCTTACCCTCTCACCGGAGCGATCATTGCTTTCCGGTTTTCTGAGGTACCGGGTGAGGTTGGCTATCATGCCGTTGCGGCGTTTCGCTACAGTGCTTCGGAATGTTTTTTTCTCGATCCCAATTTAGGATTATTTAAAACATCCTCTTCTTATCCTATGTTAGATATTACTAAATATATTAAAAAAGTATATAGAGAGGCTGTTCCATTAATGGAGTTTATAGTTTCTAAGAAAAGCTAATTAAATGGTGGCCGATATTTGTGCATTCGCCGTTGTTGAGTAAAAATATTAGAAGTGTTTTGAATATGATTACTGTTATTCCATCGAAAAAAAATTATGGTTCAGTCGATTTTTTATCAGGCAAGTACCAGGATCCCATCGCTGTAAGTGAAATAATCGTGACAAAGAAACTGAAGACAGGATGACTATGCAGGGGTAACTTTGCAGAGGCTTTCGGGGATGCCTGAAGGCTGATGAAGAAAGCGGGGCTGGGCCCGCCTTCTTCATCGTTTACAGATAATGATCACTGCATAAACGCAGGCTGATTCTTCTCGTAGCCGGAGATATTTTCTTCGTGCTGCAAGGTCAGACCGATGCTGTCCAGACCGTTGATCATGCAGTGACGACGGAAGCTGTCGATGACAAACGGATAGCTTTTATCGCCCGCTTTAACAGTCTGCGCTTCCAGATCCACTTCGAACTGAATGCCTTCGTTAGCTTTCACCAGCTCAAACAGTTCATCCACTTCGGCGTCGCTCAGCGTGATTGGCAGCAACTGGTTGTTGAATGAGTTACCGTAAAAGATATCGGCAAAGCTTGGCGCGATCACAGCATGGAAACCGTAATCGGTCAGTGCCCATGGCGCATGTTCGCGGGAAGAACCGCAGCCAAAGTTTTCGCGTGCCAGCAAAATGCTCGCGCCTTTGTAGCGCGGTTTGTTCAGCACGAAATCAGGATTTGGCACCTGACCGGCATCGTCCAGAAAACGCCAGTCATTAAACAGATGCTGGCCAAAACCGGTACGGGTGACTTTCTGTAAAAACTGTTTTGGAATGATGGCATCGGTATCGACGTTAGCTGCATCCAGCGGAACCACCAGACCGATGTGTTGGGTAAATTTAGCCATGGTGTTTTCCTCAGTTCAGTTCACGGATATCAGCGAAACGGCCGGTGACCGCCGCCGCTGCCGCCATTGCCGGGCTGACCAGATGCGTGCGACCGCCACGACCCTGACGGCCTTCGAAGTTACGGTTGCTGGTAGACGCGCAACGTTCGCCCGGTTCCAGACGGTCATTGTTCATCGCCAGACACATAGAACAGCCTGGCAGACGCCATTCAAAGCCCGCTTCGATGAAGATCTTATCCAGCCCTTCTTCTTCCGCCTGCGCTTTTACCGGGCCGGATCCCGGTACCACAATGGCCTGTACGCCGTTCGCCACTTTACGGCCTTTGGCCACCGCTGCCGCAGCGCGTAAATCTTCGATACGGGAATTGGTGCAGGAGCCGATGAACACTTTATCAATCGCCACGTCGGTCAGTTTAATGCCCGGCTGCAAATCCATATACGCCAGCGCTTTTTCCGCTGAGGCACGTTCTACCGGATCGGCAAAGGATGCCGGGTCCGGGATGGTCTGATTCACGGCCATCACCTGACCCGGGTTGGTACCCCAGGTGACCTGTGGTGCGATTTCAGACGCATCCAGCGTAACAACGCTGTCGAACTTCGCCCCATCTTCGGTTTTCAGGGTTTTCCAGTATTCGACCGCCGCGTCCCAGTTCTGATCTTTCGGCGCAAACTGACGGCCCTTCAGATAAGCAAACGTAGTTTCATCCGGTGCAACCAGACCGGCTTTCGCCCCCATTTCGATCGCCATGTTGCACAGGGTCATACGACCTTCCATGCTTAACGCTTCAATCGCTTTACCGCAGAATTCCACCACGTGACCGGTGCCGCCTGCGCTGCCGGTTTTCCCGATAATCGCCAGAACGATATCTTTCGCTGTGATACCGACAGGAGCTTCGCCGGTCACTTCAATTTTCATGGTTTTGGCGCGACCCTGTTTCAGGGTTTGTGTCGCCAGAACGTGTTCAACTTCCGAAGTCCCGATACCGAAAGCCAGTGAGCCAAATGCGCCGTGCGTGGCGGTATGGGAATCACCGCAGACAATCGTCATGCCCGGCAACGTCATGCCCTGTTCAGGGCCGATAACGTGAACGATGCCCTGATACGGGTGATTCAGGTCATACAACTGCACGCCGAATTCAGCACAGTTCTTGATTAATTCCTGCATCTGGATGCGCGCCATTTCGCCGCTCGCATTGATGTCTTTAGTTTGCGTGGACACGTTGTGATCCATGGTCGCAAAGGTTTTACCTGGCTGGCGAACCTGGCGGCCCATCGCACGCAAGCCGTCAAACGCTTGCGGAGAGGTCACTTCGTGAACCAGATGGCGGTCAATGTATAACAATGGCGTTTCGTTTTGCGCTTCGTAAACCACATGCGCATCAAACAATTTCTGATACAGAGTTTTGGCCATGTTATGCCCCTTCTTTCACAAAGCGGGCAATGATATCGCCCATTTCATTGGTACCCAGCGCCTGCTGACCGTTAGCTAAATCGCCGGTGCGGTGGCCTGCTTCCAGTGCTTTATTAACCGCCTGCTCGATAGCATTGGCTGCATCATCAGCACCCAGACTGTAACGCAGTAACAGTGCGGCGGACAAAATTTGTGCAATCGGGTTGGCAATGTTTTTACCGGCGATATCCGGGGCTGACCCCCCCGCAGGCTCGAACAGACCAAACGCCTGCTCGTTCATGCTGGCAGAAGGCAACATCCCCATCGAACCGGTGATCATCGCGCATTCGTCCGACAGGATGTCGCCGAATAAGTTTGAACACAGCAACACGTCAAACTGCGACGGATCTTTAATCAGCTGCATGGTCGCGTTATCGATGTACATGTGGCTCAGGCTGACATCCGGGTAATCTTTAGCGATTTCGTTAACCACTTCACGCCACATAATTGAAGTCTGCAACACGTTCGCTTTATCGATGGAGGTCACTTTGCTGCGGCGTTTGCGCGCTGATTCAAAGGCGATGCGGGCGATGCGTTCAATCTCAAAACGGTAATACACTTCGGTATCAAATGCTTTCTCGTGCATGCCCTGACCTTCGCGACCTTTAGGCTGACCGAAGTAAATACCGCCCGTCAGTTCACGAACACACAGAATGTCGAAGCCTTTTGCGGCGATATCGGCACGCAGCGGACAAAACTCTTCCAACCCCTGATACAGGCGGGCAGGGCGCAGATTACTAAACAACTTGAAATGTTTTCGCAGTGGCAACAATGCGCCACGCTCAGGCTGATCGTTTGGGGGCAGATGTTCCCATTTCGGGCCACCCACGGACCCGAACAGAATCGCATCAGCTTGTTCGCAACCGGCAACGGTCGCTGGCGGCAACGGGCTGCCATGTTTGTCGATGGCTGCGCCACCCACATCGTATTCGCTGGTGGTGATCTTCAGGCCAAAACGCTGACGTACTGCGTCCAGAACTTTATATGCCTGGGCCATGACTTCCGGGCCAATTCCGTCTCCGGGTAAGACGGCAATATGATGGGTCTTGCTCATGTTCACACCGTTTCCTGATTATTTTGAATGTTGTTGTGTTGCTGACCTGTCTGCTGCAAACGTTGTTTTTCGATCTCAACTTGTTTGCTGCGCCAGATGTTATTCAGTACGTGTACCATCGCTTTTGCGGAGGATTCGACAATGTCTGTCGCCAGCCCGACACCGTGGAAGCGGCGGCCATTGAAGGAGACGACCACGTCAACCTGACCCAGAGCATCGCGGCCCTGACCTTTGGCGCTCAGCTGGTATTTCACCAGTTCAATCTGATAACCGGTGATGCGGTTGATAGCCTGATACACGGCATCTACCGGACCGTTGCCGGTAGCGGCTTCGGTAATGATTTCTTCGCCACAGGCCAGATTGACTGACGCAGTGGCGGTAATTTTTGAGCCGGACTGCACGCTGAAGTTATCCAGACGATAGAATTCAGGTTCTTCCTGCTGCTTGTTAATGAAGACCAGTGCTTCTAAATCGTAGTCGAAAACCTGACCTTTTTTGTCGGCCAGCTTCAGGAACGCGGCATACAGATGATCCAGATTGTAATCAGCTTCTTTGTAGCCCATTTCTTCCATGCGATGCTTAACGGCAGCACGACCGGAACGGGAAGTCAGGTTCAACTGAACCTGATTCAGACCGATGGATTCCGGGGTCATGATTTCGTAGTTTTCACGGTTTTTCAGCACGCCGTCCTGATGGATCCCGGAGGAGTGTGCGAAGGCGTTAGAGCCGACAATGGCTTTGTTGCCCGGGATCGGCATGTTGGTTATCTGGCTGACAATCTGGCTGGTGCGGTAGATTTCTTTGTGATTAATGTTGGTGTGAACGTTCATGTAGTCGCTGCGGGTGCGGATCGCCATGATCACTTCTTCCAGCGCAGTGTTACCGGCGCGTTCACCGATACCGTTCAATGTGCCTTCAACCTGGCGCGCACCGGCCTGTATCGCGGCGATGGAGTTACCGACAGCCATGCCCAGATCATCGTGGCAGTGAACGGAAATAATCGCTTTATCAATGTTTGGAACACGCTCATACAAATTGGTGATGATGCCACCGAACTGAACCGGCGTCGTGTAACCCACGGTGTCAGGAATGTTGATGGTGGTCGCCCCGGCTTTGATTGCAGCTTCGACCACGCGGCACAGATTATCCAGCGGGGTACGGCCGGCATCTTCGCAGGAGAATTCGACGTCGTCAGTGTAATTACGGGCGCGTTTCACGGAATGCGTGGCCATTTCCAGCACCTGATCAAACGAGCGCTTCAGTTTGGATTCAATGTGCAGGGTAGAAGTGGCCAGGAAGACGTGGATACGGAAAGCTTCTGCGACGCGTAATGCTTCGGCAGCGGCGTCGATGTCACCGTCCACACAGCGGGCCAGACCGCAAACTCGGCTGTTTTTAATCTGGCGTGCGATAGTTTGTACGGACTCGAAATCGCCGGGAGAGGAGACCGGGAAGCCGACTTCCATCACGTCAACGCCCATTCTTTCCAGCGCCATTGCAATTTGAATCTTCTCTTTAACACTCAGGCTGGCTTGTAACGCCTGTTCACCGTCACGCAGCGTGGTATCGAAAATAATGACTTGCTCGCTCATGGGTTATTCCTTGTCTGCTTTTACTTTCGCGCCCTGCGGGAGATAAAAAAAAACCCGCGCATCGGCGCGGGTTTATTGTCTGTGGAAGTTGAATCAGTTCTGATTTTCGCCCACTGGCTTACCGCGCAAATATTCTGCGTTGAGTAGTAGGCCTAGGAGACGGGTCATCATGAACATGTGTTTCAGCTTCTCATCATCGGGTGGTCAGAACGGATATCGTTCAAACAGTGACTAAAGTGATACGGGAATGTGTGCGGTATGTCAACCTTCACTGTGTGGAAATTCCAGAAAATCACCAAAATGATATTGAATCTCATTTAGCATAAAACACTGGCGTCGCGGAGGTACTCGGGATGAAGGTTTTAAAGGGGGGCGGAAAAATAAGAACAAAAAAAATGCACCCGCCCGGGGGCACCTGGATAAATACTCTATTTAATACAGTGAATTAAAAATGATTTAGTATGGCTTAACTTATTATTCATTTTTAGAATGTTGTTTACGGAAATATTTTGCTGTTTGATATCATCAGTTTCTTTGTGGGAAATAAAATTTGTATTTCTGTTTCTGATTATTGGAAACAAAAATTCATATTTTTCTGAAAATAAATTGATGAGAATTTGCTGCGTTTTCTCTGCCAATATTTATGTTCCCCAATACCATCTCAATGCTGCGCTTTACGAAATAGATTATTGAAGATAATCATTTTATTTGGATTCGAATGTCTATTATGAGGGATATCATGTCTGACGCCGATACAGAAATACAACCTAAAACCGCTGAGGCAGAAACGCACCTTCGCAATGTTGATTTAAATTTATTAACGGTTTTTGATGCCGTCATGCAATTACAAAATATTACACGTGCAGCCAATATGTTGGGGATGTCCCAGCCAGCGGTCAGTAATGCCGTTGCCCGTTTGAAAGTGATGTTTAATGATGACTTGTTTGTGCGTTTCGGGCGCGGGATCCAACCGACGATGCGCGCACGTCAACTGTTTGGCCCGATCAGACAGGCTTTGCAACTGGTGATGAACGAACTGCCGGGGGCAGGTTTTGACCCTTATCTCAGCACACGCCAGTTTAATGTCGCTATTTGCAGCCCGCTCGATAAACGCTTCACCAGCCTGGTGCTGAAGGCCGCCGAAGAATTATCGCCGGGTGTCAGTGTTAAACTGCAAACGATTGTTAACGATGATATTGAACATCAGCTGCGTTACCAGAATATAGAATTTGTGATCAGTTATCGTAAATTTTAGCGTGCTGATTTTTGCAATCATGCCTTATTTAATGATGAGCTGGTTCTGGTCGCAGCACAAAATCATCCCCGCATCAGTCCGCATATGTCTGATGAAAAGTATCTGAAAGAAAAACATGCTGTCATGATGATGGACCGCTTCTATTCTTTCAGTTCACCTTATTACGACGACTCTGAGTTAGTTTCGCTGATTTCCTATCAAGGAACCGATCTGTTCAGCGTTATGGAAATTGTCTCCAAATCCGAGATGGTTGCACTGGTGCCGCGCTGGCTGGCACAGGCAAATGCAGGAATACTTAATTTATCCGTCATTCCATTGCCGTGGATGAAAAATACGCTGACTTGTTATCTTTCCTGGCACGAATCATCCAGCAAAGACAAAGGTAATATGTGGATGAAAACATTATTGAGCCAGTGTGTTGTTTCTCTGTAATCAGTCAGTCATTACGACTTTTTTGGCAGAGGTGATCGCAGCGAAAGCGGCTGCCTGTTCTTTATAAGATAGTTTTTTATCCTGCAGGTTTTTTTCTCCTCGTTAGAGTCCTGCAGGTTTTTTTTGTCTTAGAAATTCCGCGTGATATTTCCAAAACCCTGCTGCAGCTCCTACAATTTCATTTCGCCTTGCAATCTTTGTCGGTAGACTGTGTTAAATCTTTGTAACAGAGCAATGCAGTCAGCTCCCTCCTTTTACTGACTACGCTGGACGCCGGTATAAACGCTCAATGAATCCAACCTTAAATGATTACCATCTGATTTCCCGTTTTCGTCAGCAAGTCGTTGCCCGCGCTGAACAGACTGCATTTCGCGAGTGGTCGCCAGCGGCAGAATCTGCCCTGACCTGGCGTGAGCTGGGCGAGAAAGTGGATGCATTATCCGACGTGTTATTGCAGGAGCAAGTGGGCGTTCAGGAACGCATCGCCATTTGCGGGAATAATTCGATGGCCTGGGCGACAGCAGATCTTGCGATCCTGCAATTGCGTGCTGTCACCGTGCCGGTTTATGCCACCAATACACCCGCGCAGTCTGCATATGTACTCAATGATGCGGATGTCCGTATTTTGTTTGTCGTCGGTCAGAAACAATATGACGCGGCGGTGGCTGTGCGTGATCTCTGCCCGCAGCTGAAACACATACTGGTGCTGGACAATGATGTCGATTTACGTGGCGTACCCATTGCCCGGCATGTTTCAGGCATTGTTCCCCGGGATGCTGCTTTAGCTGCTGAGCGTGAAGTGCGGGTGAATGCCCGTGACCTGAGTGATCTGTTCACGCTCATCTATACCTCGGGCACCACCGGAGAAGCAAAAGGCGTGATGCTGGATTACCGCAGCATGGCGACGCAACTGATGCAGCATGAAAGGCGTCTGAGCATTTCGGAGCATGATGTTTCCCTTTGTTTTCTGCCGCTGGCGCACGTTTTTGAACGCGCATGGAGTTTCTTCGTGATGCATTGCGGTGCGCAAAACGTCTTCCTGCGCGAAACTGATCTGGTGCGTGATGCTTTGCAGTCCATTAAACCGACAGTAATGTGTGCGGTACCGCGCTTCTATGAAAAAGTGTTCAGCGCGATCCACGACAAAGTCTCTCGCGCAGGAACCCTCAAAAAGCGGCTTTTCCACTGGGCCGTCGGGCAGGGCAAAGAAAAGTTTTTGATCGAGCGCCGTGGCGAACGTTATCCGTTCTGGCTGGCGCCTGCGCATTTTCTCGCCGATAAACTGGTGCTAAAAAAGCTGCGTGATTTGCTGGGTGGCAATCTGCGTTTTCTGCCTGCCGCCGGTGCAAGTCTGGACGACAATGTCATTCTGTTTTTCGAATCACTCGGTCTGAAAATCAAATACGGCTACGGCCTGACGGAAACGTGCGCGACGGTGACCTGCTGGGAAGAAAATGATTTCCGCTTTGGTTCTGTCGGAACGGCGTTACCAGAGATTGAAGTGCGGATCGGCGAGGAGAATGAGATTCAGGTTCGCGGCCCAACACTCCTGCGGGGTTACTTCAATAAACCGGAAGAGACGGCGGCCAGTTTCACTGCCGACGGCTGGTTTAAAACCGGTGATGCCGGGAAAATGGATGCACAAGGGAATGTGTTTATTACCGAACGACTCAAAGATCTGATGAAAACGTCGGGCGGAAAATACATTGCTCCGCAGCGTATCGAAGGCACGCTGGTGCAGGATCGTTATATCGAGCAGGCGGCAGTCATCGCCGATGAAAGGCACTTTGTTTCTGCGCTGATCGTGCCTGATTTTGATGTGCTGAACGTCTATGCCCAGGCGCACCGTATTGATTATTTCAATCGCGCCGGACTGGTGAAAAACGAGCAGATCCTCTCGCTGTTTGCCCACCAGCTACGCGAGATTCAGCATGATCTTGCCGGTTTTGAGCAGGTGAAAAAGTTTGTGTTGCTGACCAAACCTTTCACGATGGAAGCGGGTGAACTGACCCCGACCCTTAAACTGCGCCGCAAAAATATTTTCAGCCGTTATCAGAAGGAAATCGATCAGCTTTATCAGGAGTAATGCTTCATCTGCCCGTTTCATCACTTTCCTTTCTGAATCACCGGCGTATGTCACTTCGCCGGTTTTCTTCCCTCGTTTTAGTTTCAGGTCCGCTATGGACATAATTTAATACTGTAATTTTTCCAGCCTTCCTGATATTTCTGACTGGTTAGTGCTCACAGGCAGTGTTTTGTCCCGAGCGGGAGAATGAAGGCAGTGCGAGGCGATAAAATCATGCCTGTGCAGAATTTTTGGCGTTTGCCTGACTCCGGTTCTGACGCTAAGGTACTGAGTTAGATTCTTGAACGCCAATAAGAACAGCAGGGTTTTGTGAGCCCGATAGAAAGTCCTAAAATTCAGCAATTTATCTTTAAATTGCTGCTGATAGAACAGCTAGCTGAAACACAAGTCATCCTATAAAAGAAGCAAAAAGCCTGGAGGCAAAACCATGGAGATGTTGTCAGGAGCCGAGATGGTCGTCCGGTCGTTAATCGACCAGGGCGTTAAGCACGTATTCGGTTATCCCGGCGGTGCGGTGTTGGATATCTATGATGCCCTGCATACGGTCGGTGGGATAGATCATGTGCTGGTGAGACATGAACAGGGTGCTGTTCATATGGCTGACGGTTATGCGCGTGCCACGGGTGACGTGGGCGTCGTGCTGGTGACTTCCGGTCCCGGCGCAACCAATGCGATCACCGGCATTGCCACGGCTTATATGGATTCCATTCCGCTAGTGGTGCTATCCGGCCAGGTACACAGTTCACTCATCGGTTATGACGCATTCCAGGAATGCGACATGGTGGGGATTTCCCGCCCGGTGGTGAAACACAGTTTTCTGGTAAAACGTGCGGAAGATATTCCGACTGTGCTGAAAAAAGCGTTTTATCTTGCCTCTACCGGCCGTCCTGGCCCGGTGGTTGTCGACCTGCCAAAAGATGTGGTGAACCCGCAGATTAAACTGCCTTACGCCTATCCTGATCAGGTTGCGATGCGCTCCTATAACCCGACGGTGCAAGGCCATCGCGGGCAAATCAAGCGCGCAGTCCAGACTTTACTGGCGGCGAAGAAACCGGTGCTGTACGTCGGTGGCGGTGCGATTAATTCTGAGTGTGATGCTGAACTGCTGCAACTGGCGGAGAAACTGAATCTGCCCGTCACCAGTTCCCTGATGGGGTTGGGCGCATTTCCCGGTACCCATCGCCAGAGCCTTGGTATGCTCGGCATGCACGGTACTTACGAAGCCAATATGGCGATGCACAACGCGGATTTAATCTTCGGTGTAGGCGTGCGTTTCGACGACCGTACCACCAATAATCTGGCGAAGTACTGCCCGAATGCGACGGTTATGCACATTGATATCGACCCGACGTCCATTTCCAAAACCGTGAATGCGGATATTCCGATTGTGGGTGATGCGAAGCAGACGCTGATTCAGATGCTGGAATTGCTGGCACAAAGCGACGAAAAGCAGGAATTCGATGCGCTGCGCGACTGGTGGCAAAATATTGAGAACTGGCGCGGGCGTGAGTGCCTGAGCTACGACAAAAATACCGGTACCATCAAGCCACAGGCGGTTATCGAAACGCTGCACCGTCTGACCAAAGGCGATGCCTATGTCACGTCGGACGTCGGGCAGCATCAGATGTTTGCCGCATTGTATTATAAGTTCGATAAACCGCGTCGCTGGATCAACTCCGGTGGCCTCGGCACGATGGGCTTTGGCCTGCCTGCTGCGCTGGGTGTGAAACTCGGCCTGCCGGATGAGACGGTAATTTGTGTGACCGGTGACGGCAGTATCCAGATGAACATTCAGGAGCTGTCGACCGCGCTGCAATACGATTTGCCAGTGATCGTCGTGAACCTGAACAATGGCTATCTGGGCATGGTGAAGCAGTGGCAGGACATGATTTACTCCGGCCGTCATTCTCAGTCTTACATGCAATCGCTGCCTGATTTCGTGAAACTGGCGGAAGCTTACGGGCATGTGGGTATTGCTATCCGCACGCCGGATGAGCTGGAAAGCAAGCTGGCGCTGGCGCTGGAACAGAAAAATCGTCTGGTATTTGTTGATATCAGCGTGGATGAAACAGAACACGTTTACCCTATGCACATCCGTGGCGGTGCGATGGACGAAATGTGGTTAAGCAAAACGGAGAGGACCTGATCATGCGCCGGATTTTATCAGTATTACTGGAAAACGAATCGGGCGCGTTGTCCCGCGTGGTTGGCCTGTTCTCTCAGCGTGGCTATAACATTGAAAGCCTGACCGTTGCACCGACGGATGATCCTACCTTGTCGCGCATGACGATTCAGACCGTGGGTGATGCCAAGGTGCTCGAGCAAATCGAAAAACAGCTGCATAAGCTGGTAGACGTATTACGAGTCACTGAGCTGGTGCAGGGTGCTCACGTTGAGCGTGAAATCATGCTGGTGAAGGTGCAGGCTTCCGGTTATGGCCGGGAAGAAGTTAAACGCTCTACCGAGATTTTCCGCGGTCAGATTGTGGATGTCACAGCAACGCTTTACACCGTTCAGCTGGCGGGTACCAGTGACAAACTGGACGCGTTTTTAGCCAGTATCCGTGATGTGGCTGAAATCGTCGAAGTTGCGCGCTCCGGCGTAGTGGGTGTCTCCCGTGGCGACAAAATCATGCGCTAAAGCGTAAATAATCAGCAAGATGTGAAACTTATCTGATATTTAAAAGCCCGGCTCTTGAGTTGGGCTTTATTTTTTGCGAGACAGGTGAAGCGATTCGGTAAAACACCTTGCCCGCCGGAGGCTTCTGCGGTTAGATAAAGCATTATCTTTATTAAGGGGTTTCTCAGTGAAGCTGGATGAGATCGCGAGGTTAGCGGGCGTTTCGCGTACAACGGCCAGTTATGTGATTAATGGCAAAGCGAAACAGTATCGTGTCAGCGATAAGACAGTCGAAAAAGTTATGGCTGTCGTGAAGGAACATAACTATCACCCGAATGCGGTGGCAGCGGGTTTACGCGCCGGTCGCACCCGTTCTATTGGCCTGGTGATCCCCGATCTGGAAAATACCAGTTACACCAAAATCGCCAACTTCCTCGAGCGTCAGGCCCGTCAGCGGGGTTATCAACTGCTAATCGCCTGTTCAGAAGATCAGCCTGACAACGAAATGCGCTGCATCGAACATCTGCTGCAACGTCAGGTAGATGCGATCATTATCTCCACGTCATTGCCGCCGGAACATCCTTTCTATCAGCGCTGGGCCAACGATGATTTCCCGATCATTGCGCTTGATCGCGCTTTGGATCCCGAACACTTCATCAGTGTTGTGGGTGCCGATCAGGATGACGCACTGATGCTGGCGCAGGAGTTGCGCACCTTTCCTGCTGAATCGGTATTGTATCTCGGCGCATTGCCTGAGCTTTCCGTGAGTTTTCTGCGCGAGCAGGGATTCCGCCAGGCATGGGCTGAAGATCCACGCCAGCCGGAATACCTTTATGCCAATGCTTATGATCGTGAATCAGCGGCCATAGTGTTTGCCGAATGGCTAAAAACGCACCCGATGCCGCAGGCGTTATTTACGACGTCATTCCAGCTGTTACAGGGTGTGATGGACGTTACGCTGAAAATGGAAGGGCGTTTACCGGTCAATCTCGCTATTGCCACATTCGGCGATAACGAGCTGCTCGATTTCCTCGAATGCCCGGTTCTGGCCGTGGCGCAGCGTCACCGCGATGTGGCTGAACGTGTACTGGAGCTGGTTCTGGCCTGTCTGGATGAGCCGAAGAAGCCGAAAGCAGGGCTGACCCGTATCCGCCGTAATTTGTTCCGCCGTGGTCGCCTGAGCCGCAAATAAACCCCGGACGGGTATTCACCTGACTGCCCGTCTTTTTCACCGTTGCTGAATCGCGTTAAAACATTCCGGTAATTTGCGTTGCCGTTTCTGATAATCAAAATACGAGAATTCCCATATGACTTTAATGGGCAATTTAGGAGCATTCCCAGACTGCTGAATTATTAACAAATGTTTTTGCTTTCCTTCCGCTGATATAAACCTTCCAATCAATTTCTAAAATACGTTAATGCTCGCCGCAAAAGTGCTGTAGAATTCCCCGCTTAAATTCCAGCGGTGTGAGTTTGCTGCGGTACTGATGGCTTTTAAATCTGCCCGAAGGCTTATGCCATGCGGGTTGGCATGTAAAATGATGTTGATTTAGACGTGACAGCCAGAAAAAAATTGAAAATGATTTTTGTTAAGGCAAAACGGTCAGGAAATGAGAGTTGGATAGCAGAAGAATATAAATAGTTAAATAATGTTCAGTTTGGCTTTTTTTTAAACGAAATTATTAACCCTCCGAAATTTCTTCAACTAATCATGACGTTATTTTCTATACCCCCTCTAAAAAACCTCATCACATTGCGCTAAGCATTTGTGTGGCTGCGTAAATATTGCCAAACCGTCTCCGCTCTGGCTTGACAAGGTTTTAAAACCATCCGTAAACTCTTTTCTGTGGGAATTTGTGGGGGAAAGTGGTGAAAAGGGTCACAGAGGGGTAGAGCGGTCATGTTTCGTGGCGCGACGATGGTTAACCTCGACAGTAAAGGGCGACTTGCCGTACCCACCCGTTATCGGGATTTACTGAGCGAAGAATCGCAAGGTCAAATGGTGTGCACCATAGACCTCCATCACCCATGTCTCCTCCTTTACCCCCTCCCTGAGTGGGAAGTTATCGAACAAAAATTGTCCCGTCTGTCGAGTATGAACCCCATTGAGCGCCGTATTCAGCGCCTTTTACTGGGGCATGCCAGTGAATGTCAGATGGATAACGCCGGGCGTCTGCTGATTGCAACAACATTGCGTCAGCATGCCGGGCTCGCAAAAGAAGTGATGCTGGTTGGGCAGTTCAATAAGTTTGAATTGTGGGATGAACAGACCTGGTATCAACAAGTTAAGGAAGACATCGACGCTGAACAATCGTCTCAGGAGCCACTTTCTGACCGATTACAGGACTTGTCATTATAAGCATGGTTGAAAACTACAAACACACTTCCGTTTTGCTGGATGAAGCCGTTAACGGCCTCAACATTCGACAGGACGGCATTTACATAGACGGAACTTTTGGCCGTGGTGGCCATTCACGTCTGATTCTGTCCCAGCTTGGGCCGGACGGACGCTTGCTGGCGATTGACCGTGATCCACAGGCGATCAAAGCCGCAGAATCTATTGATGATCCGCGTTTCTCTATCGTTCACGGACCTTTTTCTGATCTGGCCGACTATGTGCGGGATCGGGGTCTCGAAGGCAAGATCGACGGCGTACTGCTGGATTTAGGCGTTTCTTCTCCTCAGCTTGATGATCCTGAACGTGGATTCTCATTTATGCGTGACGGGCCTCTGGATATGCGTATGGATCCTACCCGTGGTTATTCAGCAGCTGAATGGCTGATGAAAGCCGAAGCCGAAGATATTGCCTGGGTGTTGAAAACTTTTGGTGAAGAGCGTTTTGCCAAACGCATTGCACGCGCGATCGTTGAGCGTAACCGCGAATTGCCGATGACCCGGACTAAAGAGCTGGCGGATCTGATCGCTAATGCCTCGCCAGTTCGTGAGAAGCACAAGCATCCGGCCACGCGCAGCTTCCAGGCGATCCGTATCTACATCAACAGTGAGCTGGAAGAGATTGAACGTGCGCTGGATGGCGCACTGGAAATTTTGGCACCTGAAGGGCGTTTATCCGTGATCAGCTTCCACTCTCTGGAAGACCGGATTGTGAAACGCTTCATCCGTCAGCATAGCCGTGGCGCGCAGGTGCCAGCCGGTATCCCGATGACGGAAGCGCAAATCGCGGAACTTGGCGGACGTTCACTGAAATCAGTCGGGAAAATGATGCCCTCTGAAGCCGAAGTGGCAGAGAACCCGCGGGCACGCAGTTCTGTTCTGCGTTTTGCTGAGAGAACAACAGCGTGATAGGCAACGAACGCCACGGATTAGTGGGGGTGATCGCCAGCGATATCCTTCGCAACGGCAAGATCCCGTTAATTCTGATGATCGCCGTTTTGGTCAGTGCAATTTTAGTGGTCACTACCGCTCACCGTACGCGTTTGCTGACGGCTCAGCGTGAACAATTAGTCCTGGAAAGGGATGCGCTGGACATTGAATGGCGCAACCTGATCCTTGAAGAGAACGCCCTCGGTGATCACAGCCGGGTAGAACGCATCGCAACGGAGAAATTGCAAATGCAACACGTTGATCCATCTCAAGAAATTATTGTGGTTCAGCCTTAAAATGCGCACGGAGAATACAGGCAGCGAATGAAAGCAACACGCACCGCGAAGTTAAAGCGTCCCGAAAATCAAGCCAGCTTTATCAGCTGGCGTTTTGCGTTGTTGTGCGCTTGTATCCTGCTGGCATTGGTTGGCCTGATGTTGCGTGTGGCGTATCTGCAGGTGATTAATCCGGATAAGCTGGTGAAGGAAGGTGACCTGCGTTCCCTTCGCGTACAAACCATTCCAACCTCCCGTGGCATGATTACCGATCGCTCTGGTCGCCCGCTGGCGGTCAGTGTACCGGTTAATGCCATCTGGGCTGACCCAAAAGAAATTAGCGATCGCGGCGGTATCACCTCCGATACCAAATGGAAAGCGCTGGCCGATGCACTGAATATGCCTCTTGCCCAACTTTCGTCCCGCATTACTGCCAATCCAAATGGGCGCTTCGTGTATCTGGCGCGTCAGGTCAATCCTGCGGTCGGCGAATATATCCGTAAACTCAAACTGCCGGGGATTTCCCTGCGTCAGGAATCCCGCCGCTATTACCCGGCCGGGCAGGTGACGTCGCATGTTATTGGCGTCACCAATATCGACGGCGAAGGTATTGAAGGCGTCGAGAAGAGTTTTGACCGCTGGCTGACCGGTAAACCGGGTGAACGTACCATTCGTAAAGACCGCTTCGGGCGCGTCATCGAGGATATTTCTACTGTAGACAGCCAGGCGGCACACAATCTGGCGCTCAGCATCGATGAGCGTTTGCAGGCGCTGGTTTACCGCGAGCTTAACAACGCCGTGGCATTCAACAAAGCGGAGTCGGGCACTGCGGTGCTGGTCGATGTGCAAACCGGTGAAGTGCTGGCGATGGCTAACAGCCCGTCCTACAACCCGAACAACATGCCGGATACGCCAAAAGACGTGATGCGTAACCGTGCCATCACCGACATCTTCGAACCGGGTTCCACAGTGAAACCGATGGTGGTGATGACGGCATTGAAAAACGGTGTGGTGCGCGAGAACAGCGTACTGAATACTTTGCCGTACCGGATTAACGGTCATGAGATTAAAGATGTGGCCCGTTACGCGGAGCTTTCCGTTACGGGTATCTTGCAGAAGTCGAGTAACGTCGGTGTTTCACGACTGGCGTTATCGATGCCATCCGCTGAGCTGGTAGATACTTACTCGCGATTCGGATTGGGAAAACCGACCAATTTGGGGCTGGTCGGAGAAAGCAGTGGCTTATACCCTAAAAAACAACGGTGGTCTGACATAGAGAGGGCCACCTTCTCTTTCGGCTACGGGCTAATGGTGACACCTCTCCAGCTAGCGCGAGTCTACGCAACAATCGGCAGCATGGGCGTTTATCGCCCATTGTCGATCACACGAGTTGATCCGCCGGTTTCCGGCGAGCGCGTCTTCCCTGAACCGCTGGTACGTACCGTTGTGCATATGATGGAAAGCGTGGCACTGCCTGGCGGCGGTGGCGTGAAAGCGGCAATCAAGGGCTATCGCATTGCGATTAAAACCGGTACCGCAAAAAAAGTCGGCCCGGATGGGAAGTACGTTAACAAATACATTGCCTATACCGCCGGCGTTGCGCCAGCAAGCAATCCAAGATTTGCCCTTGTGGTGGTTATCAACGATCCACAGGCAGGGAAATATTACGGTGGGGCCGTTTCCGCACCGGTGTTTGGCGCCATCATGGGCGGCGTATTGCGCACCATGAACGTTGAACCGGATGCGCTGACTGCCGATGAAAACGCAGACATAGTGAATAATCAAAAAGAGGCTTCAGGTGGCAGATCGTAATTTGCGCGACATCTTAGCGCCCTGGGTGAGTGATGCCCCGGCGGTAGCGCTAAAAGACATGATTCTGGACAGCCGCGTTGCGGCTGCCGGCGATCTGTTTGTCGCGGTTTCAGGCCATACCAGTGACGGGCGTCGTTTTATTCCCCAGGCAATTGCCCAGGGCGTCGCCGCCGTTGTGGCCGAGGCAAAGGGTGAGCAACAGCACGGAACGGTCTGCCAGATGCATGGCGTACCGGTGGTTTATCTTGAGGATCTCAATATTCTGCTGTCAGAGCTGGCGGGACGTTTTTACCAGCAACCGGGCAAAGAATTACGTCTGGTTGGCGTAACTGGCACCAACGGCAAAACCACGACCACGCAACTGCTGGCGCAATGGAGCCAGTTGCTGGGCGAAACCAGTGCCGTGATGGGCACTGTGGGCAATGGCCTGCTGGATAACGTGATACCAGCGGAAAACACCACCGGTTCTGCCGTACAGGTTCAGCACATTCTGGCTGACCTGGTGAAACTGGGTGCAACCTTTGCCGCAATGGAAGTTTCTTCACACGGGCTGGTTCAGCACCGTGTTGCCGCACTGCCGTTTGCCGCTGCCGCATTTACCAACCTGAGCCGTGATCACCTTGATTACCACGGTGATATGCAAAGCTATGAAGATGCCAAATGGCAGCTTTTCGCCTCACATCAGGTCGGTCAAAAAATTATCAATGCTGACGATGAAGTCGGTGCACGCTGGCTGGCGAAAACGCCAAATGCGATTGCGGTCAGCATGGAAGACAAAATTCCGGCAGGCTGGAGTGGCCGCTGGCTGGTGGCACGTAGCGTGAATTATCACGATAACGGTGCCACCGTAAACATCGATTCAAGCTGGGGTGAAGGCAAGCTGGAGAGCCGCCTGATGGGGGCCTTCAACGTCAGCAATCTGCTGGTTGCGCTGGCCACGCTGCTTTCTCTGGATTATCCGCTGGCGCAATTACTGGTGACCGCCTCTCAGCTGCAACCGGTTTGTGGCCGTATGGAAGTTTTCAATGCGCCGGGTAAACCTACGGCGGTGGTTGATTATGCGCACACTCCTGACGCACTGGAAAAAGCGCTGGCGGCAGCGCGGCTACATTGTCGTGGCACGTTGTGGTGCGTTTTTGGTTGCGGTGGAGATCGCGATAAAGGCAAGCGTCCGCTGATGGGCGCTATTGCTGAGCAATACGCTGACCGCGTGATTGTTACCGATGATAATCCTCGCAGCGAAGAGCCTCGCGCTATCGTTGCAGATATCCTTGCCGGTCTGCTTGATGCAGGACGTGTGCAGGAAATCCATGGCCGCGCAGAAGCAGTCACCAGCGCGATCATGCAGGCGAAAGAAGACGACGTTGTGTTGATTGCCGGTAAAGGGCATGAGGATTACCAGCTCGTCGGAAACCAGCGTCTCGACTATTCCGACCGTGTGACGGTTGCACGTTTGCTGGGGGTGATCGCATGATCCGTGTTTCCCTGCAAACGCTGGCTGATGCGCTCAACGCTGAGCTCATCGGCACTGATACTCAAATTGACAGCGTGACGACGGACACCCGTCAGATCACTGAAGGCTGTTTGTTTGTCGCCCTGAAAGGCGAAAAATTCGATGCCCACGACTTTGCCGCTGATGCCGTAAAAGCCGGTTCAGGGGCTTTACTGGTAAGTAAGCGCTTACCGGTAGATGTTCCTCAGTTAGTGGTTGCTGACACCCGTATTGCGCTCGGGCAACTGGGCGGCTGGGTGCGTCAGCAGGTTCCGGCGCGTGTCGTCGGCCTGACCGGTTCTTCCGGCAAGACGTCTGTGAAAGAGATGACCGCGGCGATTTTGCGCGAGTGCGGCAATGTGCTGTATACCGCAGGCAACTTCAATAACGACATTGGCGTTCCTCTGACGTTGCTGCGCTTAACGGCAGAACATGATTTTGCTGTCATCGAAATGGGTGCGAATCATGCGGGTGAAATCGCCTACACCACTGCCCTGGCACGACCTGAAACGGCGCTGGTGAATAACTTGTCCGCCGCACATCTGGAGGGTTTCGGTTCCCTCGCAGGCGTGGCTCGTGCGAAAGGCGAGATTTTCGATGGGCTGCCGGAAAACGGCATTGCCGTGATCAATGCGGATAACAACGATTGGGCGAACTGGCAGCATAAGCTGAACGGTAAAACCGTCTGGCGTTTCTCTCCCACTTTCGGTGAAGGCATCGATTTCAGTGCCACTGATGTCAACATCAGCCCGCTGAATACCACGTTCACTCTGCATTCTCCTCAGGGCAGCATTGATGTCTCGCTGCCGGTTCCGGGTCGTCACAATATCGCTAACGCACTCGCTGCGGCTGCGCTGGCAATGTCTGTCGGTGCATCGCCGGAGAACGTGCGCGCCGGGCTGGCGACGCTGCAATCCGTGAAAGGGCGCTTATTCCCGATCGTTATCAGCGAGGGCAAAACCTTGCTTGATGACAGCTACAACGCGAATGTGGGTTCAATGACCGCTGCCGCACAGGTGCTGGCGGAAATGCCGGGCTACCGCGTGATGGCAGTGGGCGATATGGCTGAACTGGGCGCTGAAAGCGAACATTGCCATCGTCAGGTCGGTGAAGCTATCCGCGACGCCGGTATCGACAAAGTATTCAGCATTGGTCATGACAGCCGCATCATCAGTGATGTCAGCGGGTGTGGTGAACATCTGGAAGATAAGGCAGCCCTGACGGCCCGTTTAACGAGCTTACTGTCTGAACATGCGGTAATTACCGTTTTGATTAAAGGTTCACGTAGTGCCGCAATGGAGCAGGTAGTACGCGCGTTACAGGAGAATGCAACATGTTAGTTTGGCTGGCCGAACATTTGGTCAAATATTATTCCGGCTTCAACGTCTTTTCTTATCTGACGTTTCGCGCCATTGTCAGCCTGCTGACCGCTTTGTTCCTGTCGCTGTGGATTGGGCCTCGCATGATTGCCCGTCTGCAGAAAATGTCTTTCGGCCAGATTGTCCGTAACGACGGCCCGGAATCACATTTCAGTAAACGTGGTACACCAACGATGGGCGGCCTGATGATTCTGGCGTCTATCACGATTTCGGTATTGATGTGGGCCTATCCGTCCAATCCGTACGTGTGGTGTGTGCTGTTCGTATTGCTGGGTTACGGTGTGGTGGGCTTTATCGATGACTATCGCAAAGTCGTGCGTAAAGACACCAAGGGGCTGATCGCCCGCTGGAAATACTTCTGGCAGTCAGTCATTGCGCTGGCAGCCGCTTTCACGATGTATGCCATTGGTAAAGATACGCCAGCGACCGAGCTGGTGGTGCCGTTCTTTAAAGACATCATGCCGCAGCTGGGTTTGATGTACATCCTGCTGAGCTACTTTGTGATTGTCGGTACCAGTAACGCCGTCAATCTGACGGATGGTCTGGACGGGCTGGCGATTATGCCAACGGTTTTCGTCGCGGCGGGCTTTGCGCTGGTGGCGTGGGCGACCGGTAACATGAATTTCGCCAGCTACCTGCACATCCCTTATCTGCGTCATGCAGGTGAACTGGTGATCGTGTGTACCGCAATTGTCGGTGCCGGGCTTGGGTTCCTGTGGTTCAACACCTATCCGGCACAAGTTTTCATGGGCGATGTCGGTTCTCTGGCGCTGGGTGGCGCGCTGGGCACTATCGCTGTGCTGCTGCGTCAGGAGTTTTTGCTGGTGATTATGGGCGGTGTGTTTGTTGTCGAAACCCTGTCGGTAATCTTACAAGTTGGGTCCTTTAAGTTACGTGGGCAGCGCATTTTCCGTATGGCGCCTATCCATCATCACTACGAACTTAAAGGCTGGCCGGAACCGCGCGTTATTGTGCGCTTCTGGATTATTTCGCTGATGCTGGTGCTGATTGGCCTGGCGACGCTGAAGGTACGGTAATTATGGCTGACTATCAGGGTAAAAAAGTGGTCATCATCGGGCTGGGTCTTACCGGCCTGTCTTGTGTTGATTTCTTTGTTGCACGTGGCGTCACGCCGCGTGTCATTGATACCCGCGTCAGCCCGCCAGGACTCGATAAACTGGCGGATAACATTGAGTGTCATCTCGGTTCACTCAATGAAGACTGGCTGCTGGACGCTGATTTGATCATTTCAAGTCCGGGTGTTGCGCTGGCAACGCCAGCACTGAGTGCAGCTGCAGAGGCTGGCGTGGAAATCATTGGCGATATCGAATTGTTCTGCCGCGAAACGCAAACCCCAATTGTGGCTATCACCGGTTCGAACGGTAAAAGCACCGTCACCACGCTGGTCGGCGAGATGGCGAAAGCGGCCGGATGGCGCGTGGGCGTGGGCGGCAATATCGGTTTGCCTGTGCTGACCATGCTGGATCACGAATACGATCTGTTTGTGCTTGAGCTTTCCAGCTTCCAGCTTGAAACCACACACAGTCTTCATGCGGCGGCGGCGACTATTCTCAACGTAACTGAAGACCACATGGACCGCTATCCGTTTGGTTTGCAGCAATACCGTGCAGCCAAACTGAAAGTTTATGAGAACGCAGCATTATGCGTCGTCAATGCCGACGATGCGCTGACCATGCCGGTACGTGGCGCGGATAAACGCTGCGTGAGTTTTGGTGTTGATGTGGGTGATTACCATCTGACCCGTCAGCAGGATGATATCTGGTTACGTGTGCGTGGCGAGAAAGTCCTGAATACCCGTGAGATGCCACTGACAGGACGCCATAACTACACCAATGCCCTGGCGGCGCTGGCGCTGGCGGATGCAGTCGGTATTCCTCATGCGTCCAGCCTGAAAGCCCTGACGACCTTTACCGGTCTGGCTCATCGTTTTCAGGTGGCATGGCAACATAACGGCGTTCGCTGGATTAACGACTCTAAAGCGACCAATGTCGGCAGTACCGAAGCCGCATTGAACGGTCTGCACGTTGAAGGCACGCTGCATCTGTTATTAGGCGGGGACGGTAAATCTGCTGATTTCTCGCCACTGACGCGTTATTTGCAGGGCGACAATCTGCGTATTTACTGCTTTGGCCGTGATGGCGCAGAGCTGGCGGATTTGCGCCCTGACGTTTCTTCCTTGTTTGAAACGATGGAACAGGCGATGCGTGATATCAGCACGCGTGTGGTTTCCGGCGATATGGTTTTACTGTCGCCAGCCTGCGCCAGCCTGGATCAGTTCCGCAGTTTTGAACAACGCGGCGATGTCTTTACCGCGCTGGCGAAGGAGTTGGGTTGATGCGGATACCCGGGCTGAGCCTCGTCGGCAAATTTAATGATTGGGTGATGGGCGCCAAAGAAAGCGAGTCCGTCACCCTGGTGTTGTATGACCGGACTTTGCTATGGCTGACCTTCGGGCTGGCTATCGTCGGCTTCGTGATGGTGACATCAGCGTCGATGCCGATTGGTCAGCGTCTGGCAGACGATCCGTTTTTGTTTGCTAAACGTGATGCTATTTATCTCGGTCTGGCCTTTGGTTTATCACTGGTGACATTGCGTGTGCCGATGGCGGTCTGGCAGAAGTACAGCAATGTCCTGCTGCTGCTGTCGGTCATCATGTTGCTGGTGGTGCTGGTGGTGGGCAGCTCGGTTAACGGGGCATCACGCTGGATTTCTCTCGGGCCGCTGCGTATTCAGCCGGCAGAGTTCTCCAAGTTGTCACTGTTCTGCTACCTCGCCAGCTATCTGGTGCGCAAAGTGGATGAAGTGCGCAGTAACTTTTGGGGCTTCTGCAAACCGATGGGTGTGATGGTCGTGCTGGCAGTATTGCTGTTGGCTCAGCCGGACCTTGGTACGGTGGTTGTACTGTTCATCACCACGCTGGCGATGTTATTCCTGGCAGGGGCCAAAATGTGGCAGTTCCTGGCCATTATCGGTTCGGGCGTATTCGCAGTGGTACTGCTGGTTCTTGCCGAGCCATACCGCATGCGTCGTGTGACATCGTTCTGGAATCCGTGGGCGGATCCGTTTGGTAGCGGCTACCAGTTAACTCAGTCACTGATGGCATTTGGTCGTGGCGAATTCTGGGGACAAGGTTTAGGTAATTCAGTCCAGAAACTGGAGTATTTACCTGAAGCACACACCGACTTTATCTTCTCCATTTTAGGCGAGGAATTGGGGTATTTCGGTGTGGTTCTCGCCCTGTTAATGGTATTCTTCGTCGCTTTTCGCGCCATGTCCATCGGGCGTCGCGCGTTAGAGACCGACCAGCGTTTTTCTGGGTTTTTAGCCTGTTCAATTGGCGTGTGGTTTAGCTTCCAGGCGTTGGTTAACGTCGGGGCTGCGGCGGGCATGTTGCCCACTAAAGGCCTGACATTGCCGCTCATCAGTTACGGTGGGTCGAGCCTGTTAATTATGTCGACGGCAATCGTGTTATTGCTGCGAGTGGATTTTGAAACGCGGCTGGCAAAAGCCCAGGCGTTTGTAAGGAGTGCCCGATGAGTGGCAATACCCGGCGTTTAATGGTGATGGCAGGTGGTACCGGGGGACATGTTTTCCCGGGACTGGCAGTAGCCCATCATCTTATCGCGCAAGGTTGGGAAGTTCGCTGGCTGGGTACAGCAGACCGAATGGAAGCGGATTTGGTTCCAAAACATGGTATCGAGATTGATTTCATTAAAATTGCCGGATTGCGTGGGAAAGGTCTTAAAGCGCAACTAACGGCACCGGTTCGCATATATCATGCGTGGCGTCAGGCGAAGGCCATCATGAAGCGCTTCCAGCCTGATGTGGTATTGGGCATGGGCGGATATGTGTCCGGTCCCGGAGGCCTGGCTGCCTGGTCACTGGGTATTCCGGTGGTGTTACACGAACAAAATGGCATTGCCGGCATGACCAATAAAGGGTTGTCACACATTGCCAAAAAAGTATTGCAGGCGTTTCCGGGGGCATTTCCAAATGCTGACGTTGTTGGCAATCCGGTGCGTACTGACGTGCTGGCGCTGGAATTACCGGCAACCCGACTGGCCGGCCGCGAAGGTCCAATCCGCGTATTAGTGATTGGTGGCAGTCAGGGCGCGCGAGTCCTTAATCAGAGCATGCCGGAAGTGGCAGCGCTGATGGGCGATAAGATTACGTTGTGGCACCAGGTCGGTAAAGGTGCTCTGGCGTCAGTGCATCAGGCTTATGAAAAAGCCGGTCAGACGCAGCATAAAGTGACCGAATTCATTGATGACATGGCAGAGGCTTATGCCTGGGCCGATGTGGTGGTTTGCCGCTCCGGTGCGTTAACGGTCAGTGAAATTGCCGCCGCAGGTTTACCCGCGATTTTTGTGCCTTTCCAGCATAAAGACCGTCAACAGTACTGGAATGCGCTACCGCTGGAAAAAGCCGGTGCCGCGAAGATTATCGAACAGAAAGATTTTAGTGCCGCCGCCGTCGCTGATCTGATGGCCGGATGGGACAGAACCCATCTGATGGAAATGGCGATGGCAGCACGTGCCGCCGCCATCCCTGATGCGACAGAGCGTGTAGCCGCTGAAGTGGTTGCCGCAAGCAAAAAATGAAAATGAACGGGCCACGCAGTGTGGGGTCCCAGCCGTAAGAAACGGATTAATCAGTAACCTGAAATAGTGAATAAAAACGTGAATACACAACAATTGGCGAAACTGCGTACCTTCGTGCCCGAGATGCATCGTGTCCGGCACATTCACTTTGTTGGCATCGGTGGTGCCGGCATGGGTGGTATCGCCGAAGTGTTGGCCAATGAAGGCTATCAGATCAGCGGTTCTGATTTAGCACCTAACGCGGTGACTCAGCAACTGACCGCGCTGGGCGCGACGATTTATTTCAATCACCGCCCGGAGAACGTGCTGGATGCCAGTGTGGTGGTAGTTTCCACCGCTATTTCATCCGATAACCCGGAAATTGTTGCGGCGCGTGAAGCCCGTATTCCGGTGATCCGCCGCGCGGAAATGCTCGCTGAACTGATGCGTTTTCGTCACGGTATTGCCGTGGCAGGTACGCACGGTAAAACAACGACCACGGCGATGGTGACCAGTATTTATGCCGAGGCCGGACTAGACCCGACCTTTGTAAACGGTGGACTGGTGAAAGCGGCAGGTACGCATGCGCGTCTGGGGTCAAGCCGTTTTCTGATCGCTGAAGCAGACGAAAGCGACGCGTCTTTCCTGCATCTGCAACCGATGGTGGCCATCGTGACCAACATTGAAGCGGATCACATGGACACGTATCAGGGTGACTTTGAAATCCTGAAGCAGACGTTCATCAATTTCCTGCACAACCTGCCGTTCTACGGGCGCGCAGTGATGTGTATTGATGATCCGGTTATCCGTGAGCTGATCCCACGCGTAGGACGTCATATGACGACGTACGGTTTCAGCGAAGACGCCGATGTGATTATCGAAAATTACCGTCAGGTGGGCGCGCAAGGTCACTTTACGCTGCGCCGTCAGGACTTGCCGCTGATAAGCGTTACGCTCAATGCGCCGGGTCGTCACAATGCGCTGAACGCCGCGGCCGCAGTTGCCGTCGCGACGGACGAAAATATCAGCGACGATGCTATTTTGCGCGCGCTGGCAGGTTTTCAGGGTACCGGCCGTCGTTTCGATTTTCTGGGCGAATACGCGCTGGAAAATGTGAACGGTAAAACAGGTAGCGCGATGCTGGTCGATGACTACGGCCACCATCCGACAGAAGTGGATGCGACGATCAAAGCCGCGCGTGCGGGCTGGGCAAACAAGCGCCTGGTGATGATCTTCCAGCCGCACCGTTATACCCGTACTCGCGATCTGTACGACGATTTCGCAAATGTGCTTTCGCAGGTTGATGTGCTGATCATGCTGGATGTGTATCCGGCCGGTGAAGCGCCGATCCCTGGCGCAGACAGCCGCTCGTTGTGCCGCACTATTCGCGCACGCGGCAAGCTTGATCCGATTTTGGTTTCTGATATTGAGGCGGTGCCGGAAAGTCTGGCGCAAATCCTCGAAGGCGACGATTTAGTTCTGGTTCAGGGCGCCGGTAATGTCGGCAGAGTGGCCCGTAAATTGGCAGATCAAAAGCTGCAACCAGTAAAGAAAGGTGAAGAACATCATGTCTGAGAAAGTAGCGGTATTGTTGGGTGGTACTTCCGCAGAACGCGATGTGTCATTACAGTCAGGCGCCGCAGTGCTGGCTGGTTTACGCGAATCCGGTGTTGATGCCCACGGCATCGATACCAAAACGTTTAATGTGGCGCTTCTCAAAGAAGAAGGGTACAGCAAAGTCTTTATCGCACTTCACGGTCGCGGTGGCGAAGACGGAACGTTGCAGGGTTTGCTGGAGCAAATCGGTTTGCCTTATACCGGCAGCGGCGTGATGGCGTCGGCGCTCACTATGGACAAGTTCCGCACCAAACTGGTGTGGCAGGCTTTAGGGTTACCGGTCACGCCGTTTGTCGCACTGCATCGTTCACAAATTGAGGAAGCAGGGCAGGGCGCTCTGGCGGCAAAAATCGCTGAATTAGGCCTGCCGGTGATCGTCAAACCAAGCCGTGAAGGTTCCAGCGTCGGGATGAGCAAAGTGACAACGGAAAAAGAGTTGTTACCCGCCCTGCAGGAAGGCTTCAGGCATGACGATAACGTACTGATCGAAAAATGGCTGAGTGGCCCGGAATATACCGTGGCTATCGTGGGCAACCAGGTGATGCCCTCGATTCGCATCCAGCCAGCCGGTACGTTTTATGACTATCAGGCAAAATATCTGTCTGATGAAACACAATATTTTTGCCCGAGCGGTTTAAGCGAAGCGCAGGAGCAGCAGTTGACTTCACTGGCTTTGCAGGCTTATCAGGCGCTCGATTGCAGTGGCTGGGGACGTGTCGACGTCATGCAGGACGGTGACGGCAACTTCAACTTACTGGAAGTGAATACGTCGCCGGGAATGACCAGCCACAGTCTGGTGCCGATGGCGGCTAAACACGCCGGGCTGAGTTTCCCGCAACTCGTTTTCCGTATTCTGGAACTGGCAGACTGATATGTCTCAAGCCGCCCTGAATACCCGAGAGCGTGAGACGGCCGAGAGCAACGGCCGTCGCAGTAACGGTGGCCAGCTGGCAGGGATCGTGTTTCTGCTGTTGGTGGTAGGAACGATTTTATGGAGTGCGTGGGCCGTTGTGGGCTGGATGCAGGATGCAAACCGATTGCCGTTGTCCCAGTTAGTTGTCACCGGGGAGCGGCATTACACGACCAACGATGATATTCGTCAGGCGATTCTGTCCTTAGGGGCACCGGGAACGTTCATGACGCAGGATGTAAACGTCATTCAGCAGCAGATTGAGCGTTTACCCTGGATAAAACAGGTCAGCGTACGTAAGCAATGGCCGAATGAACTGAAGATACATCTCGTGGAGTATGTGCCGGTCGCACACTGGAATGATTTGCATATGGTTGATGCCGATGGCAAATCTTTCAGCATACCCGCCGAGCGTGTGGTCAAACAAAAAATGCCGTTGCTTTACGGTCCGGAAGGCAGCGAACAGGATGTTTTGCAGGGCTTTCAAACGATGAGTCAGGCGCTGGCCGCCGGCAAGTTCACGTTGAAAGCAGTGGCAATGAGTGCACGTCACTCGTGGCAGTTAACTCTGGATAATGACGTCCGGCTGGAATTGGGGAGAGATGACCGGATGGGGCGTTTACAACGTTTTATCGAGCTTTACCCGCGATTCCAGCAACAGGCTGAAGCCGATAAAAAACGCATCACTTATGTCGATTTACGTTATGACAGCGGTGCGTCAGTAGGTTGGGCACCAGAGTTTATTGACCAGCAAAACAGTAATCAGCAACAGAATCAGGCACAGGCTAAACAACAATGATCAAGTCGACGGACAGAAAACTGGTAGTTGGGCTGGAGATCGGTACGGCAAAGGTCGCCGCATTGGTGGGGGAAGTTCTGCCCGATGGCATGGTCAATATTATTGGCGTGGGCAGTTGCCCATCCCGTGGCATGGACAAGGGTGGCGTGAATGACCTGGAATCGGTGGTGAAATGCGTACAGCGCGCCATCGATCAGGCTGAATTGATGGCGGATTGCCAAATTTCCTCTGTTTACCTTGCTTTGTCTGGTAAACATATCAGTTGTCAGAATGAAATAGGGATGGTTCCTATTTCAGAAGAGGAAGTCACGCAGGAAGATGTAGAGAACGTGGTGCATACCGCTAAGTCGGTACGCGTACGTGATGAGCATCGGGTTCTGCATGTGATCCCTCAGGAATATGCCATTGATTATCAGGAAGGGATTAAAAACCCGGTCGGACTTTCCGGCGTGCGTATGCAGGCTAAAGTTCACCTGATTACCTGCCATAACGATATGGCGAAGAACATTGTGAAAGCGGTAGAACGCTGTGGCTTAAAAGTCGACCAGCTTATTTTTGCCGGTCTGGCAGCCAGTTATGCCGTTCTGACGGAAGATGAACGTGAATTAGGTGTTTGTGTCGTTGATATTGGTGGTGGAACCATGGATATCGCGGTTTATACCGGCGGCGCACTACGTCATACTAAGGTAATCCCTTATGCAGGGAATGTGGTCACCAGCGACATCGCTTATGCGTTTGGAACGCCACCGACCGATGCCGAAGCGATCAAGGTTCGCCACGGTTGTGCATTAGGTTCAATTGTCGGCAAAGACGAAAACGTCGAAGTGCCGAGCGTCGGTGGGCGTCCACCACGCAGTCTGCAGCGTCAGACACTGGCTGAAGTTATCGAGCCTCGTTACACAGAATTGCTGAATTTAGTGAACGATGAAATTTTGCAATTGCAGGAGCAGTTACGTCAGCAAGGCGTAAAACATCATCTGGCCGCCGGCATTGTTCTGACAGGCGGTGCAGCACAAATTGATGGTCTGGCAGCTTGTGCGCAGCGGGTATTCCATACCCAGGTGCGTATCGGGCAACCCCTGAACATCACCGGGCTGACGGATTATGCGCAGGAACCTTACTACTCAACGGCTGTAGGGCTGCTGCACTACGGGAAGGAGTCTCACCTGAGCGGTGAGGCCGAAGTAGAAAAACGTGCCTCAGTGGGCAACTGGTTCAAACGAATCAACAGCTGGCTGAGAAAAGAGTTCTAATGTTTTAACAACGGGATCATGCTGTTAAGGTTTTTGATCCCGACGCGACAGGCACAAAACGGAGAGAAACTATGTTTGAACCTATGGAACTGACCAATGACGCGGTGATTAAAGTCATCGGCGTCGGTGGTGGCGGCGGTAATGCTGTCGAACACATGGTGCGTGAGCGCATCGAAGGTGTTGAATTCTTTGCCGTTAACACAGACGCTCAGGCGTTACGTAAAACGGCAGTAGGCCAGACGATTCAGATCGGTAGCGGTATTACCAAAGGTCTGGGAGCTGGTGCGAACCCGGAAGTGGGTCGCAATTCTGCAGAAGAAGACCGTGAAGCCCTGCGCGCTGCGCTTGAAGGTGCTGACATGGTCTTTATCGCAGCGGGCATGGGTGGCGGTACCGGGACCGGTGCAGCGCCAGTGGTTGCTGAAGTAGCAAAAGATTTAGGTATTCTGACCGTTGCTGTTGTGACTAAGCCTTTCAACTTCGAAGGCAAAAAGCGCATGGCATTCGCGGAGCAGGGTATTGCTGAATTGTCCAAACATGTGGACTCCCTGATCACTATCCCGAACGACAAGCTTTTAAAAGTTCTGGGCCGTGGTATCTCTCTGCTGGACGCCTTCGGTGCGGCCAACGACGTGCTGAAAGGTGCGGTGCAGGGTATCGCTGAACTGATCACCCGTCCAGGTCTGATGAACGTCGACTTCGCTGACGTGCGCACAGTTATGTCCGAAATGGGTTATGCCATGATGGGCTCCGGTGTGGCATGTGGCGAAGACCGTGCTGAAGAAGCCGCTGAAATGGCGATTTCCAGCCCGCTGCTGGAAGACATCGATTTGTCCGGCGCGCGCGGCGTTCTGGTCAACATTACTGCGGGCTTCGACCTGCGTCTGGATGAATTCGAAACCGTGGGTAACACCATTCGTGCTTTCGCATCAGACAACGCAACCGTCGTTATCGGTACGTCTCTTGATCCGGAAATGAACGACGAATTGCGTGTGACCGTTGTTGCAACCGGTATCGGCATGGACAAACGTCCTGAGATCACTCTGGTGACCAACAAACCGGCCAGCCAGCCAGTCATGGATCATCGTTACCAGCAGCACGGGATGTCTCCGTTGCCGCAGGAAACGAAACCCGCGGCGAAAGTGGTCAATGATCAAAGCGCGCAATCTAATAAAGAGCCCGACTATCTGGACATCCCGGCCTTCCTGCGTAAGCAGGCAGACTAGTCCGAATTGTAGGATCTCCGCTCTTTGTGCTAAACTGTCCCGCCGACCTTAAGGTATGCTTAGGTCGGTTGGATGGATAAACATTGCGAGATAAAAACGATGATCAAACAACGTACATTAAAACGTATCGTTCAGGCGACGGGCGTCGGTTTGCATACCGGCAAGAAAGTCACCCTGACTCTGCGTCCTGCACCGGCAAATACCGGGGTCATCTATCGTCGCACTGACTTGAATCCACCGGTTGATTTCCCGGCAGATGCAAAATCCGTGCGTGATACCATGCTCTGTACTTGCCTGGTTAATGAGCATGACGTACGTATTTCTACGGTAGAGCACCTTAATGCGGCATTAGCTGGCCTGGGCATCGATAATATCGTTATCGAAGTCGATGCGCCTGAAGTGCCGATTATGGACGGCAGTGCTGCACCTTTCGTCTATCTGTTGATGGATGCAGGGATTGAAGAGCTGAACAGCGCGAAGAAATTCTTGCGCATCAAAGATACCGTGCGTGTTGAAGACGGCGATAAGTGGGCTGAGTTCAAACCATTTAATGGTTTCTCTCTGGACTTCACTATCGACTTCAATCACCCGGCGATTGATTCCAGCTCACAGCGCTACAAAATGAACTTCTCCGCAGAAGCATTTGTTCGCCAAATCAGCCGCGCACGTACTTTTGGTTTTATGCGTGATATCGAGTACCTGCAGTCACGCGGTTTGTGCCTGGGTGGCAGCTTTGATTGCGCAATTGTTGTGGATGATTATCGCGTGCTTAACGAAGATGGCTTGCGTTTTGAAGATGAATTCGTTCGTCACAAAATGCTGGATGCTATCGGTGACTTGTTCATGTGTGGCCATAACATCATTGGTGCGTTTACCGCATACAAATCGGGTCACGCGTTGAACAACAAGTTATTGCAAGCGGTACTGGCTAAGCAGGAAGCCTGGGAATTAGTCACATTCCAGGATGAAGCTGAAATGCCACTGGCTTTTAAAGCACCGTCTACAGTATTGGCGTAATCGGTACTTTTGGTATTACTTATTACGACTGGTTGATTTGGCACTCTCTCCGGCCAGGCCAGCCAGTCGTTCTAAAGCCTTTCTGAGTTTCTCCGGGCTACGGCTCGCAAGTCCCCTTAATTCTTCTGCACTCTGCGCGCTTAAATGCCTGACGGGCATAGATTCTGCAGCGATCGCTTTATTTTTAATCGCGATCTGCGAAGCATTTTCCATTTTCGCCATGAGCGAAGGATTAATCCTGATGTCGATTGATGACAATGATGGTAGAATTTGCGCTCGAAGTGCAGAGAGTAATGCGGGTTGTTCATAGCGTAATCGCATCATCCAGCTGGCATTAGCTATTTCAAGTACTAAAACTCCCTGTCGATAATTACCGACACGACACCATGGTTGCATGGGCGTCGGTAACAGACCTTTCACTGCGCGGTTGAGTTTCAATAACGCCGCAGCACGCTGTTGAACAATACGCAGCGGGCTTTGTTCAGTCGAAGAGGCATCATCGAACAGGATATCTAATAATTGTGGGCGACTATCGCGCATGATGGGCTCCGGCGGATTGTAAACTTGTGATTGGCATTCTAAATCGTTGGCGACAATTTGGCAGAAGGTATTTTTGGCCGCATCTCCTGTTGGGGATGGTCGCGGCAAGCCTTGGCGTGTCCACGAGCCTGTCGCAAACGGAACTGCCAGCGGTTCCTAATACTTCCTCAAGTCTAAATCGTCTTAACATCGCCAGTACAGGGCTGAGTAATCTTGCGTTACTCCAGGCGAATCGCCGCCCGGCTTTTGGTGTTGATTACTGGCAACAGCATGCATTACGCACGGTCATCCGTCATCTTTCTTTTGCTTTGGCCCCGCAGGTGGTTTACACCGTAGCGCAGCCGGAAGCAGAAATGCAGGCCGCTGAGCCGTTGCATGTTCAGCAACTCGCGTTGCTGGTTACCCTTAATGCTTTACTGACCCATGAGCCAAAACCTCCGGTTATCATCCGTCAGACGCAACAGCCATTCCTCCCTCTTGCTTCATCGCATCAAACCGGCCTGTGGTTAGCACAGGTGCAAGGCATTCGTGCCGGCCCGTTCTCTCTGATTTAACAGACTGTAATTCTAAACTCTATTTATAAATCAACAAATTATTGGCTGCATTTGGTGGCCTCCAAGAGATATTAAGCACTATGTTAATCAAATTATTGACCAAAGTTTTTGGTAGCCGTAACGACCGCACATTGCGCCGCATGCGTAAAGTGGTTGACCTGATCAACCGCATGGAACCTGAAATCCAAAAACTGACTGATGAGCAACTGCAGGCGAAAACCAATGAGTTCCGTGAGCGTCTGGCGAAAGGTGAAGTGCTGGAAAACCTGATCCCGGAAGCTTTTGCTGTGGTGCGTGAATCCAGTAAACGTGTCTTCGGGATGCGTCACTTTGACGTGCAGTTACTCGGCGGTATGGTACTGAACGAGCGCTGCATCGCGGAAATGCGTACCGGTGAAGGTAAAACGTTAACCGCAACCCTGCCCGCTTACCTGAACGCATTGAGCGGAAAGGGCGTTCACGTCGTCACTGTCAACGATTACCTGGCACAGCGTGACGCCGAAAATAACCGTCCGCTGTTTGAATTCCTTGGCTTGAGCATCGGAATCAACTTGCCAGGCATGCCTTCTCCGGCTAAGCGTGCTGCTTACGCTGCTGATATCACTTACGGCACAAACAACGAATACGGTTTTGACTATCTGCGTGACAACATGGCATTCAGCCCTGAAGAACGCGTGCAACGTAAACTTCACTACGCGCTGGTGGATGAGGTTGACTCCATCCTGATCGATGAAGCACGTACACCGCTGATTATCTCCGGTCCGGCCGAAGACAGCTCAGAAATGTATACGCGTGTGGATAAACTGATCCCTAAACTGATCCGCCAGGAAAAAGAAGATTCCGATTCCTTCCAGGGGGAAGGCCACTTCTCTGTTGATGAGAAATCACGTCAGGTTCACCTGACTGAACGTGGTCTGGTCCTGATCGAGGAATTGTTGGTTGAAGCCGGTATTATGGAAGAAGGTGAATCTCTGTATTCCCCGACTAACATCATGCTGATGCATCACGTGACCGCAGCACTGCGCGCGCACGTCCTGTTCACCCGCGATGTCGATTACATCGTCAAAGACGGCGAAGTTATCATCGTTGACGAACACACCGGTCGTACCATGCAAGGTCGTCGCTGGTCAGACGGTCTGCATCAGGCGGTTGAAGCCAAAGAAGGCGTGGATATTCAGAACGAAAACCAGACACTGGCTTCCATTACTTTCCAGAACTACTTCCGTTTGTACGAAAAACTGGCTGGCATGACCGGTACTGCGGACACCGAAGCGTTCGAATTCAGCTCTATCTACAAGCTGGATACCATTGTTGTGCCAACTAACCGCCCTATGGTGCGTAAAGATATGGCCGACCTGGTGTACATGACTGAAATGGAAAAGATTGGCGCGATTATCGAAGATATCCGTCAGTGTACTGCCAAAGGCCAGCCGGTTCTGGTCGGTACTATTTCCATCGAAAAATCAGAAGTTGTTTCTAACGAACTGACCAAAGCAGGCATTGCGCACAGCGTTCTGAACGCCAAATTCCACGCTAAAGAAGCGGATATCGTCGCGCAGGCAGGCCAGCCAAGCGCAGTGACCATCGCTACTAACATGGCGGGTCGTGGTACCGATATCGTGCTGGGCGGCAGCTGGCAGGTTGAAGTTGAAAACCTGGGTGAAGAAGCCACCGATGAGAAAATTGCAGAAATCAAAGCTGCCTGGCAGATTCGCCACGACGCGGTTCTGGCTTCCGGCGGTTTGCATATTATTGGTACCGAGCGTCATGAATCCCGTCGTATTGATAACCAGCTGCGCGGCCGTGCGGGTCGTCAGGGTGATGCCGGTTCATCCCGCTTCTACCTGTCTATGGAAGATGCACTGATGCGTATTTTCGCCTCTGACCGTGTATCAAGCATGATGCGTAAACTGGGTATGAAACCGGGCGAAGCGATTGAGCATCCATGGGTGACCAAAGCGATTGCCAATGCGCAGCGTAAAGTCGAAAGCCGTAACTTCGATATCCGTAAGCAACTGCTGGAATACGATGATGTGGCAAGCGATCAGCGTCGTGCGATCTACAGCCAGCGTAACGAATTGCTGGACGTGTCTGATGTGAGCGAAACCATCGCCAGCATCCGTGAAGACGTGTTCAAGGCGACCATCGACAGCTACATTCCGCCACAGTCTCTGGAAGAAATGTGGGATGTACAGGGTTTGGAAGAACGTCTGAAAAAAGACTTCGAGCTGGAAATGCCGATTGCAGAATGGCTGGACAAAGAGCCGGAATTGCATGAAGAAACCCTGCGCGAACGTATCATGGAAATCGCGAAAGAATCTTACGCCCGTAAAGAAGAAGTGGTTGGCGCTGAAATGATGCGCAATTTTGAGAAAGGCGTGATGTTACAAACGCTGGATTCTCTGTGGAAAGAACATCTGGCGGCAATGGATTACCTGCGTCAGGGCATCCATTTACGTGGTTACGCTCAAAAGGATCCTAAGCAGGAATACAAACGCGAATCCTTCGCGATGTTTGCTGCCATGCTGGAATCTCTGAAATATGAAGTGGTCAGCGTACTAAGCAAAGTTCAGGTTCGTATGCCTGAAGAAGTTGAAGCGATGGAAATTCAGCGTCGTGAAGAAGCTGAACGTCTGGCTCGTCAGCAGCAGCTTAGCCATCAGGATCAGCAAGAAATCGAAGTAGCCGAAGCTGCACGTCTTGCTTCTTCTGGTGATCGCAAAGTGGGTCGTAATGATCTCTGCCCGTGCGGTTCTGGTAAAAAATACAAACAATGCCATGGCCGTCTGCAAAAGTAAGATCTCCGGCTAAGTCATCGTGTTAATCTTGAAGGCGGCGTAATTGCCGCCTTTATTTTTGTCTAAAAGTCCCCATAAAGACAGTCATTGCAGTCAGCGGATAGGTGGAAACTGTGGCGCTTAAACAACTTAATATCGCAGCGGGCATTATCCGGAATGCCAGCAAAGAAATCTTTATCACTCAACGCGATGCATCATCACATATGGCGGGGTTCTGGGAGTTTCCGGGCGGTAAGATTGAAGCGGGTGAAACACCTGAACAGGCTGTTATTCGCGAATTACAGGAAGAGGTCGGCATTAATGCTAAATCTCCTGTGCTGCTGAAAACATTGGAGCACCAATTCCCGGATCGCATCATTACACTCTATTTTTTCCTGGTGGAAGACTGGCAGGGCGAGCCGTATGGCAAAGAAGGGCAGCCGAAGCGCTGGGTTGCGCAGGCCGATTTGAAAGAGGAGGAATTCCCTCCCGCCAACGAAGTAGTTGTTACAGCCCTCAAAAACAATCAGTACTGATTACGTGTAGAATTTGATGGCATATAGAAAAAGGGACCGAAGCCCCTTTTTCTATACCCGTTGTCTGGATTAAATCTCTTCTTCACTCCAGTCGTCCAGATCATTCACGTCACCCTTACTTGGGATGCGTTTCTCTTCATCGGCCCATTCGCCGAGATCAATAAGCTGGCAACGCTTGGAACAAAAAGGGCGGTAAGGTCTTTGTTCACCCCAAACCACGATTTTCTGACAGGTCGGGCAATTTACTTCAATGATTTCAGGGTCCATTTGCAACTCCTAGCAGCAGGCAAGTTCAAAATTCAGTCGCGCGGGAACCACGCCATGTTCGCTGTCGAGGGGTAAAAAGCGAATGGCATAACGGGTTTTATGCCCGGATACTTGCGGGTAAAGCTGATTTTCCATCGAGAGTCGCAATCGTAACAGATCTGCGCCTTCAGCGTTGTCCTGGAAAAAACCATTCAGACTGATTTGATTGCGAAACGCGCCTGACTGGCGGATCAGATCCAGTACCATCATGAGCGAATTATTCAGCGGAGCCAGTGTTTCGAGCCAGTTTTGCACTTCACGATCACGTTGTGATTGTGCCAGATGCAGCCAGATATGCAGTGTCGGCAAATCAAAGCTGCAACACCCTCCGGGGATACTCAGACGCTGGCGAACCAGGGCCATCAGGCGATCTTCCTTCAGCGCTTGCCCTATGCGTGGTGCTTTCATTAACACAGATGCACATTGCTTAAGCTCAGCGCGCAGCCCCTCGATCCTTGCTAAATCAACGCCCGGGACATCTTTCCATTGAGACAATTTTTGCTGCTGGCGTTCAAGCTCTTTCAGTAAATCGGTACGGACTTCACCACGTTCCAGTACATCCAGTAAATCTGAAGCGGTGCGAAAAAATAGCAGAGCAGAAGCAATATCAGTGAGTTGTGCGTTGGAATGCATCTGTTGCAACAAAAATTCGATGCGAAGCCAGGTGCGCATTTTCTCATTCAGTGGATGTTCAAAGAGAACGGTTGCAGCTACATCAGTCATGCTTGGCAATATCCTGTCTGTTTACTCACACCGCAAGTTGCAAATAGCGGTGATGTAGTTGGGCAACACGCGGTTCAATTAATTTCGGATCACCGCTGTTATCAATAATGTCATCCGCACAGGCCAGACGTTTTTCACGACTGACCTGTGCAGCAATAATACTTTCAGCCTGCTGGCGGCTGATGCCATCGCGCGACATCGTCCGGGAAAGTTGAATATGTGGCTCAACATCCACCACCAGAACGCGATTTGCTTGCGTCTGTAATCCATTTTCAATCAGCAGCGGTACGACCCAGAGCACGTACGGCGTCTGCGCCTCAGCAATCAAACATTGTGTTCTGGCATGAATAATGGGGTGTAATAATTTATTAACCCATTCTTTTTCATCAGGATTGCTAAAAATCCGCGCCCGAAGGGCCGGGCGGTTCAGTGAGCCATCAGCGGAAATAATGCTTTCACCAAATCGCTGTCTTAATTCTTCCAGCGCTGGCTCACCTGGAGCAACGACCTGGCGGGCAATCACATCTGCATCGACAATGCTTACGCCATGACGGGCGAAGCTTTCGGAAACGGTACTTTTGCCACTACCGATACCCCCGGTCAATGCAACGATATAGCTCATGCTGGTGCTCTGATAAAATTAGTTAGGTAAATGATAAAGAGATTATGAGTAAGTGCAAGCCGTGGTGTTCTCGGTTTTGATGCGAAAAATTATTAATCTGCACAATCAAAAGTCTGTGATGAAGGTTGTAAAAGCCATCTTGCCGTTGTCATTTTCCTGTGTATGATAAAACCACTGGAAAGGGTGTGTAAAAATTTTTCGTGCACCCTAGCGACCCGTCGCCAAACCAGGACTAACCCGCCATGCGCATTGAAGAAGATTTAAAGTTAGGTTTTAAAGACGTACTCATCCGCCCTAAGCGTTCCACTCTCAAAAGTCGTTCCGAAGTTGAACTGGAGCGCACATTCACATTCAAACACTCAGGTTTTAACTGGTCCGGCACCCCGATTATTGCTGCGAACATGGATACCGTCGGCACATTCCGTATGGCGACCGTACTGGCGTCTTTTGGTTTGCTTACGGCCGTGCACAAACATTACACCGTAGAACAGTGGCAGGCATTCGTGACTTCCTCCGATGAATCCGTGCTGCGTAATATCATGGTATCGACCGGGACGTCAGAAGCTGATTTCGTTAAAACCCTGCAAATTCTTGCTTTGTCGCCTCTGCTGAAGTTTGTTTGCCTGGATGTCGCTAATGGTTATTCCGAGCACTTTGTGGGTTTCCTGCAACGTGTACGCGAAGCTTGCCCCGATAAAGTCATTTGTGCAGGCAACGTGGTGACCGGTGAAATGGTGGAAGAACTTATTCTTTCTGGCGCGGATATTGTAAAAGTCGGCATCGGCCCGGGATCGGTATGTACGACTCGCGTAAAAACCGGCGTGGGATATCCGCAGCTTTCTGCTGTTATCGAATGTGCTGATGCTGCTCACGGTCTGGGCGGACAGATTGTCAGCGATGGCGGCTGTGCTGTTCCGGGTGACGTGGCAAAAGCGTTCGGCGGCGGTGCTGATTTCGTTATGCTTGGCGGGATGCTGGCTGCGCATGACGAGTGTGAAGGCACGGTCGTTGAAGAGAATGGCGAAAAATTCATGCTTTTCTACGGTATGAGTTCAGAATCTGCGATGAAACGCCACGTCGGCGGTGTTGCTGAATACCGCGCAGCGGAAGGTAAAACAGTCAAATTGCCTCTGCGCGGTCCGGTTGAAAACACCGTGCGTGACATTCTCGGTGGGCTGCGTTCTGCCTGTACTTACGTCGGTGCAGAGCGCCTGAAAGAACTGACCAAACGTACAACCTTCATCCGCGTTGCGGAACAGGAAAACCGTCTGTTCGGCAGTAAGTAAGGATATGACCATAATGGCGGCGAAACATTTTTCGCCGCTTTTTCCTCTTTGATTTATCCCATAACCGAACCTAGCTGGAAAATTGGCAGATACATCGCAATCACCAGCCCACCGACAATCACCCCCATTACGGCCATGAGTACCGGCTCAATCGTTTGTGACAACGTTTCTGCCAGCGAGTTAGCTTTGTCATGATGCAGATATGCGAGTTTCAGCAGTAACTCGTCCAGAGACCCTGATTCTTCACCGATTTTTATCAGCTGATGACATAAGGTCGGGAACAGTGGCGACTGTACAAAAGCTTTGTGTAACGGTGTTCCTTGCATGATTTGCTCACGTATCTGGTTCAGTGCGGCCTGAAAATGCAGATTGGACATTGATGCAGACGCTGCTGCCAGCCCGGCAATTAACGTCATGCCCGCCTGTTGTGTCATTGCCAGCGTTTGAAATATCTGGCTGAGGCAACTGTCTGTCACCAGTCGTGACGTCAGAGGTAACCTGAGCAGTAACATCTGCTCACGCAGTTGCCAGTGCTTAAGCGGGTGCAACTTCTGCAGATAGCCGAAACAACAAAACGAAAAAGTACCGACCAGCCAGGGGCCGATGCTGATGAGGGCATCAGAAGCAATGACCAGCATGCGTGTAAACCAGGGGAGTTCGGCATCAAAGGAAGCATAGATTTTGGCAAACTCAGGCAATACTAAAGTCAGCATCAGCAGAGTGACCACGATAGCGATAACGCTAACAATCAGCGGATACCGCAACGCCTTTTTTACTTTGCTTCTTAATTCAGCCTGTTGTTCCTGCTGAGTCGCCAGTTGCAGGCAGCATTTGTCCAGTTGTCCCGTTAGCTCACCAATAGAAATTATCTGTCTGTAAATATCAGGAAATACATCGGGATAATGATTCAGTGTTACCGACAGCGGTTTTCCTTCGCGAACGCCTTTCGCAACATTTGACAGTACACAATGCCACGCGGGTTTCGGGTGCTCGTTGGCCAGCAACGTCAGGCTATTGACCAGCGGTAGCCCGGCTTGTAGCAGCGTTGCAAGTTGCCTGACGAATGCAACACGTTCCTGATTTTTCCAGAAACGTCGTCCCAATCGCTGCTTCATTCTGATTTTCAGCGGTTGCAATCCAGCAGCAAAAAGCTGCTGGTAAATGCCGTCCTTACCCACCTCAATGCAGTGATCTTGCTGAAGGCTTCCCAGAGTGTCGATAGCCTGCCAGTGATATAACCGCCAGGACTGAGGTGCGCCGCCGTCAGTTTTCATGTATCCGCGCCTTCACCGGTAACACGATAAAGTTCTTCAAGTGAGGTGATCCCTTGTTCGACCAGCGCCATACCGGCTTCCTGCAACGTTTTTTGCCCTTGTTCGCGGGCAATCTTACTCAACTCATTGACACTTGCCTCTGCCACCAGCGCCTGTTGTAAACCGGGTGTTATGTTCAGCGTTTCATAAATACCGGTGCGTCCGTAATAGCCCGAAAAGCATTGGTGGCATCCTGCAGGTAGCCACAACTGCATGTGTCCGCTGCTGCCATCAGCACCTTTTTCGACCAGTGATACATGCGGTTTACGGCAATGCGGGCAGAGTTTTCGTACCAGCCGCTGGGCAATAACCAGACGCAAGCTGGCAGCAATATGAAAACCTTCAATCCCCATCTGTTGCAGGCGGGTCAGTGTTTCGCAAGTGGAATTGGTATGCAGTGTTGAGAGCACCAGATGTCCGGTCTGAGCGGCTTTTACCGCGATTTCGGCCGTTTCTTTATCGCGGATCTCTCCGACCATAATCACATCAGGATCCTGACGTAATAACGCACGCAGGACACTGGCAAAACTGAGGTCTGTTTTGCTGTTAATCTGGGTCTGATTGATGCCACTGACCGGGATCTCAATCGGGTCTTCCACGCTGCAAATATTGCGGGAGATGGCATTAAGATGACGAAGACCACTGTAAAGCGTGACCGTTTTTCCGCTGCCTGTCGGGCCGGTGACCAGAATTAGCCCTTGTGGATGTTTAAGCGCAGCTTTGAAATAGTCCAGATCCCGTGGTGTGAAGCCCAGTTGAGGCATAGAGAGATCCTGCTGAGTCATATGCAGAATGCGCAGCACGATCTTTTCGCCGTGTAAGGTCGGCAGAGAAGATACTCTCATGGAATATCTCTGATTTTGCAGCATGACTGAGAGCTGGCCATCTTGGGGTAACCGTCGCTCAGCGACATTCAACTGCCCCATAATCTTTAGTCGTGCGCACACGCCCGCTGCCATCGAAAATTCAGGTCCGGGGACTTCCTGCAATACTCCGTCAATTCGCATACGAACCCGGAAACTGTGCTCGTACGGCTCAAAGTGGATATCTGAAGCCCTGCGGGTGATGGCCTGCCTGAGTATCTGATTGAGAGCATTAATGACCGGCGCATCACTCTGATTATTCAGTTCATTGTTTTCATCGGTTTGTGCGGATGCCCACGATTCGTCTGCGGCCGTTTTTTTCTTTATTTCTGAATTTCCTTGCTCCATGACTTGTTCAAGCCGCGTTTGTGGCCAGCGTTCAAGCTGCACTTTTAAGCCGGTGGTAAAGCGCAATACATTACTCAAGGCATCCGTGTCTGCTTCTGTTTCATGGCATGCAACATGAAGAGTCTGGTTGTCGCGATGCAATACAACGGCTTTGTAGCGCTGACACAGTGCTTCAAGTGACGCTTCGCTTTGCAGGCGATCATTATCGGGCGGAGACTCGGGGCGCCGTGGCATATCACTCATTATGGCGCTCCTGTGGTGTCAAACCGAAAAACGCTTTCGCAAGCTTCAACCATCGAAGTATTACTGGCATTGGTGCAGATTCTGCTCCATGTGATACCGCCCGCCTGATTATCCCGGACCGGTGTCATCACAACGCTGAGACCGTCCAGTGCCTGCTGACCTGTCAGTGAAATTACGCCCGCATTAACCTGAATCTGGCTGACATAACGACTGGTAGCTGCCGCCGGAATTCCCTGACTGCCGGCGCTGCAATTCGTCAGCGCCCCCGTATCGATGACGCACAGTTCGACGCCGGTTTTGTAGGGCACCATAATTTGCAGCATGTCAGTCATGGCTGCTTTCTGGATATAACTCTGGTAAGCGGGTATGCCGATGGCACTCAGGATCGCAATAATCGCGATCACTACCATCAGTTCAATGAGGGTAAATCCTTGTTGCCGTTTCATGGCGTTCTCCGTTTCGTAAGACTGCGTGGTTGTTTCTCAGGCAGCAAACTAAACGGAGAAAAAGCCTGACTCCAGCGCTATTGCTGATTTTTCCACGACATCTGCCAGGATAAATATGTATGCCAGCAAGGCAGGAAAAACATATGTGCGATGTCTCGCAACAATAAAGATGAAATGAAAAAGGGGGTGGTGTTCAAAAGGGGTGAATGCGAGGGTAGTACGGCAAGATGAAATAGATCGCAAGAATTCGTGTTGCCCCTCGAAAGGAATTCAGGGGCAACAGCGCAGCGATTAGCTGAAGCGCATGGAAAGATCCATGGCCCTGACATGCTTGGTCAGCGCGCCGACAGAAATGTAATCCACGCCGGTTTCCGCGAATTCGCGGAGCGTTTTTTCCGTCACGTTACCGGAGACTTCAAGTAGCGCACGACCTGCGGTGAGGGCAACCCCTTCGCGCATCATCGGCACAGTGAAGTTATCCAGCATGATAATGTCAGCACCCGCATCCAGCGCCTGCTGAAGTTCATCCATGGATTCGACTTCTACCTCGACGGGCACGTCGGCGTGGATCCATAAGGCGCGTTCTACGGCGGCTTTTATCGAGCCACAGGCAATGATGTGGTTTTCTTTAATCAGAAATGCATCGGCAAGACCAAGGCGGTGATTGCTTCCGCCACCGCATAACACGGCATATTTCAGTGCCGTACGCAGGCCAGGCAAGGTTTTCCGGGTATCGAGCAACTGAGTTTTTGTGCCCTCAAGGATTTTCACATAGTGATTCACTTCGGTTGCCACACCGGACAGGGTTTGCACGAAGTTAAGAGCGGTACGCTCACCGGTCAGCAGCATGCGTGCGGAGCCTGAGAGTTCACATAAGGTCTGGTTTTCAGAAACGTGGTCGCCGTCTTTGACATGCCATTTGACGGTGATTTTATCGCCTGCCAGTTGGAGAAAGACTTCGTCCAGCCAGCGCTGGCCGCAGAAAATACCGGCTTCGCGGGTAATGATGGTGGCGTTAGCATTTTTGTCTTGCGGCAACAGTTGAGCAGTTAAGTCATTGTTGGCATTGGCTTCGCCCCCAAGATCCTCACCGAGAGCCTGAGTAACAAGAGAAGGAATATCATTCTGGATACGTTCGAGTAACTGTGCGCGGCGACTTTCACGGCTGTAGCTGCGGGTAGACATACAAATACTCCGAAATGGCGGATAAGAAGGACAAAAAAACATGCTACCCTGTTGCTGTGATAAGTACCACCTGAGCACATCATTGAGGTCTTTGATGCACTTAAAACAAGGCTGGATAACAGAAGCCCGGCAGGTCGTTTCCCCTCATTTTGATCTCCGTCCTGAAGATGAAATTCCCTCATTGCTGGTGATCCATAACATCAGTTTGCCGCCTGGAAAATTCGGCGGTCCTTATATTGATCAATTGTTTACCGGTACGCTGAATCCGCAGGATGATCCTTATTTTGAAGGAATCAGCCACTTACGCGTTGCTGCGCATTGTTTAATTCGTCGTGATGGCGAGATTGTGCAATATGTGCCCTTTGATAAACGCGCCTGGCATGCGGGTGTATCCAGCTGGCGGGGGCGTGAGCGCTGTAATGATTTTTCGATTGGTATTGAGCTGGAAGGGACGGATTTTGAGCCTTTTACTGATGCGCAATATCGCAACCTGGTTGCCGTTACTGAGTTGTTAATGAAGCATTATCCCATTAGTCTTGAAGCGATTACCGGACACAGTGATATTGCTCCCGGGCGTAAGACCGATCCCGGCCCTGAATTCGACTGGGCATTTTATCGCAAGCTGTTAGCGCTGCCGGTAGGGCAGAATGACCTTTCTGACCTGTAATTAACCGGTTTTCGGTTTCGTTTTTACGGGTGTGATGTGTTTAGAGAGAGTGACAATCGATGACGTTATTTACTTTGCTCCTGGTGCTGGCTTGGGAACGCTTGTTCAAACTGGGTGAACACTGGCAGTTGGATCATCGGTTTGAGGTGATTTTCCGCCGTGGCCGGCAGGCTTCTCTGGCTAAAACGCTGGTCATTACGATTGTCTGGATGGTGATCATCTGGGCAGTATTGCGCGCAGTGCAGGGGATCTTCTTCGGGGTGCCAACCCTGATTTTCTGGGTGATTTTATGTCTGCTGTGTATTGGCGCTGGCATCAAACGCAAGCATTACCGTGCCTACCTTAAGTCCGCCCGTCAGGGCGATGCTGATGCCTGTAAGGAAATGGCAGAAGAGCTGGCCTTGATCCACGGGTTGCCGACAGATTGCAGCGAAGAAGCCCGGCTGAGAGAGCTGCAAAATGCGCTGCTTTGGATTAACTACCGTTACTATCTCGGGCCGTTGTTCTGGTTCGTGGTTTGTGGGCCTTACGGACCGATAGCGCTGGGCGGTTATGCCGTATTGCGCGGTTACCAGACCTGGCTGGCGCGCCATATGCCGCCGTTGAAACGTTCGCAGTCCGGCGTGGATGCCCTGTTACATATTCTCGACTGGATCCCTGTTCGTCTGGCCGGCGTGGCTTATGCATTGCTTGGTCATGGCGAGAAAGCCTTACCGGCCTGGTTTGCTTCGCTGGGCGATATTCACTCTTCGCAATATCATGTATTAACGCGGCTGGCGCAGTTCTCTCTGGCGCGCGATCCGCATACCGATCCGGTACAGACACCTCGCGCTGCTGTGAGCCTCGCGCGTAAAGTGACGATGATAATCCTGGTGGTTGTAGCGCTGCTGACGATTTACGGCACCTTGATTTAATTCTCTTTTATCATCCGATATTGCATAAAAAAGCCCGGTACATTTTTAGTGTCCGGGCTTTTTGCTTTTTGTCAGTGCTGTTTTTGTAACGTCAGCGGACGGTTATCGGCGGCGGGTTCTCCGAAATCGGGCATGCCATTCTCGTCCCAGCGGAAGGTTTTAATGCGCGTATGCCGGTTCGGGTCGTACAGCGGATCACCCTCAATTTCAGTGTAGTTTCGGGCATGATATACCAGCACGTCTGCGCCCTGTTCGTTGCGAGTGAAGCTGTTATGTCCCGGCCCGAACTGCCGGTTCTGGGCCTGCGTGGTGAATACCGGACGCTGGGATTTATGCCAGCTCACCGGATCCATCAGATTGCTGTTGATGTCTGCAGTGAGGAGGCCGATACAGTAATTTTCGTCGGTGGCGCTGGCGGAATAGGTGATGAAAATTTTATCACCGTGTTTGATCACCGCCGGTCCCTCATTAACCCAAAAACCGATGATTTCCCAGTCCAGCTCCGGCTTGCTGAGCATGACGGGCGGTGATTTCAGCGTCCACGGGTTTTCCATTTCGGCCAGATACAAATTGGAGTTTCCGCGAATTTCCGGGTCTTTCTGCGCCCACAGATAATAGCTTTTGCCCTGATGCTCAAAGTGCGTGGCATCGAGCGAGAAGCTGTCGATCGGCGTCTGGATCCGGCCTTTCTCCTGCCATTTCCCTGTGAGCGGATCCGCCTCTTCACACACCAGCGCATACATTCTGTGCTGGAATAAGCCGTCAACAATCTCCTGTGAGGGGGCGGCCGCGTAATAGATCACCCATTGTCCGTCGATAAAATGCAACTCCGGTGCCCAGATAAGTGCGCTCATCGGGCCGGTATCAGGTTTATGCCAGACAATGGTGGCTGGCGCGTCGGCAAGCCCTGTCAGCGTTGGCGAGCGGCGGATCTCCAGCCGGTCATATTCAGGCACTGATGCGATAAAGTAATAGTTTCCGTCGCTGTGCAGCCAGATATGCGGATCTGCACGTTGCTCAATCAGCGGGTTGGGATAATTACTCATGTTTCAGCTCCTTGCTGGTCAGTGGGACGCTGAGTGCTTCTGCGTCCTGTGCATTTTTCTCGTCGTGATATTCATTCAGCTCGCGGTAATTACGGCGGCGAATCTCCAGATCTGCCTGAATGGTACGCATGGTTTCGCGATCAACTTTCAGTAAGCGTACAACACCGGCAGTGATGAGGTAGCCCACGCCAGGAATGACAGTGAACAACAACATGATGCCGTTGATGGCATGGTCGCTTTGCTGCGTTGCGCTGGCATTGTAGCCATACGCGGAGAGCAGGAAGCCGACCATCGCGCCCGCTACCGCCAGTCCGCATTTCAGGAAGAACAGGTTACCGGAGAAGCTGATGCCGGTAACACGTTTGCCGGTTTTCCATTCGCCGTAATCGTCAACGTCGGCCATCAGCGACCAGTGCAGCGGGGAAGGGAGCTGGTGCATGATGTTGAGGATGAAGTACGCTACCAGAATAAGCGTGGTGGCGTGCGGGTCGAGGAAATAGAATCCGCAGGAGAAAATGGTCAGGATGATATTGGCCCAGAAGAACACTTTCAGTTTGCAGTATTTATCGGTCAGCGGTTTTGCCAGTGCACTGCCGATCATCATGCCCACCACGCCGAGGCTGATAAACATGCTGGCAAAGGATGTGGATTTTTCCATTACCCAGGTGACGTAATACATAGTGGCTGCCATACGGATAAAGCCCGGGCACACGTTGCAGAACGTCAGCAGCAGGATGCGTACCCACTGGTCGTTTTTCCACACATCTTTCAGGTCAGATTTTAAGGCATGTTTTGACGGTACCGCAGGCTGAATACGTTCTTTTACCGAGCTGAAGCAGAACAGGAACATGAACAGCGCGATGATTGCCATCACCCCCATCGACATCTGATAGCCCTTGGCTTTGTCTGCGCCACCGAAAAAGTCGGCCATCGGCAGTAAGGTGGAAGACAGGATCAGCGTCGCGATCCCTACCATAAAGAAGCGGTAAGACTGGCAGGCAACACGCTCATGCGGATCGGCAGTAATGACGCCGCCCAGCGAGCAGTAGGGAATGTTGATGGCGGTGTAAGTCAGGGACATCAGGAAGTAGGTTACAAACGCATAGATAACTTTGCTGTTGTAACTCCATTCTGGTGTGGTGAACATCAGCACACTGAACAGTACGTATGGCACCGAAACCCATAACAAATACGGGCGGAAACGGCCCCAGCGGGTGGTGGTACGGTCAGCAATCGCGCCCATGATCGGGTCGGTGACGGCATCGATAACACGCACTGATAGCAGCAATACGCCAACCAGTGCCGGGGCTAAACCGAAGATATCTGTGTAAAAATAATTAAGAAACAGCATGATGGCGCCGCCAATCATATTGCAGCCCGCATCCCCCATTCCGTACGCCACTTTCTCTTTGAACGACAGTGCGCCTTCCTTCATGGATGTTCTCTCCGGATTGTGGATAAAAGGATTTTGTTAAAAAACTGTTTGTTAGCCCTGAGTATTGGCCGGGGAAGGGAAGAGGGGTCAGGAGGTAAGAGTCATGAAGATGGACATTTTGGTCATACGGGAGGAAATGTGACGTACCTAACAAAGCGCCCCGGTAAGTCTGCACTTAACCGGGGCGCTTTTTCGTTTCAATTTTAAAACGAATACTTAAGCGTTAACGGATTTCCCGCTTTGCTGATTTTTGACCCAGTAACCGATGGCCAGAACTACCAGCCACACCGGGATCAGCCATACGGAGATCGCCATGCCCGGGGTGATAGCCATGATCACCAGAATTGCCGCCATAAACAGCAGGCAGATATAGTTACCCAGCGGATACAGCAGCGCTTTGAACTTAGGTTCCACGCCTTCACGACGTTTCGCCTGACGGAATTTGATGTGCGCCAGGCTGATCATCGCCCAGTTGATCACCAGTGCAGACACCACCAGAGCCATCAGCAGACCAAACGCTTCACCCGGCATCAGGTAGTTAATCAGAACACACAGCGCTGTGGTGGCAGCAGAAACGAGGATAGAAGCCACCGGCACGCCGCGCTTGTCGACGTTGAGCAATGCTTTAGGCGCGTTGCCTTGCTGAGCCAGACCAAACAACATGCGGCTGTTGCAGTAAACACAGCTGTTATAAACCGACAGCGCTGCCGTCAGGATCACCACGTTCAGAGCATTCGCTACCAGTGCATCACCCAGGTCATGGAAGATCAGCACAAACGGGCTGGTATCCGGCCCGACACGGGTCCATGGCATCAGGGAAAGCAGGACGGCAAGTGAGCCCACATAGAAAATCAGAATACGATAGATAACCTGATTGGTTGCTTTAGGAATGCTGGTTTCCGGATTATCCGCTTCAGCAGCAGTAATCCCGACCAGTTCCAGGCCACCGAAAGAGAACATGATGATCGCCATCATCATCACCAGCCCGGTCATGCCATGGGGCAGGAAACCGCCTTGCTCCCACAGGTTGCGAACTGTTGCCTGAGGGCCTGCCGTGTCGCTGAACAGCAGCCAGCCACCGAACAGAATCATCGCCACCACGGCAACCACTTTGATGATCGCAAACCAGAACTCCATCTCGCCAAACACTTTAACGTTAGTCAGGTTGATAGCGTTGATCAGCACGAAGAAAACCGCAGCAGAAGCCCATGTCGGGATTTCCGGCCACCAGAATTGAATATATTTACCGACGGCAGTCAGTTCGGCCATCGCGACCAGAACGTACAGCACCCAGTAATTCCAGCCGGAAGCAAAACCCGCAAATCCGCCCCAGTATTTATAGGCAAAATGACTGAATGAACCGGCAACCGGTTCTTCAACCACCATTTCACCCAACTGACGCATAATTAAGAATGCGATAAAACCCGCAATGGCATAACCGAGAATAATCCCCGGCCCTGCGGACTGAATGACGGAAGCACTGCCCAGAAACAGCCCTGTACCGACGGCCCCACCTAATGCAATCAACTGGATATGCCGGTTTTTGAGACCGCGCTTCAGCTCATCGCCTTGTTGTTGATCAACCATTTACCTGTCCTCTGTCATTGGGGCAAAACCCATAACATTCTGTGTGTTAGAGAGAATGTAAGGCGATAATTACACTTTTTGTATCTAATTATTTACGGCTGGATTGTGCCTAAAAATCAGGATCATCTACCGTTCGGGCAAGAATAATGTTATGCGGAAAAGTTTGCACGGGGTTTATGCATCATCTGCATAACAAATAGCCAAATTGACTGTAAATTTGTTCAGGATCCATAAAATGTGATCTGAGGCCGGGTAAAAAAGATAAATGATAAAAATTTGTTAAAATGTGCGGGGTCGACGCATTTACTGGGTAGCCATATGGACACAAGGTGAATACTTTGTTACTTTACGGCCACGTTTTTTAAATTGGTATTACCAATTGACTCCGGCAACTTAACAGAGTCGCTACTCGCAGAGAACCGCACATATATGGCTTACAGCAAAATCCGACAGCCTAAGTTATCCGATGTGATCGAGCAGCAACTTGAGTTTCTGATCCTCGAAGGCACCTTGAGACCCGGGGAAAAGCTTCCGCCAGAGCGCGAACTTGCCAAACAGTTTGATGTATCGCGACCTTCTCTCAGAGAGGCAATCCAAAGCCTGGAAGGGAAGGGGCTACTCCTGCGCCGTCAGGGTGGTGGTACTTTCGTACAAAGTAACCTGTGGCAAAGCGTGAGTGATCCGCTGGCTGAGTTACTGGCCGACCATCCTGAATCACAATTCGATCTCCTTGAAACACGACACGCCCTTGAAGGTATCGCTGCGTATTACGCGGCGCTTCGTGGCACAGAGGAAGATCTGCAGCGCATTCGCGATTGTCACGTGGTCATTCAGACCGCACAGGACAGCGGAGATCTGGACGCAGAAGCCGACGCGGTTATGCAGTATCAGGTCGCTGTAACAGAAGCAGCCCATAATGTGGTGCTGCTGCATCTGGTTCGCTGTATGGGGCCGATGCTCGAGAAGAACGTTCGACAGAACTTTGAATTGCTTTACTCACGTCGGGAAATGCTGGCGACGGTAAGCAACCACCGCGCCAGTATTTTCGAGGCGATTGTTGCACGGGAACCAGAAATAGCGCGTGCCGCATCTCACCGTCACCTGGCGTTCATTGAAGAAGTTTTGCTGGATCTCAGCAGGGAACACACCCGGCGGGATCGGTCTTTACGACGGCTCCAGCAACGAAAAGATGAAAGTTAACCATCAGGGTTAATTTTTAGAGCCTTCATTTGAGGGCTCACGGCAACTACATGACGGGCCTGTCTTCGTGCGTTCTCTTAGCGGCGAAGCGCGTTTTAGAAAGAGCGCAGGAAGACAGGCTCCAGATAAACCAACGTATTAGAGACAGATAAGGAAAAGCACCATGTCAGAACGTGTAAATAATGACGTGGATCCGATCGAAACTCGCGACTGGCTACAAGCGATCGAATCGGTCATCCGTGAAGAAGGTGTTGAGCGTGCACAGTTCCTGATCGATCAGGTTCTCAGTGAAGCGCGCAAGGGCGGCGTAAGCGTCGCTGCTGGCGCAGCCAGCCGTAACTACGTCAATACCATCGCTGTTGAAGACGAACCTGAATACCCGGGTAACCTGGAGCTGGAACGTAACATTCGTACTGCTATCCGCTGGAACGCCATCATGACCGTTCTGCGTGCGTCCAAGAAAGACCTGGAACTCGGCGGCCACATGGCTTCCTTCCAGTCTTCTGCGACCGTGTACGAAGTGTGCTTCAACCACTTCTTCCGTGCGCGCAACGAAAAAGACGGCGGCGATCTGGTGTACTTCCAGGGCCACATCTCTCCGGGCGTGTACGCACGTGCTTTCCTTGAAGGCCGTCTGACCGAAGACCAGATGAACAATTTCCGTCAGGAAGTTCACGGTAAAGGTCTGTCGTCTTATCCGCACCCTAAACTGATGCCTGAGTTCTGGCAGTTCCCGACCGTATCCATGGGTCTGGGCCCGATCGGTGCCATCTATCAGGCTAAATTCCTGAAATATCTGGAACACCGTGGTCTGAAAGACACCTCCGCACAGCGCGTTTACGCATTCCTGGGCGACGGTGAAATGGACGAACCAGAATCCAAAGGGGCGATCACCATCGCGACCCGTGAGAAACTGGATAACCTGTGCTTCATCATCAATTGTAACCTGCAGCGTCTTGATGGCCCGGTAACCGGTAACGGCAAAATCATCAACGAACTCGACGGCATCTTTGCAGGCGCTGGCTGGAACGTGATCAAAGTGATCTGGGGCAACCGCTGGGATGAACTGCTGCGTAAAGACACCAGCGGTAAACTGATCCAGCTGATGAACGAAACCGTGGATGGCGACTACCAGACCTTCAAGTCCCGCGACGGTAAATACGTTCGTGACCACTTCTTCGGCAAATACCCTGAAACCGCCGCTCTGGTCAAAGATATGACCGACGACGAAATCTGGGCGCTGAACCGTGGCGGCCATGATCCGAAGAAAGTCTTCGCTGCACTGAACAAAGCACAGAACACCAAAGGTCAGCCGACCGTTATCCTTGCGCATACCATTAAAGGTTATGGCATGGGCGACGCTGCCGAAGGTAAAAACATTGCTCACCAGGTGAAGAAAATGAACATGGATGGCGTGCGCTATATCCGTGATCGTTTTAGCGTGCCAGTAACCGATGAAAATCTGGAAAAACTGCCGTACATCACGCTGGAAAAAGACTCTGCAGAATACAAATACCTGCACGAACGTCGCGCTGCGCTGAAAGGCTACCTGCCGACCCGTCTGCCAAACTTCACGCAGAAGCTGGAAATGCCGAAACTGGAAGACTTCTCACAACTGCTGGAAGAGCAGAAGAAAGAGATCTCTACCACTATCGCTTTCGTCCGTGCACTGAACGTGATGCTGAAAAACGACTCCATTAAAGACCGTCTGGTGCCGATCATCGCCGATGAAGCGCGTACATTCGGTATGGAAGGTCTGTTCCGTCAGATTGGTATTTACAGCCCGAACGGCCAGCAGTACACCCCGCAGGACCGTGAGCAGGTTGCTTACTATAAAGAAGACGAGAAAGGTCAGATCCTGCAGGAAGGTATTAACGAACTGGGTGCCGCGTCTTCATGGCTGGCCGCAGCGACGTCTTACAGCACCAACGATCTGCCAATGATCCCGTTCTACATCTACTACTCCATGTTCGGTTTCCAGCGTATCGGCGACCTGTGCTGGGCAGCGGGTGACCAACAGGCGCGTGGCTTCCTGATCGGTGGTACGTCAGGTCGTACTACCCTGAACGGCGAAGGTCTGCAGCACGAAGATGGTCACAGCCATATTCAGTCTCTGACTATCCCTAACTGTATTTCTTACGACCCGTCTTACGCGTACGAAGTGGCTGTCATCATGCATGACGGTCTGGTGCGTATGTACGGTGAAGCGCAGGAAAACATTTATTACTACATCACCACGCTGAACGAAAACTACCACATGCCAGCCATGCCGGAAGGCGCGGAAGAAGGCATCCGTAAGGGTATCTACAAGCTGGATACGCTGGAAGGCAGCAAAGGGAAAGTGCAGTTGCTGGGCTCCGGTTCCATCCTGCGTCACGTACGTGAAGCGGCAGAGATCTTGTCCAAAGACTACGGCGTAGGTTCTGACGTTTACAGCGTGACCTCCTTCACTGAACTGGCCCGCGATGGTCAGGACTGTGAGCGCTGGAACATGCTGCACCCGACTGAAACCCCACGCGTTCCGTACATCGCCCAGGTGATGAGCGACGCGCCAGCGGTGGCGTCTACTGACTACATGAAACTGTTTGCTGAACAGGTTCGTACATACGTTCCGGCCAGCGATTATCGCGTACTGGGTACGGATGGCTTCGGTCGTTCAGACAGCCGCGAAAACCTGCGTCACCACTTCGAAGTGGATGCGTCTTACGTTGTGGTTGCTGCGCTGGGTGAATTGGCTAAACGCGGCGAAATCGAAACGTCTGTAGTGGCTGAAGCCATTAAGAAATTCGATATCAATCCAGAAAAAGTTAACCCGCGTCTGGCATAAGAGGTAAAGACAGATGGCTATTGAAATTAACGTACCGGACATCGGTGCAGATGCAGTGGAAGTCACCGAAATTATGGTGAAGGTGGGCGATAAAGTTGAAGCAGAACAATCGCTGATCACCGTAGAAGGCGATAAAGCTTCTATGGAAGTGCCTTCTCCACAAGCTGGCGTGGTCAAAGAAATTAAAGTTGCGGTCGGCGATACCGTCGAAACCGGCAAACTGATCATGATCTTTGACGCCGCTGACGGTGCTGCTGATGCAGCACCTGCGAAACAGGAAGCCAAAGCAGAAGAGAAACCTGCTGCTGCCGCACCTGCTTCCAGCGAAAGCAAAGAAGTGAACGTACCTGATATCGGTGGCGACGAAGTTGAAGTCACTGAAATCATGGTGAAAGTGGGCGATACAGTAGAAGCGGAACAATCGCTGATCACCGTAGAAGGCGACAAAGCCTCTATGGAAGTCCCTGCGCCGTTCGCGGGCAAAGTGAAAGAAATCAAAATCGCTGCGGGCGACAAAGTCAGCACCGGTTCCCTGATCATGGTCTTCGAAGTGGCAGGTTCTGGTGCAGCCGCACCTGCCGCAGCAGCAGAAACCCAATCAGACGCGGCACCTGCGGCTGCGGCTCAGTCCGGCAGCAAAGAAGTGAACGTGCCTGATATCGGTGGCGACGAAGTTGAAGTCACTGAAATCATGGTGAAAGTGGGCGACAAAATCAGTGCAGAACAGTCACTGATTACCGTTGAAGGCGACAAAGCCTCAATGGAAGTCCCGGCTCCGTTCGCGGGTACCGTGAAAGAAATCAAAATTGCTGCGGGCGACAAAGTCAGCACCGGCTCTCTGATCATGGTCTTCGAAGTAGAAGGCGCTGCGCCTGCTGCTCCGGCGGCTAAGAAAGAAGAAGCGGCTGCCCCGGCGAAACAGGAACAAAAAGCCGCTGCTCCTGCTGTTAAAGCAGAAAGCAAAGGCGAATTCGCAGAGAACGATGCTTACGTTCACGCCACGCCGGTTATCCGTCGTCTGGCCCGTGAATTCGGCGTTAACCTGGCGAAAGTCAAAGGCACTGGCCGTAAAGGTCGCATCCTGCGTGAAGACGTACAGACTTACGTGAAAGACGCGGTCAAACGTGCTGAAGCCGCGCCGGCAGCAGCAACGGGTGGCGGTCTGCCGGGCATGTTGCCTTGGCCGAAAGTGGACTTCAGCAAGTTCGGTGAGATTGAAGAAGTTGAACTGGGCCGTATCCAGAAAATCTCTGGTGCGAACCTGAGCCGTAACTGGGTGATGATCCCGCACGTTACGCACTTCGACAAAACTGATATCACTGAGCTGGAAGCGTTCCGTAAACAGCAGAACGATGAAGCCGCTAAACGCAAACTGGACGTGAAATTCACCCCGGTGGTCTTCATCATGAAAGCCGTTGCCGCTGCCCTTGAGCAGATGCCACGCTTCAACAGTTCCCTGTCCGAAGATGGTCAGAAACTGACGCTGAAAAAATACATCAACATCGGTGTGGCGGTTGATACGCCAAACGGTCTGGTTGTTCCGGTCTTCAAAGACGTGAACAAGAAAGGCATCGCCGAGTTGTCCCGTGAGCTGATGGCTATCTCCAAGAAAGCCCGTGACGGTAAGCTGACTGCTGGCGAAATGCAGGGCGGTTGCTTCACTATCTCCAGCCTCGGGGGTATCGGGACGACCCACTTCGCGCCAATCGTTAATGCGCCGGAAGTGGCTATCCTCGGTGTTTCCAAGTCTGCCATTGAGCCAGTCTGGAACGGCAAAGAGTTCACACCGCGTCTGATGATGCCAATGTCGCTCTCCTTCGACCACCGTGTCATTGACGGTGCCGATGGTGCGCGCTTCATCACCATCATCAACAACGTGTTGTCAGACATTCGCCGCCTGGTGATGTAAGTGAAAAGCCGGCCAGACGGCCGGCTTTTTTCTGATAATCTCTTCATGCTGTTTGAGATTTTCCAGGGCAAAGCACAAATCGGATGCCGTTTGTTGTTTCAAATTTGTTAACAATTTTGTAAACTGCGGGCGGATAGAACGACCCGGTGGATGATGGGCGTTACGATATAAAATGACGTCAGACCCGCCGGACATAAATTAAGAGGTCATGATGAGTACTGAAATTAAAACTCAGGTCGTGGTACTTGGGGCGGGTCCTGCGGGCTATTCTGCTGCTTTCCGTTGCGCTGATTTAGGTCTTGAAACTGTTCTGGTTGAACGTTATTCCACGCTTGGCGGCGTGTGTCTGAACGTTGGCTGTATCCCTTCTAAAGCTCTGCTGCACGTCGCGAAAGTGATCTCTGAGGCAAAAGCACTGGCTGAACACGGTATTGTTTTCGGTGAGCCGAAAACGGACATCGATAAAGTCCGCGTCTGGAAAGAAAAAGTCATCAACCAGCTGACCGGCGGTCTGTCCGGTATGGCGAAAGGCCGTAAAGTCAAAGTCGTTAACGGCTTGGGCAAATTTACTGGCGCGAATACTCTGGTTGTTGAAGGCGAAAATGGTCCGACGACCATCACTTTCGACAATGCCATCATTGCGGCGGGTTCCCGTCCAATCAAACTGCCATTCATTCCACATGATGACCCGCGTGTCTGGGATTCTACTGATGCACTGGAGCTGAAAAGCGTCCCTGAGCGTCTGCTGGTCATGGGCGGCGGCATTATCGGTCTGGAAATGGGCACCGTTTATCACGCGCTGGGTTCTCAGATTGACGTGGTAGAAATGTTTGATCAGGTGATCCCTGCGGCTGATAAAGACGTGGTGAAAGTCTTCACCAAGAAAATCAGCAAGCAATTCAATCTGATGCTGGAAACCAAAGTGACAGCCGTAGAAGCCAAAGAAGATGGCATTTACGTCACGATGGAAGGCAAAAAAGCCCCTGCTGAACCACAGCGTTATGACGCCGTGCTGGTGGCTATCGGTCGCGTGCCTAACGGTAAACTGCTGGAAGCGGGCGCTGCAGGCATTGAAGTGGACGACCGTGGTTTCATCCACGTCGACAAACAAATGCGCACCAACGTGCCACACATCTTTGCTATCGGCGATATCGTCGGTCAGCCAATGCTGGCGCACAAAGGTGTTCACGAAGGCCACGTGGCTGCCGAAGTTATCTCCGGCAAGAAACACTACTTCGATCCGAAAGTCATTCCATCCATTGCCTACACTGAGCCAGAAGTTGCCTGGGTGGGTCTGACTGAGAAAGAAGCGAAAGAAAAAGGCATCAGCTACGAAACCGCCACCTTCCCGTGGGCAGCTTCCGGCCGTGCTATCGCTTCCGACTGCGCAGACGGCATGACCAAACTGATCTTCGACAAAGAATCTCACCGTGTTATCGGTGGTGCGATTGTCGGCACCAACGGCGGCGAGCTGCTGGGCGAAATCGGTCTGGCGATCGAAATGGGTTGTGATGCAGAAGATATCGCGCTGACCATCCATGCTCACCCGACTCTGCACGAGTCCGTGGGTCTGGCAGCAGAAATCTACGAAGGCAGCATTACCGACCTGCCAAACCCGAAAGCGAAGAAAAAGTAATTTTCTCCTTTGCTGATAAACGCCTCTCCGGAGGCGTTTTTTTTTTGCCTGATATTAGGTGCTAGTTATTTATATATCAAATGGGTTGTTAATGATAAATATAAATTGAATATGTTTAATGCGTTGATTGTTTAATATTTGGTGTCTGATTGCTTTATTCGTGAGCTTGGTAGCATTTTATTTTAAATTCAATGTTAAAACGGAGGGGGTTAATTGTTTTAATTACATTAGATATATAAATGGAGCAACAATGGACGTTAAGTTAAGGACTACGCTCAGCGTATTATGTTTATTGTCATTATGTCCGTCGGCTAAGGCCGCAACCGAATGTATGTTTACCTCACAATCAAACGTAAATATCACCTACAGCGATACGATTGTAATTACTGATGAAGCACCGCCTGCCAATGGTTTTAAGCAACTCACCACGCAAACCAGTACGCAATATATTCCTTCAACCGAGATTCATTCAACCTGTAATGCAGGTCAGGATGGGCAAGCTTTTTCAGGCAGTGTTGCCGGATATCAGGGATCATTAGATATTTTTACCGCCATAAATGGTAAAAACGTGCAACTTTATGGCACGTCTATTCCCGGCATATTTTATGCGGTAAAAATGTATAGCAAAAAATGCCCGGAAATGGGGGGCTATGTTCCCCCGAGTAAAGACTGGACGTTTCTCTATGATGTTGGCGATGACGATGAAAAATCGTGTTTGAAAAGTGATGAGCCTTATTATTTTGACCTGGCTTTCTTTATGAATTCAGATTACCAGCCGCGGGAAGATACCATCGCGATTCAAAATATCCCGATACAGGAACACGGCAATTTCAAACTTTCCGGTACGGATGGTGATGATGCGCAAGGGAAGGCAACGGTTGAAACGGTGCAGTTTGTCGCTGAATTAAGGAAGAATGCCACGGAATGTCCAACGTCGGCGACATTGTTGAATGAATTACAAAACAACCTTGCGAAGAATAACCAAATAGTCACGGCCCAGCATCGAGGGGATTTTAATGACACGCAGCCAGAAAACAGCCTCGGTGCTTTTCATCTGTCCTATGATCGTTGCCGCGCTAACGTGGAAACGGATGTCCGCGCGACGTCAGACGGTGAACTGGTTGTGTTTCATGATCTCAACATCGGTAAGATGCTTGAGCCAACTTATGATCCTATCGCGAACTCCGGGCCGAATGTGGCGCTGAGTAGTTTGACACTGGCAGAATTGCAGCAAAAGTACCTCGTCAATGTTGCCACGCGACAACCGACAACGTATACGGTACCGACGGTCAATCAACTGATAGATGATTACATTGCCTATAATGGCCAGTCACTCATTTATCTCGAAACCAAGTCATCTTCCGTCATCATGCCCACTGCACTGGCCCTGTATAATAAATCGGTTACGTATTCGGGCAGCAACCTGTTACAGCGGATCATTATGAAAGTGAATATGGCGGAATATCCCTCGCCAGACCTTTGGAATAATGCACTGATTAACGCCGGTATCCCGGCGGGGGTCACCATCATGATCGATCCGGTGATTACACCTAATGATGCCAGTAAAATAAATGACTTGCCTGACACCACCTTTGCCTGTCCTGCCGGGATCTCCGATAGCAAGGCGGTTTGTGCCGTTCGCGCATGGGCAAACGCGCCAGCGACACTGGCCCCGATGGTCTCTGTGTTAATTAAAGATTCCGCCGATTTTGAGGAAGTGAGCACCAAACAAAATGAACAGGGCAGCTATGACGCGCCAGCCAATTTCCAGTTATCAAATACGGTGAGTGGTACGGTGGCTGAAATGGTGGCGGTAATTAAAGGGGCAGGGAAAGCGCTGGAGATATTCTCACCCGTACCAGATTACATGTTATGGAAAAATTTAAATTTCTACACCGAAACGGTCTATGACAAAAATATCCCGCAGGATATCTCGGTCAGAGAAGCATTTTATAATAACGACTCATCATGCTGTTACCGCGTGCTGGATAAGCTCAGTCCGTCAACAATAGCGGCAGAAAAAAATGATTATCGCATGAACCTCGGCTGGCTGCGGGATATCGGCGCAAATGTCATTACGGCTGACGACACGGATTCGATTAATACTTATTTTTCTGGCACTGGAGTGCTTGATAGAAAATTAACGCCACATGTCTGGACACCTTCTTTTTATATGCAATCGATTCTGTCCTGGCAATTGGGTAGTGCAGTCATGGAAGGCAAGAGTCTGGCTTCCGAGAAAGATGCTTATGCTCTCTATAATAACAATGATTCCTATGCATGGACCTATCGTCCCGACCCACCTATTGCGGTGATGCGAGCCGGCTATTACGCATGGATGTCAGTTAAACGACAACCCGATGGACGGGTACGTATTTCACCCGCATATAATAAGGAGCAATGCTTGCGCTCAGCGTTGAGCAACCATTCGTGGGATTATGTTGGCTGGAAAAAGGATTGCACCTCGGAGAATACATTGTGGGAGATGCAACCTAAAAGCGGCAGTGAGGATTGGTTTTCGCTAATTGATGCCCATCATATGAGCCTGGGTTGGGCATACTCGGGCAAACTGTATTACGCCTATTCCTATGGCTATGTCTACGTCGATAAACCGTCAACGCTATCGGATCCTTATTACTGGTCATTCGGCACAGCAATATAACACGCGGTCGTCAGGCATAGTGCGCTATGCCTGATTAATCACCTGATACAACGGGATCATCGCCGCGCCCCACGAGGCGCTTTCGGCACCCATCGGGGAGTTCGCCAGCCGGACTTTCGGGCGGTCTGGATCAAGCCTGGCATCGAGCCTTTGCGTTAAAACCTCAGTCAGCCTTTCGGTGATGGTTTTCGGCATGGCACCCCCTAAAATAATCAACTGTGGATCCAGCCATTGCAGACATCCCATGATGCTCTGCTCGACCTGATCGCAACAGCGTGAAAACCAGACTTCCAGCAAGGGATGCTGTTCTGCGGTGAGTGCCGGTAGTTGCGCTTCGCTTAACCCTGCTTGTGTGAGCGTCGCGACCAGATCTTTATAGGATGGACGCGGTTTATCGCCGGGAAATGCCATACCGACTTCACCGGCATTCAGAAACCCGCCGCGCAGGAGTTTGCCATCGGCGATAATCCCGGCACCGATCCCGTAGCCGAGATCGATAAAGGTTATGTCACGATAGGAATTCCACGTACCTGAATACAGCTCGCCAATCGCCGAGGCATTGGCGTTGTTTTCAACCCATGTCGGCCAGGGCAAATTGTCCTCAAACGCCTGTTGCAGGTCGACATCGCGCCAGCTTGAAAGCCAGGCCACACAGTGACGCTTTTTGCCATCGGGCTTGAGAAAACCCGGCACGGCATACCCCATGCCGAGGATGCGCGCATGTTTAAGCTGGCGTTTTTTTAACGTCTGCTCCACCAGGTTTTTAATCTGTTTTAGTGTGGTGGCAAGCGGCTGATTTTCCTGATGAGGCTCAGAAATACTGAACAGTTTGCGGCCACTGAGATCGACCAGCGTCATGTCGATAAAGCCAGGGCTGAAAGCCAGCCCGACCGCACACGCGCCGCCAGGATTGAGCCGCAGGGGCAGCGACGGTTGTCCGCGCTGCCCCATATTGCGTTCGCCTTCGATAACCAGACCCGAAAATAAAAGCTCCCGGCATTGTTGGGTGATTGCCCCTGCAGTGAGATTTGAATAGCGCGCCAGTTCGGCGCGTGTCACCGGTGCATGGCGACGAATCAGCTCCAGCAGCAAACGTTGGGTAGGACGCAGTTCCAGACGGTCAGGTTTTACATTCATAATATGGCTATCGTTTTTGTTATCAGGCCCAGCGCAGTCCCGCTTCTTCAATCAGCGCCTGCAGGTACGGAAGATCATCATGGCTGAGCATATCGATCAGACCTTCACGCAGCCAGCCCATGATCTCGGGGTGACTATCATACCCGAATTTGTGCTGGTACTGCTCCAGTGGCGTCATGCCATTTTTCACTTCATGCAGGTACATGCGTACCCCCAGTCCCGCCTGTTTATAGGCCCGAAGATCGTCAACATGGGCGAACTCATATTCAAAACAGACGCAACTGGCATGGGAATGCTGCACGGCGGCCAGTTGATTGTTGTAACGCTCCAGCGTCACGACCTGCAATGCTAAATCTGGGATCAGGGCTTTGACGCGGTTAATCAACACATGATTAAACCCCAGCAACTGAATATGTGACAGCGCCTCTGGCATTGACTGCAACAAGGCAACCAGATGATACACAAATTCGTCATGTCGACGACGTTGCTTCACTTCCACGATCAGGCCCATGCCATTCTCTACCGCCCAACGCAGAATATCCTGCAATAAAGGGATCGGCGTGCCCGCAAATTGCGCATGGTATTTAACGCCGAAATCAAATTGCCGTAACTGCGCGAGCGTCATTTGCTCGACAAAACCTGTGCCGGTCGACACGCGATCAATGCGGTGATCGTGTGTGACCACCAGATGATTATCTGCGGTCAGATGAATATCTAACTCAATGCAATGAGTCCCTGCCTCTTTTGCCCCGATAAACGCGGGCAGAGTGTTTTCCGGATAACGGCTGGAGTAGCCGCGGTGACTGTTTGCCAGCACGATGCCTTGTGCGGCCTGATGAAAGTTAAACGCCATTGCCTGTTCCTTTTATGGTGTGAACATATGGCCATTAAATTTACTCTTTAAATTTAATTATGGAAATAAAATAATTATAGTGATTATTTTTATTGTTCAACATTATGATAAATAATTAGTTTTTGTGTTTTTATGGCTTGGTTTTGATTTTGAGGATCTTTGTCACATAAATTTTATATTTAGTGTGTAAATTTAATTGCCGGAGTATTAACACAGGATTTGTACACTATGTCGACGCTTTCACTGGAACAGGTTACAAAGCAATTTGGCGCGTTTTACGCCGCCCGCGAGATCTCCTTCACCGCCGAGGAAGGTGAATTTGTCACCCTGCTTGGCCCGAGCGGCTGTGGCAAAACCACGCTGCTCAAAATGATCGGCGGGTTTCATCAGCCAGACAGCGGACGCATTCTGATTAACGGGCAATCCGTTAATAATTTGCCGCCGGAAAAGCGCAACACGGCAATGTGTTTTCAGTCGTACGCGCTGTTTCCGCACCTGAATGTGGCGCATAACATCTGTTTTGGTTTGAAGCAAAAACGCTTACCTCTTGCCGAGCAGCAACTGCGGCTGGCGGAGGCGTTGAAGCAGGTTGGCTTGCAGGATCAGCACCTGAAAATGCCGGTGCAACTTTCTGGCGGGCAGCAGCAACGCGTGGCACTGGCCAGAGCGATGGTCACGCGTCCGGATGTGGTGTTGTTTGACGAGCCGCTGTCCAATCTGGATGCGAAACTGCGTGAAAGTGTGCGTTTTGAAATCAAAGAGTTACAGCGGCAATATCAACTCACGTCCATTTATGTCACCCATGATCAGGCCGAAGCGTTGACCATGTCCGATAAGATCGTGGTGCTCAATGCGGGCAACGTGGAGCAAATTGGGCCGCCAGAAGAGATTTATTACCGTCCTGCTAACCGTTTCGTCGCTGATTTTATTGGTGCAGCCAATATCGATATCGCCCACATCACTCCTGCGGAACAGCCTGGTTTTTATCGGGTTCGTTGCCAGTTAGGTGAGTTTTACGTACGTTCTCCGCGTCCTCCGCTCGCTGAGCATTGCTATATCTGCTGGCGGCCTGAAGATGCGCGCTTTGTGCCGCAACCACAAACCGGCGATAACCATTTCTTCCTCACGCTGCGCAAAATGGCGTTTATGGGCAACCTGACCGAAGCATGGGGCGATAACGATGACGGTAAATTGTCGGTACGTCTGCAACTGGTCAAAAAACCGCAGGCCGAAAGCGGGGCGCGGGTTTGCTTCCGTTTACCCGAGGATGCGATTCACTTCCTCGAGCCAGTAGTGGAGGGGCACGATGAAATGGCGTAATGAGCTGACCGCCTGGCTGCTGATGATCAGTGGACTAGGCACCATTGTGTTGCTGATGGGATCGACCTTTTACGTGGTGCTGGTACAAAGCATCGGCTATTTCAATCTTTCCGGCGACAGCCAGTTTTCGCTCGAATACTGGCAAAACGTATTACAAGATCCGGTGCTGCACAGCGCGCTGATCTATTCGGTTAAAGTCTCAATATTGGGGGCTTTCGGTGCGGTGCTGCTCTCTTACCCGCTGGCGTTGTGGCTCCGTCAGCCGCTGGTGGCGAAAGAAGGTATCGTTGCTGTTTTGCGTGCGCCGATGTTTATTCCCGGCCTCGTGGCGGCATTTCTGTTCATCAATATTATTGCTTATCACGGCGTGATCAATGAGCTATTGCTGGCGCTGGGCGTTATTGATCAACCGCTGCGTATGCAGAACGATGACTTTGGCTGGGGCGTCGTTATCTTACAAATCTGGAAGAATCTGCCGTTCGCGCTGATTCTGGTCGGTGGCTCAGTTAACGCAATCCGTACCGATGTACTGGACGCGGCGAGTAACCTGGGTGCCAGCCGCTGGCGCTGTTTTCGGGACGTTATCTTTCCCCTGACGTTACCCGCAGTGCAAGTGTCCCTGATCCTTATTTTTATCGGTGCGCTGGGCGACTTTGCCTTCTTCTCCGTCGCTGGTCCGCGCAATACCTACTCGCTGGCTCGCCTGATGCAGGCCACGGCCATGGAATACGGCGAATGGAATAACTCTGCGGTTATTGCCGTGATTATCATGCTGACGGCAGCATTGGGTACCTTGCTTATCGCCATCCTCCTGACACCGCTCGCCACCCGCAAAGGAGAGGTCAAATGAACCGCACGGCGAATGGACGCCTGATCGTCACGATTTCACTGTTGTTCTTTATTCTGGTCAATCTGGTCTGGCTTGGACTGCCATTTTCAATGGCTATCTTATGGTCGCTGGTTGACCCGCAACACCCGTGGAGCTACCCGGACTTATTCCCGCAAGTGTTGTCGATTAACCGCTGGATACAGGTGTGGCAGCAAACTTCGCTGTCAGAAGCCCTCTTTAACAGCTACACCATTGCGCCCGCCGTGGCGATGCTGAGTTTACTGCTGTCGTTACCCACCGCTTATGCGTTTGGGCGCATGACTTTTCGGGGCAAAGCCGTTGCGGAAATGCTCACGCTGATCCCACTGGTCATGCCAGGTATGATCATCGGGATTTTCTTCAGCGCCATGCTGATGAATCTGAATATCAGCAACCCGTTTATCAGCATCGTGTTAGGGCACACTGTGCTGACACTGCCTTACTCGATTCGCATTATGTCCGCAGGGTTTAAAGCGGTGCCGCAAGATTTAATTGATGCCAGTCGCGATCTCGGTGCCAGCCATTGGGGAACGTTCTGCAATGCTTTTTTACCGATGCTCAAGCCCAGTTTCCTGGCCGCGTTGATTTTTTGTCTGGTGCGCAGTTTAGAAGAGTTCAGCATTTCATACGTTCTTGGCGCGCCAGATTTTATTACCGTGCCGACCATTCTTTATTCTTTTCTCGGCTATTCCTTTGTGCGCCCGGATGCGGCGGTAGTCTCAATGATCCTGGTGATCCCGAATGTAGTCCTGATGGTCATTATTGAGAAGCTGTTGAAAGGGAATTATCTGTCACAGTCAACCGGCAAGGCGTGATCCTTGATAAGGGAGTCATTCAACATGAAAACAGGCACGGTTTTATTTCTCAGTGGCATGTTATTGAGCGGGGCAGCGACCGCCACGCCACTGGCACAACAAGATTGGGATCTTGTCGTCGCACAGGCCAAAAAAGAAGGCTCAGTCACCTTCAACGTCTGGTATTTACAACCGCAATGGCGCAGTTTCGTTGCTGATTTTGAGAAACAGTACGGAATTAAAGTGCGTATTCCGGAAGGGTCGATTGATGGCAACATGAATAAACTGCTGGCGGAAGCTCGCCGCGAGAAAGGCAAAATGGACGTGGTGGCCTTGTCGGTGGCGCAATTACCGATCATCCGTAAAGCAAATGCCCTGGCGCAGGTAGACTGGCTGCCGGGTTACGGGGATGCGGTGCATCAGTTGCAAAGCGTGAATACCGAAGGATATGCGGTTGCCTTTTGGGGCAACCAAACCGGTATGGCCTACGATCCGCAACAGATGGGCAATCAACCTTTGCCGCAATCACTCGATGATTTACAACACTTTATCGATGCGAATCCGAAGAAGTTTGGTTACAACGATCCGAATAACGGCGGGGCAGGCGAAGCCTTTATTCAGCGCGTGGTCACCCTCTCCTCAGGCACATTTGATGCCGATGCCACGCAAGTCGATCCTGACATTATTAAAAACTGGAAAAAGGGTTGGGAATGGTTCGTCGGTAATAAAGAAAAAATCACCCAGACCGCATCGGGTGCGGATAGCCTGACCCGTCTGAATGATGGCGAATTATTGCTGGTACCCGCCTGGGAAGATCATCTGGCAGGTTTGCAAAAATCCGGGGCGATTACCGGGCGCCTGAAATTTTATATTCCGGCTTTTGGTATGCCGGGAGGGGGCAATATTGCGGCTATTGCCGCAAACAGCACACATCCGGCGGCGTCGGCGGTGTTCCTGAACTGGTTAACGCAAGCTGAAACCCAGCGTGCGTTGAATGTCGCTTTCGGCGCGGTGCCGATGAACAAACAAGTGAAAACAGACGTGGTGCAGCCAGACATTGCCACGCAGTTTTACGGCAAGGAATACAGCATGCAGCTCAGAAAAGAGTTTGTGCGCCAGGTTTCTATGCAATAAGTCGTCCATGTCTGAAACCGGAAATATTTCTCATTTCCGGTTTTTTTGCCTTTTTTCACCCGTGGCATACACTGTGCCTGTTCTCATTTATCTCATTACACCCTCATTCATTTATTTTCTTCAGCTCAATGTTATCGATAAAATAATGTGAGGGGATGTGATTACCTCAAATATACCTGCTTGTTTAAAGTGAATGTATATCGCCAGCTTTGATAAATGAATCTGGTGGGATTTATTTAATTTTAATCTCAGGTATTATTCCATGAATAAGCGTAATCCTTTTATTTTACTTCTTGGTACGGTTTTGTGTTTCAGTCAGACCGTCGTACAGGCAGCCGATGGCACCATTAATTTCATCGGACAAATTGTTGCCACGACATGTGATGTGAATGGCGGAAGTAATGCCTCCATTAATGTGGATTTAGGCACTGTCGCCGCGACCTCATTTACGGCAGCCGGTGATACTTCTTCGCCGACCGCGTTCACGATTTCACTCACCAACTGCCCGACAACCTTCACCGCTGCGGCCGTCAAATTCGATGGTACCGCCGATGCAGTGGATAATCAGCTGCTGGAAGTTAGCGGTGGCGCAACCGGTATAGGCATTGAAATTGCGGATAGTCAGGGGACACCAATTCCTCTTTACACGGCCTCACGTTTTTATCCCATTGATGCGACTGCCGAAGGGGTGGATATGAACTTTATCGCCCGCTACAAAAGTACCGGGGCAACCGTAGGCGAAGGCGCAGCAAATGGGACCTCTCAGTTCACCATTAATTATCAATAATAATAATCAACAAATAATCTCTTTAAACTGGCAGGGATGCCAGAGCTTCAGACGCGGATGTCTTTTTTTTATTGACGGAAATATGAGAGGAATATATGCGGCGTCTTTTTATTATTTTATCAGGGATGTTATTTATTCTCTTTCCGGTGCCTCCGGTTTATGCGGGTGTGATTACAGAAGCCACGCGGGTGATATATCCGGGTAATAAAAAAGAAACCTCGCTGACCGTCAGTAATCAGGATGCACAGTCAGAGCCCTTTCTGATCCAGTCATGGGTGGATAATAACGGGCCTGACGGGACACAAAAATCCTCCGTTCCTGCGCCTTTTATCGTGACTCCCCCTTTATTTCGGCTGAATGCCGGTCAAGATAACAGTCTGCGAATTATCCGTACAGGCGGCGTGCTGCCTGAAGATCGCGAATCCCTGTTCTGGCTGAATATCAAATCCATCCCCCGTTTGCCTGAAAATGCCCCCGCCGGTTTATTGCAAATCGTGGTGAAGACGCGCCTGAAGCTTTTTTACCGGCCCGCAGCGTTGCTCGCCCCCGCCGCGCAAAGCGCCTGGCGGCAGTTGCAGTTCTCCCGTCAGGACTCAACGCTGCGGGTGACCAATCCGACACCTTATTACTTCACATTTTTCAGGTTAAACCTTGGCAGCAACCGTGTGGCAACAGGTAACACCATGGTTCCGCCCTTTGGGGAAGCCCGTTATCCCTGGCCTCAGGGAGCGGTCACTGGCGAGGTCAGCTGGCAGGTCGTCAATGATTATGGCGGTACCAGTTCAGTGGAAAAAAACCGGATGCGCTGAGGCATGTTATGAATAAAAATCATGTCGTTACGCATCTTTCATCTTCCCTTTTGCGGTCATGGCTTCTGGCGGGAATCGCTTTGGGAACATCTGAAACACGCGCGGATGACCGTTTTAACGTTCAGGCACTGGAAATAGAACATCCGGGCGCGCCGGTGGATATATCGCAATTTTCCCGGGCTGGCGGGCAGACGCCGGGTGTTTACCGCGTGGATGTGCTGGTGAACAATGTGCCGAAAGGGCGGCAGGATGTGACGTTTATCGCCTTGAGGGATCTGACACTCTCCCCGCTTTTTACTCCGGCACAATGGCAAAATCTGGGACTCAGAACCCGCAGCATTCCGGCATTACGCGACTGGCCTGTACAAAAGCCGGTTGAGGATTTCACGCCGCTGATGCCCGGTGTTGTGAGCCAGTTTGACTTTTCCCGCCAGAAACTCCTGATCACCATCCCTCAGGGATTGCTCGACACGCTGGCAAGGGGCGCGGTCAGCCCGGAGTTATGGGATGAGGGAACGCCGGCCTTACTGCTTAATTACAACCTCAGCGGTGCCCGTACCTGGCAAAATTCAGGCGGCAGTGATCAGAGCCAGTTTCTGAGCCTGAGAAGTGGTGCCAACTGGGGCGGCTGGCGGCTGCGCAACTACAGCACCTGGCGTTACAGCCGCAACATTGACGGGCAATCGCAGCAGGACTGGGATTCGGCGTACAGCTTTCTCCAGCGCGATGTGCCGGTGCTCAAAGGGCAATTTATCGCGGGAGAAAGCACGACACCTGCGGATATTTTTGACAGTTTTACCTTTCGCGGCGTGCAGTTGTCTTCCGATGACAATATGTTGCCTGACAGCTTACGCGGCTTCGCCCCCGTGATCCGCGGTATTGCCCGAAGCAACGCGCAGGTGACGATTAAGCAAAACGGCATGGTGATCTACCAGACCTATGTGCCGCCCGGCGCTTTCAGCATCGACGACTTATACCCGACTTCCGCTTCCGGGGATCTGGAGATAACGGTCAGGGAAAGTAATGGCGAAGAGCGACATTTTACCCAGGCATTTTCTGCTATCCCGATCATGCAGCGCGAAGGCCGGTTGAAATATGCCCTGACACTGGGGAAATACCGCACCTATCAGTCCGGGGGTGATGAACCTGAATTTCTTCAGGGATCACTGATTTATGGTCTGGGTTATGGCGTGACGCTGTTTGGCGGCAGTCAGCTGGCGCAGAACTATAAAGCGGCGAATGCCGGTATCGGCAGTATGGTCGGGGATTGGGGATCCTTGTCATTTGATACCACGCTGGCCAACAGCGAACTGACAGACAATCACACAGAACGCGGTCAGGCATACCGGCTGCAATATGCCAAAAGTGTGACTGCAACAGGCTCAACGCTGTCGCTGGCAGGGATCCGCTTTGCCGGGGATTTTTATCATTTCAGTGATGCCAGTAACTGGCGTGAGGACGAAAGCAACGGAAATTACTATGGTCAGCCACGGGAACAGTATCGCCTTAACCTGACCCAGATGATCAACAACGGGCAGTGGGGATCGCTTTCGCTTTCGTGGTATCAGCAAAACTACCGACAGTCGCAAATTAATCAGCGCAGTCTGGGGATCAGTTACAACGTCAATATTGCCAGTATCGATTACGCCTTATCGGTATCGGATAACCGTACTTACGGCACTGAGAGCGATAAACAGATCGCCTTTAATGTCAGTATCCCCCTGGGTCGCTGGCTGTCAAACGCCTGGGCCACGGCTAACGTGAACAGCGCCAGTCACGGGCGGACGCTTTATCGGACCGGTATCAACGGCATGCTGCTTGAGGATAACAACCTCTCTTATGCCGTCAGTGAAGGTTATGGCACTCACGGGCAGGGAAACAGCGGTAGCGCCAGCCTGAATTATCTGGGCAGCGCCGCGCAGCTCAGCGGGGGCTACAACTACAATCAGGACACTCATCAGGTCAATTACGGATGGCAGGGTGCCATTGTGGGCCATCCCTTCGGTGTCACTTTCGCGCAGCCTCTTGCCAGCGATCTCTCTGCCATTGCCATTGTCCGCGCCCCGGGGGCGGCGGGCGTGAAATTACAAAATAATACCGGCGTGTATACCGACTGGCGCGGCTACGCGGTGGTGAATTATCTCAGCCCGTACAAGCGAACCCGTGTGGCGCTGGATACCACATCACTGGACGAAAACGTCGATATTGACGACAACATCCTTTCCGTTGTTCCCACTGCCGGTGCCGTGGTTATGGCGTCCTTTACCACGCGGGCCGGTAGCAGATTATTGCTCAACCTTACCTATAACGGGCAGCCTGTGCCCTTCGGCGCAGAGGCGTTTGTGGTGGGCGACGAACGAAACCGCGCCATCGTCGGCGACCAGGGGCAGGTGTATCTCAGTGGCTTGTCGGATCAGGGCGCGGTCAGAGTGACATGGCAAGGGGGACAGTGCGAAGCACCGTTTACATTATCTGGTGCGCAAAAAGCGGCGGTCTCTCAGGCCAGCAGCGTATGTCGATGAGGTATTTATGAAAATGATGATACTGCTGGTCTGTCTGGTTCTGTTTTCTGGCAAATTATGGGCAGCCTGTTCTACCGCACCGGTAATGCCGCAGTCCTGGGATTTAAGTTCGGTTGCGGTAACATCCTCTTTGCCTGTTGGGGCGGATATTCCCGGAAGTCAGCATACTTTCAGCATCAGCGGTACTTGCGGTACAAACGGCAGCAACGAACTCTCCGGCGACCCGATCATCGCCTGTTACTACGGAAACGGTACAGAAATCGCGGGTTTCCCCGGCGTTTACTCTACCGGTGTCGAGGGCATCGGTATTGCCCTGACTAACTCCAGCGGACAACGTGTGGTTGGCGGTGGTGTAGGCTGCGATACGCGCAACACATCGCTGGGTAACCTGGACAGCAGTCTCAGCTATCAGATAGCTGTCACGTTATCGTTAGTCAAAACCGCCAATGACATTTCGGATACGGCACTGGCGCAAAGCCAGACCCGTTTCGGGCTGGGGGTGTATGGCAAATCCGGCCTCGGGGGCGGGGGAGCCAACACGCTCTCTTATACAGGCAATATCAACATCAGAACGGAAAGCTGCGATGTGCTGAATAACACCATTAATGTTTCTCTGGGCACGGTCTGGCCGGGGCTTTTTTCCAGTGCCTCCGCTGGCGGCGTCACGCCCGATGTCCCATTTAGCATCGAACTCAATTGTGATGCCGGGGCGAATGTGAATATCCGTATCGATGGCACTGCTGACGATTCGCTGGTCGCCGGTGTGATCAAAATCAGCAATGGTGCGGAAGGGCAGGCATCCGGAGTGGGAATTCAGATCCTGAAAGGCAATACCTCGCCTGTGAGCCTCGGACAACAATGGGCAATCACCCCTTCGGCCAGCGAAGGAAGCCTGAGTATTCCCTTTTTTGCCCGCTACTATCTCAACGGGCAAACACTCAGCAGCGGGAGTGCGAATGGCACGGCCACGTTTACGATGATTTATTATTGAGAAAGGTCGCCTTTGCAGACGACATGAAGTGAAGTTTGTTCTGATAAAACAGCCAGATATGTACGATAACCTCCCGGCGTGTCCGCACTGAGTGTCGGTTTCCGGCTATTTATCATCAAAATCATACTGCGGGCTGCTTTGGAATGAGGGGTAGGATCTGAGGTTTTTATTTTTTAAGCGTGCTTCTAACTCAGTCCTGGTTTTTAAGGGAAAGCTCTCATATTCTCTTTCTAACCGTATATTTCCGGCAGGTAAAAGAGCAAAAAGATCATTATGAAGTGTTTTAACTTGTTGGCTGTAGACGCTAACTTCTGTTAGTGCATCGTAGTAGTCAAATGCCCTGATCATAAACTGATGATGTTCATTCCCGGCACATTGATCGATTTGAGCGGTGCCAAGGTATAAAACGGCGATGCTTACCGTTCTTTTGTCATAATCTGCTATATCGGCTGAAGTAATAAAAGGCCGGGATTTCATTTCTGCCATACATTCCTCCAGTTTAGTGTTGAGATTATTGTAGGCTAAAAGATACTTATCACGGCTATATTCGATGTCTTCATTGATATGCGCAAAGCAAGAGAATGTCATCGTGAGCATAAGCATCAGAAGGTTTTTTTCATATTTAACGATCCCTGTTATTTAAACGTTTTTTCCATGTATTAAATAAACCGGTAATTTTCTTCCTGAGTAATCAGTAATAAATCAATATTCAAAAACATATAGCGAAGTTGTTTTCCCGAGCAATAAGTATTTCCTGCCAATGTTGTGTTTTGCGATCCGAAGATGAGTCCGGGGGTTATAAGATTGCTTTTCACTCACTTTCTGTTCAGGAAGCACTGACCTGCCAGCTACAAACCGGCTGTCCTTTGGGGCGGTTTTTTTGTGTCTTTTTTCTGCATTTCCCGCCGTTTATTCCCTTGTGTGATCAGGGTTGTTGTGATGATCTAGAAGGCGAATTGGGATGAACAGCCGATCCGTCTGTGCTCAACGATTCAGCAAAGATTTAATGTTGCTTTTATGTGAACGAATTAACAAGCGGGCAAAATCCTGCTATGCTGCCCGGGCGCTAAAGGGCACTGTGCTCAGGTTCAGGATGTGTCGTAAACCGACAAAGAAACAATCATACCCGCAGTGTCCCCGAGTCATCAGACCGTTTGAATTCCCCTGTCCCTACAGGCATGACGCGAGGCTGATGATGGAAGCCAGGCATAATAAATGACAATGAGAGCGAGGAGAAAGTCGTGCTAGAAGAATACCGTAAGCACGTAGCCGAGCGTGCTGCAGAGGGCATCGTCCCTAAGCCACTTGATGCTTCACAGATGGCAGCGTTGGTTGAGTCCCTGAAGAATCCGCCACAAGGCGAAGAAGACACTCTGTTAGACCTGCTGATTAACCGTGTTCCACCGGGCGTCGACGAAGCCGCCTATGTTAAAGCCGGATTCCTGGCTGCAGTCGCCAAAGGCGAAACTACCTCTCCGTTGGTCACTCCTGAAAAAGCCGTTGAACTGCTGGGCACCATGCAGGGCGGTTATAACATTCACCCGCTGATCGACGCACTGGATAGCGACACGCTGGCGCCTGGCGCCGCGAAAGCGCTGTCTCATACGCTGCTGATGTTTGATAACTTCTACGATGTGGAAGAAAAAGCGCATGCGGGCAACGAACACGCGAAAAAAATCCTGCAGTCGTGGGCCGATGCCGAATGGTATCTGTCACGTCCGCAACTGGCTGAGAAAATCACCGTCACTGTGTTTAAAGTGACGGGTGAAACCAATACCGATGATTTGTCACCAGCTCCGGATGCCTGGTCCCGTCCAGATATTCCTCTGCATGCGCTGGCAATGCTGAAAAATGAACGCGAAGGCATTCATCCGGATCAACCGGGCAGCGTCGGTCCGATCAAACAAATCGAAGAACTGAACAAAAAAGGTTTCCCGCTGGCTTACGTGGGTGACGTTGTCGGTACCGGTTCTTCGCGTAAATCGGCCACTAACTCCGTGCTGTGGTTCATGGGTGATGACATTCCTCATGTGCCAAACAAACGCGGCGGTGGTGTGGTGCTCGGCGGTAAAATCGCGCCAATCTTCTTCAACACCATGGAAGATGCCGGTGCCTTACCGATCGAAGTGGACGTGTCCAACCTGAATATGGGCGATGTTATCGACATCTATCCGTATAAAGGTGAAGTGCGGAATCACGAAACCGACGAAGTGCTCGCGACTTTCGAACTGAAAACCGATGTCCTGCTCGATGAAGTGCGCGCAGGCGGCCGTATTCCATTGATCATCGGCCGTGGTTTAACCACCAAAGCCCGTGAATCCCTGAAATTGCCGCAGAGCGAAGTGTTCCGCATTGCGAAACCTGTTGCTGCAAGCAACAAAGGTTTCTCGCTGGCGCAGAAAATGGTGGGGCGCGCCTGTGGCGTTGCCGGTGTTCGTCCGAACGAATATTGTGAACCCAAAATGACGTCCGTGGGTTCTCAGGACACCACCGGTCCGATGACCCGTGATGAACTGAAAGACCTCGCGTGTCTGGGCTTCTCTGCCGATCTGGTGATGCAGTCATTCTGTCATACCGCTGCTTATCCTAAGCCGGTTGACGTGACCACCCACCATACGCTGCCTGATTTCATCATGAACCGTGGCGGTGTTTCACTGCGCCCTGGCGATGGCATCATTCACTCCTGGCTGAACCGTATGCTGCTGCCGGACACTGTCGGCACCGGCGGTGACTCCCATACCCGTTTCCCGATCGGGATTTCGTTCCCGGCGGGTTCCGGTCTGGTGGCCTTTGCGGCAGCGACCGGCGTGATGCCTCTTGATATGCCGGAATCCGTTCTGGTGCGTTTCAAAGGCAAAATGCAACCGGGCATCACTTTGCGTGACCTGGTGCATGCGATCCCTTACTACGCGATCAAAGAAGGTCATCTGACCGTCGAGAAGAAGGGCAAGAAAAACCTCTTCTCTGGCCGTATTCTGGAAATCGAAGGCTTGCCGGAACTGAAAGTCGAACAGGCGTTTGAACTGGCGGATGCGTCCGCAGAACGTTCAGCGGCAGGTTGTACGATCAAACTGGATCAGGCGCCGATCAAAGAATACCTCAGCTCTAACATCGTTCTGCTGAAGTGGATGATCTCTGAAGGTTACGGCGATCGTCGTACCATCGAGCGTCGTATCAAAGGCATGGAAGAGTGGCTGGCGAATCCGACCCTGCTCGAAGCCGATGCGGATGCTGAATACGCGGCAGTGATCGAAATCGATCTGGCCGAGATCAAAGAGCCAATTCTTTGTGCGCCAAACGATCCGGATGATGCGCGTCTGCTGTCTTCCGTACAGAACAGCAAAATCGATGAAGTCTTTATCGGTTCGTGCATGACCAACATCGGTCACTTCCGTGCGGCGGGTAAACTGCTCGACAGCCATAAAGGCGCGTTGCCAACCCGCTTGTGGGTTGCGCCACCGACCAAAATGGATGCGGCTCAGCTGACGGAAGAGGGCTATTACAGCGTCTTTGGTAAGAGCGGTGCGCGTGTTGAGATTCCGGGCTGTTCACTGTGCATGGGTAACCAGGCGCGTGTGGCGGACGGCTCTACCGTCGTTTCCACCTCTACCCGTAACTTCCCGAACCGTCTGGGCAACGGCGCTAACGTCTATCTGGCTTCGGCGGAACTGGCGGCGATCGCCTCCCTGCTGGGCCGTCTGCCAACGCCGGAAGAATATCTGGGTTATATGGCGGAAGTGGATAAGACCGCAGTGGATACTTACCGTTATCTGAACTTCGACAAGCTGAGTGAATATACCGATAAAGCTGACGGCGTGATCTTCCAAACCGCAGTCTAAGTCGCTATATTTGCGCCAGTGTTGAAAGGGAGCTTCGGCTCCCTTTTTTATTGTGATTTTTTCAGAGGACTGCACCATGGATTACGATTTTTTGCGCGACATCACCGGTGAGGTCAAAGTGCGTTTTTCAATGGGCCATGAAGTGCTTGGTCACTGGCTGAATGAAGAAGTGAAGGGCGACCTGAGCGTGCTCGATAACGTCGAAGCGGCATTGAGCGATCTGAAGGGCAGCGAACGCCAGACGCAGATGGCCGGCCATGAATACACGCTGCTGTTAGCCGACGATGAAGTGATGATCCGTGCCAATCAGCTGGATTTCGACGGCGATGAGATTGAAGAAGGGATGAGTTATTACGACGAGGAGAGTCTGGCGTTTTGCGGCGTCGAGGACTTTTTGCAAGTCCTCGCCAAATACCGTTCTTTCGTGATGACTAACCGCTGAGTGACTTGCCCCGCGAGGCGGTCCAGCACAGCAGCGAACCGCCGACCACCATCAGCACGCCCGGCCAGAAACTGGCGCCCGGCAACGTATGCAGCCACAATCCGGCAATCAGAATCGATGACAGCGGCGTGAAATATGACAGCGCGGCCACCAGTGTCGTATTGCCTTTTTTCATGGCAATATCCCAGCACTGATACGACACCGCGGTCACCGCGCCCATCGCCAGTAATTCGAGAATGGCAGGTAATGTCAGGCTGATACGGCTGGAGGAATACGTGAAGTAAAGCGCCCACAGTACGCCGCCGGTTGCCAGCAGAAACAGCGGCAGCACGCCTTTGCCTTTACACAATACGCGGACCAGATTGGAATACAGTGCCCACGACACGGCCGCGCCCAGTGCCAGACCGTAGGCCACCGGGTTGCCGCGCACATTGCGCATCATCTGGTGAATATCCAACCCGTGACCGCCGCTGATTGCCCACAGCACTCCCGCAAATGCCAGCACCGCGCCCGGCCAGATCCACCAGCGGACACGTAATTTCAGCAGCGGAACCGCAAACAGCAACGTCAGACTGGGCCAGAGATAATTCACCAGCCCGAGCTCCAGCGTTTGCTGACGGGTATGCGCCAGACCGATCGCCAGTGAAAATGCCACCATATAAAAGATAAATAGCAGACCGCAGATGATCAGATATGCAGCAGATTCACCACGCAGAGACGGTTTGCCGCCGACCATCCAGACTAAAATTCCGCTGACAGTATAAATAGAGGCGGCCGCACCAAAAGGCCCCAGAGATTCGGACAAACTGCGGGTGAGCGCCACGCTCATGCTCCACAATAAAATGGCGAGAACGCCAGACAGTGTTGCAAAACGATCCATAAGAAAGGTAAGCCTCTGGAAAAGGAGACTTTTAAGATAAGCGATTGTTCCGGTTATTTACACCGGAACAATCCGCTTGAGAGGCGCTTATTGTCTGAAATCATCAGAAGTAGAAACCGGCTTCCAGACCCACGGTGGAAGTGGTGGTCGCGGGCTGATAATAGCCAACGGTGCGTCCGTTCAGATCACCCTGTTTCTCGTCCGACTTGCCGTATTTCTGATGCACATAACTGGCTTTCACAAAAACATCTTTGTTGATATTCCAGGTCAGGCTGGTAAATGGCGAAAGCCTGGATTTCGGCTCCAGCCAGACCCCTCCCTGATTGCTGTGCGTCCAGGTTTTAATCGGATACAGCGCACCGCCTTCCAGACTCAGACGTGAATCTGCGGTCATTTGCCAGTTCGCCCCCAGTGACGCTTTGGCGTAAGGCTGCAAAGACACTTCAACGGCGGTGTACTGCCGGGTGGTGTTTTGTGAGGCAATATACACATCGTCAGAGCGGATATTTCGCACCCACGCCTGGCCGCCGACAGCGCCTTTCATATCGAAAGACACACTGTCGGATGCCCGGTAACGGTAGCCACGGGTCATGTCCGCGCTGTAGCCGGTGTAATAGGTTTTGCCCTTCAGCGAGCCGTTCGGCACGTTGGCCTGATCGTCCAGCGTACTGCCTTTATAACGGACGATCCCGAACATCACGCTCATGTCCCAGGCTTTTAATAAGCCGCTTTGGGTATCGAGATAGTTATTGGATCCGAAATTAACGCGCAGGCGCGGGCCATGTTCAGCAACATATTTACCGTCCATATTACTGACGGATTCGTCCCACTTGTAATATTCGGCACCATAACTCACATAGTGCCGCATCCCTTCGGTATTGCTGCTCAACAAACTTTCCCCGGCCCGGGAAACCCCGGAAACCAATAAAGAACTCGCGACCAGCAAGCTGGATACGGTCTTTAATTTAATCATTTTCATGTTTTATTTCTACTTACGGGTGGATGGAGCTGGTTGCTTAGTAAGCAATGAGGGGATGCTAATGTCAGGAGGGGGATAATTAAAGTTATTTATCTGTTTTTAGTAAAAAAGCGATCTTTTGATCTGCCATAAGCTAAATTATTGGTTATATAACAATTTTGTTTGACTTAATATCTGTATATTATTTCTTTAATTTGGCTTAAATAACAGATCCTTCATCGTTAAATTTAGCTTAAATAAAGATTTAATGACTGTTTTGATATTAATTTGTCTTAAGGAGTATAGCGGGTATTCATCCATGTAAATATATTTTACTTAAGTAATGCTTATTGAGTTTCAGGCGGGGGAATATTCAATATCAGAATTTGTCTATACAAAAGAAAGGCCGGACATTTCAAAAATGCCCGGCCTTTCCTTTATTCAGCTCTGATCAGACTGACGGCAGATTGCGGCCGTAATAGATTTCCTGCATTTCCTTGTAGAGCAAATCGGTGATTTCTTTACGCTCTTGCGCGCTCAGTTCATCCGGTTTGGCATTAAACAAGTAATGTTTGAGATCGAACTCTTTCAGTAACATCTTGGTATGGAAGATGTTTTCCTGATACACGTTGACGTCCATCATGTCGTACAGTGCTTTCATATCCTGCGACATGAAGTTCTGAATCGAATTGATGGAATGGTCGATGTAGTGTTTAACGCCGTTCACGTCGCGGGTGAAACCCCGGACACGGTAATCGATGGTGACGATGTCGGATTCAAGCTGATGAATCAGATAGTTCAGCGCTTTCAGCGGCGAAATCACGCCACAGGTCGAGACTTCAATGTCAGCGCGGAAGGTACACAGCCCGCCTTCGGGATGGCTTTCCGGATAGGTATGCACACAGATATGGCTTTTATCCAGATGCGCGACCACGGAATTCGGCAACGGACCCGGATGCTCGGTGGTATCGACATCACGCGGGTCCATCGGCTCTTCGCTCACTAAAATCGTCACGCTGGCGCCCTGTGGTTCGTAATCCTGTCGCGCCACGTTGAGGATATTGGCACCGATAATGGAGCAGGTTTCGGTGAGAATTTCCGTCAAACGGTTGGCGTTATATTCTTTGTCAATGTAGGCAATGTAGCCATCACGATCATCTGCGGTTTTGGCGTAGCAGATATCGTAGATACAAAAACTCAGGCTTTTGGTCAGGTTGTTGAAGCCATGCAGTTTCAGCTTTTGCAATTTAGTTCACCCCCTTATGGATGCTGTATCAGCGTGCGGCTGACAGGGCATTCAGTAAATATTGCGGCAGGGCAAAGCTGCCGTGATGAATCGCCGGATTGTAATAACGGCAAGTTATGTCTGCGGCGTCGAAACGCGCCTGCAAGGTTTTGCTGTCAATCTGGCGATATTCCGGGCTGTTGGTCGCCCAGGCAAAGGTCATGATGCCGCCGTAATAGGTCGGGATCGCGGCCTGATAGAAACTGACATCACTGAAATAGTGGCTCAGTTTGGTGTGGCTGTTCACCGCTTCATCCTGCTGGAGGAAGCACACGCCATTTTGTGCCACGAAAATGCCGCCCGGATTGAGGCAACGGGCACAACCTTCGTAGAATGCCGACGTAAACAGGCTTTCTCCGGGACCGATGGGATCGGTGCAGTCGGAGATGATCACGTCGAAGGTTTCAGTGGTCTGATTAACGAAGTTCACGCCGTCGTCGATCACCAGTTTGAAACGCGGATCGTCATAAGAACCGGCATTATGGTTGGGCAGATACTGGCGGCAAAACTCCACCACGCCGGCATCAATTTCCACCATCGTGATCGACTCCACGCCTTTGTGGCGAGACACTTCGCGCAGCATTGCGCCGTCGCCGCCACCAATGATCAGCACCTTGCGGGCGCTGCCGTGGGCGAACAACGGGACGTGGGTCAGCATTTCGTGGTAAATGAATTCATCACGCTCGGTGGTTTGCACCACGCCGTCGAGCGCCATCACGCGACCCAGCGCCGCGTTCTCGAAAATCACCAGATCCTGATGATCGGTTTTCTCTCGGTATAACTCTTTATCGACGCTGAAGTACTGGCCAAAATGGGCGTGCAGCGTCTCATACCATATTTCTTTGGATGACGAGTTCCGGGACATGTCGTTGTTTCTCCTGATCAATCGCAGCCATAAAAATGGGCGCACATGATAGCTAACTCTGCCTGTCCATGCACGGTTGAATTTCAGACAGGTAAATGTAGATTAAGTGTAGACGAGGCAGGCGTGGTGCGAAAAATCGGGGGACAGGGAGGAAAGCAAACAGGCTCCGGCATCAGAATGACGGAGCTCACGGCTGAAAAACGGCTGACAGGATTCAGTTGGTGTAGGCCAGTAAACTCAGCGAGTCGCGGGCCAGAGACTTACATTTTGTCGGTTTAGGCACGGCGATCCCACTCAGATCACGGTAGCTTTCTTCGCCCATCGACTGCATGTTAAAGCTGTTGTAATTGCTCAGGTCCCAGCGATTTTGCTGGGCGAAAAACACGATAGCCCGTTTGATTTGGGTGTTCGGCAGTTGTTCGTAACCGCAGTTATTTTTCAGATAAACGAAGACTGCCGTCAGATCCGCCAGATCTTCCGCTTCTGATTCACTCAGCGCCTGACTGGCGGAGGAGAAACCGAGCAGCGACAGTAATAACAAACACAGTGTTGTTTTTTTCATGGGTGTGTTCTTGTTCTTGTAGATTGAAAGTCAGAAGGACTTGGCTCACAGGCAGTTAAAAGGACGTTACCATATTTGCACTGAGCGGCACCAAATTTCTTTTACCGCTGAACCGCTTGACCTTCCCCTTAGGGGAAGGAATAGGCTGTCGTACTATTATGGCACGCCTGCGCCATCTGTCTGGTTATCACCCTTCAAAAGGACCGAAAAATGAACCGACGCGATTTCGTGAAGTGGACGACCCTGATGGGCGCCGCCAGTATGCTGCCCGGCTGGAGCCGTTTCGCGCTCGCCGCTGACCGCCCGGCATTGCCCATCCCGGCATTGCTCGAACCGGATATCCGCAGCGCCATTACGCTCACATTACAGCGCGGGCAGAGCCAGTTTCTGCCCGGCGTGAACACTGAAACCTGGGGCGTAAACGGTAATCTTCTCGGCCCCGCGTTGCGTATCCGTCGTGGGAAACCGGTCAGCGTCACCATCAATAACCGGCTGGATGTGGCCAGCACCGTTCACTGGCACGGGCTGGAAATTCCCGGTGACGTGGATGGCGGGCCGCAGGGATTAATCGAACCCGGCCAGAATCGCAAAGTCAGTTTGCAACTTGATCAACCCGCATCGACCTGCTGGTTCCACCCGCATCCGCATCAGACCAGCGGTTATCAGGTGGCGATGGGGCTCGCCGGGCTGGTGCTGATCGAAGATGAAAGCAGTGATCTGTTGCAGATCCCAAAACGCTGGGGCGTGGATGATATTCCGGTCATTTTGCAGGATAAGCGCCTGAACGACGCCGGTAAAATCGATTATCAGATGGACGTCATGACCGCCGCCGTCGGCTGGTTCGGGCAACACATGCTGACCAACGGCGCGGTGTATCCGCAGCACGGAATTTCCCGTGGCTGGGTACGTTTTCGTTTACTCAATGGCTGTAATGCACGTTCGCTGCACATCGCCACCAGCGATCAGCGGCCGATGTATGTCATCGCCAGTGACGGCGGTTTCCTGCCTGAGCCGGTGAAAGTCAGCGATTTGCCGCTGCTGATGGGCGAGCGTTTTGAAGTGCTGATTGATTGCAGCGACGGCAAAGCTTTTGATCTGGTCACGCTGCCGGTGAAGCAAATGGGCATGACGCTGGCACCGTTCGACAAACCGTTGCCGGTGTTACGCATTCAGCCGACGCTGACCCAAAGCGGCAGTTCATTGCCGGACACGCTGGTGCCGCTTCCGGCGCTGGTGTCAGTGGATAATCTGCCGACCCGCTGGCTGCAACTGATGATGGATCCGCAGCTTGATCAGCAGGGTATGGCGGCGCTGATGAAACGTTATGGCCACAAGGCGATGGCCGGCATGAGCATGGATCACGGCGGGGGCGGGATGGCCGCAATGCCGGGTATGTCCGGTTCCGGTCACGACGGTCATGGCGGTATGGCAGGAATGGACATGAGTCAATCGTCCGGTGGTTATGATTTCATGCAGGGCAACAAAATTAACGGCAAAGCCTACGACATGAACCTGCCCGCTTTCGATGTGAAACAAGGCCAGTATGAGAAATGGACCCTTTCGGGCGAAGGCGACATGATGCTGCATCCTTTCCATATCCACGGCACACAGTTCCGTATTCTTTCTGAAAACGGTCAGCCGGTCGCGCCCCATCGTCAGGGCTGGAAGGACATCGTGCGCGTTGAAGGCGCCCGCAGCGAAGTGCTGGTGTGCTTTAATCATCTGGCGGATAAACAACATGCTTACATGGCGCACTGTCATCTGCTGGAACACGAAGACACCGGCATGATGCTCGGCTTTACGGTATCCGCGTGATCCGGTTTACTGCTTTCCTTTCTGTAATTTCTTAAAAATCAGCGGCCGGGGGCGATCCTCCGGCCCGCCTCTTTCCCTTCCCTCCCGTTTCTTTCTTTGCCTGTGCTACTCCTTCGAACATCTATCTTTCAATTTGAAAGATTAAACTTTCAAAATGTGATCAATATATAATTAATATAAATTCAATATGATTATATTTTCAGCGTGGAGTAACAAAACATGAAAGCTTAAACCCACGTATCCCTACAGGAGAAGATGATGATCGATGTAATAACGCACGGTGCCGAGTGGTTTATCGGCCTGTTTCAAAAAGGGGGAGAGGTGTTTGTCGGCATGGTCACCGGCATTCTGCCTCTCTTAATTAGTTTGCTGGTCGTCATGAACGCGCTGATCGTGTTTGTCGGACAGCGGCGGATCGAACGTCTGGCGCAGCGTTGTGCCGGAAATCCGGTTTCACGTTATCTGCTGTTACCGGTGATTGGCACCTTTGTTTTCTGCAATCCGATGACCCTCAGCCTCGGGCGTTTTATGCCTGAAATCTACAAACCCAGCTATTACGCCGCAGGCTCCTACAGCTGCCATTCCATGAACGGACTCTTCCCGCATATTAACCCCGGCGAACTGTTTGTGTATCTCGGCGTTGCCAGCGGACTGACCACGCTGGGATTACCGCTCGGGCCGCTGGCCGTCAGTTATTTCCTGGTCGGTATGGTGACTAACTTCTTCCGCGGCTGGGTAACGGATCTCACCACCCGCATCTTTGAACGCAAGATGGGCATTCAGCTTGATCGTGAGGTTCAGTTGTAATCAGGTTCAATTCTAATCAGGTCAAATTCTAAAAAGCGGAGCAGAAAATGAGCGTTACGATTCGCATTAACCGGGGTGAAGGTGGCTGGGGTGGTCCGTTGCTGATTGAGGCGGTGCCCGGCAAAAAAGTGATGTATATCACGGCGGGCACGCGCCCGGCGATTGTCGACAAGCTGGCAGAACTGACCGGCTGGGAAACGGTAGACGGTTTTAAAGAAGGTGAGCCACCGGCAGAGGAAATCGGTGTGGCGGTAATCGACTGTGGCGGCACGCTGCGCTGCGGCATCTACCCAAAGCGACGCATCCCGACGGTTAATATCCATTCGACCGGTAAATCCGGCCCGCTGGCACAATTTATTACCGAAGACATTTATGTTTCCGGTGTCCGTGAGCATGACATCGTGCTGGAAAGCGCAGAGGCGGCTGAGCCGGTAAGCGCAGCGGCTAAACCCGCACCGGCTGCGGCAGGACGCGACTACGACACCACTAAAAAAATTACCGAACAAAGCGACGGCCTGCTGGCGAAAGTCGGGATGGGGATGGGCTCCGGCGTAGCCGTTTTATTCCAGGCCGGGCGCGACACCATCGACACCGTGCTCAAAACCATCCTGCCATTTATGGCGTTCGTGGCGGCGCTGATCGGCATCATTATGGCCTCCGGGCTGGGTGATCTGGTGGCGCACGGGCTGACGCCGTTGGCGAAAAGCCCCGTCGGGTTGGTGATGCTGGCGCTGATCTGTTCCTTCCCGTTGCTTTCTCCTTTCCTCGGCCCGGGCGCGGTGATCGCGCAGGTTATCGGCGTGCTGGTGGGGGTGCAGATCGGGCTGGGCAATATCCCGCCACATCTGGCGCTGCCTGCACTTTTCGCCATCAACGCTCAGGCGGCGTGCGATTTCATTCCTGTCGGACTTTCGCTCGCCGAAGCCAAACAGGACACCGTGCGCGTCGGCGTGCCTTCGGTGCTGGTCAGCCGTTTTCTGACCGGCGCACCGACGGTACTTATCGCCTGGGCCGCTTCCGCTTTCATTTACCAGTAAGGAGTCACTGTGCAAACCATTTATCAAACCACTATTACGCAAATCGGCGATTTCGCCCGTGAAGCCTTAACCGACCAGATGCTGATCACCTTCCGTGAAGGGGCACCAGCGGATATTCAGGATTATTGCTTCATTCACCAGCCCGGGAAAATGGAAGGGGAATTGCATCGTGGCGCGTATATGGAACTGGCTGATGTGCGTTATCCGGTGACCGCCGTGGGAGAGGTGGCGATGCAAAATCTGCGCGAGCTGGGGCATATCACCCTGCGTTTTGACGGCAGTGCCGAGGCTGAGTTTCCCGGCAGCGTACATGTAAAAGGCACCACGCCCGACGATATTCCGCTGGGCAGCGTATTGAAATTTATCGATTAACTATCAGAGTCAGGAGTCAGTTATGGAACAGGTTGCAGTCGTGATCGGCGGGGGGCAGACGCTGGGCGCATTTCTCTGTCAGGGGCTGGCTGAATCCGGCTATCGCGTGGCGGTGGCGGATTTGAATGAGAAGAATGCCGCATCGGTGGCAGAGCAGATTAACCGGCAGTTTGGCGAGGAAAGGGCGTTCGGATTTGCAGTCGATGCCACCAATGAAGCCAGCGTAGAACAACTGGCGAAAGCGGTGGATCAGACGTTCGGCAGGGTCAGTTTACTGGTATACAGCGCAGGGATGGCGAAGGCATCGCCAATCACGGATTTTGCCCTCAACGACTTTGATCTCTCGTTGCAGGTCAATCTGGTGGGATATTTCCTTTGCGCCCGTGAGTTTTCGCGCCTGATGATCCGCGACCGTATTCCGGGACGCATTATTCAGATCAACTCCAAATCCGGCAAAGTGGGCAGCAAACATAATGCCGGTTACAGCGCGGCCAAATTCGGCGGCGTGGGGCTGACACAGTCTCTGGCGCTGGATCTGGCAGAGTACGGTATTACCGTGCATTCGCTGATGCTGGGCAATTTACTCAAATCGCCGATGTTCCAGTCATTATTACCGCAATACGCCAAAAAACTGGGCATTCAGGCCGATGAAGTCGAGCAGTATTACATCGATAAAGTACCTCTGAAACGCGGGTGCGACTATCAGGATGTGCTGGATATGCTGCTGTTTTATGCCAGCGATAAAGCCTCGTATTGTACCGGTCAGTCGATCAATATCACCGGCGGACAGGTGATGTTCTGATGTGCTCCGCCTCTGTTATGCAGGGGCGGATTACTCTGTCATTAACAACATCATGTTATTAACAACATCATGTTAAGGAGAAAATGATGACCCCGACTGCGGCATTAATATTCTGTGCGGTGCTGGCCTGGGTGGCACAAATCGCGCTCGGCTGGTGGCAGTTACAGCGCTTTAACCGGGCATTCGACAGACTGTGTTTACAGGGAAATGTGGGCGTCGGGCGTTCCGGCGGACGTTTCAAACCGAGAGTGGTACTGGCGCTGGCTTTCGATAAACAAGAAAAAGTCTGTGACGGCTTTTTACTGCGCGGCCTGACGATTTTCGCCCGCCCCCGGCCGGTAACGTCGCTTAATGGCATGAGCCGGGAACAATTGATGACAGGTGTGATCTTCCCGAAAGATCCGAATATTCAAACTGCACTATCATTAGCGATTGAACCGAAATCATGATATTTTCACTTTAAAAGCTATTATCTTTCAAAAAGAATGATGGCTGTGAATTTATCTTAAAATTTGAGCGAAAATCGTGATGAAACCTAAGCAACGGCAGGCGGCGATACTGGAGCATTTACAGCAATTTGGAAAGACGGCGGTGGACGATCTCGCCGCGCATTTCGCCACAACCGGCACCACTATCCGCAAAGATCTCACCCTGCTGGAAGAAGAGGGTGCAGTAATCCGCACTTACGGCGGTGTGGTGCTCAGCCGTGAAGAAGGCGACCAGCCTATCGACCGTAAAACCCACATTAATACCGGAAAAAAATTGCGCATTGCCCGCGCAGCTATTCAGGAAATTCAGGACGGCGACTCGCTGATTTTTGATGCGGGCAGCACCGTGATGCAGATGGTGCCTTTCCTCAGTCAGTTTAATAACATCACCGTCATGACCAACAGCCTGCATATCGTCAATGCGCTGGTGGAACTGGATAATGACCAGACCATCCTGATGCCGGGCGGCACCTATCGCAAAAAATCCTCCTCCTTCCACGGCAGTCTGGCCGAAAGCGCGTTTGATAAATTCAATTTCGACAAACTGTTTATCGGCGCAGATGGCGTCGATCTCGACGGCGGTGTTACCACATTCAACGAAGTTCACGGCGTCAGTCAGGCGATGTGTAAAGCGGCTGAGCGTATTTTCCTGCTGGTGGATTCGTCAAAATTTGGCCGCAAAAGCCCGAATGTGGTGTGCCACTTAGGCAAGGTCGATACGCTGATCACCGACAGCGGGCTTAGCAGCCAATACCGCGATGCCATCGAAAAATTGGGGATCCGCATTATTCTGGTCGGGGAAGACGATGAGTGACGCATTACTGAATTACGCATGTAAAACGCTGGAAATTGAAGAAACCCGCCGGTTACGGACGCGGCCGGATGATAATTTCCGCAGCGTCCGGGAAACGGTGACATATGCTGTCGACATCATTAACCGTATTTTTCAGACCAGATAAACACATGCAAACAATTAATCCGCAGTATTTTTCCTGTAGTACCTCGTGTCTGGGTTATATCGACAGGAGTTTGATTGACTGGAAATCAGCCAGCCCAGGCCAATGGTTTATCGGGGTACTTGATACGTGCAAAAAAATGATTTCACTCGTTCCGGTGAATGTTTTCGATCGTTCAATGGGACATCTAAATGAGCAAACACTTACGAACCAGTCTCAGCAAGGAATGAACCGTTATGCTTCCGGGGCTGCGGGAGAAAAATGGGGGCGCTCAAGCATGCCTGATTTTTTAAAGAGCAGGCCCGCAGGAATGACACATCATATGGCGGTTGCTTTGGAATCAGGTTTTTCTAAAGAAAGTTCATTAGGTTTTGTTCTCATTAAAATCAATAACAATTTTGCTCAGATGAAAACAACGTCGACCTCTTTAAATGGCGATAAGCCTGGTTTTCTTGTTAACCATAGTTTTTCTCGGGCAACGGCCTTTAAAACCTCTGCCTTTTCCCCTACGGGTGCCCAGATGCCTGCTCAATGACGGAATGCACTGGTTATGTATCTGAAAAATGGTGCTTTTGGGATAAAAAATATCGCGGTATCTAATGATTAAGTTTAGCTGACCCGGTTACACAGGAAGCTGACACCAGCGTTACTCATCGGCGGGTTCTTTGATATAATCCTTTCCACTATATGGTCGCTGTTTTTCTGAAAAACAGCGATAAGTATTCTTAAATCAGGTGGTTAGTCTTTATATGAAACATCGTGTTGACGTCATGATTTCCGAAGAGGAAGTCAAAACCCGAATTGCCGAGTTGGGCCGTGAAATCACCGAACACTACCGCGACAGCGGCAGCGAAATGGTGCTGGTTGGATTGCTGCGCGGTTCTTTCATGTTTATGGCTGACCTGTGTCGCGCCGTGGACGTGCCGCACGAAGTGGATTTCATGACTGCCTCCAGTTATGGCAACGGCATGTCTACCACCCGCGACGTTAAGATTCTCAAAGATCTCGACGAAGACATTCGCGGTAAAGATGTGTTGATCGTCGAAGACATTATCGACTCCGGCAATACGCTGAGCAAAGTGCGTGAAATCCTGCAACTGCGTGGCCCGAAATCTCTGGCCATTTGTACCCTGCTGGATAAACCCGAGCGCCGCGAAGTGGACGTAAAAGTTGAATATGTCGGTTTCCCGATCCCCGACGAATTCGTTGTCGGCTACGGCATCGACTACGCCCAGCGTTATCGCCATCTGCCGTATGTTGGTAAGGTTGTGATGCTGGACGAGTAAAGTTCGGCTGCGCCCCGCACAGCAGTTAATTAAAAACGGCCTTCAGATTTGGAGGCCGTTTTTTTATATTCATTTCAAATAATAAATAATCTATTCAACTTATCTGTTGTATGCCCGGTAAAATTAAAATTGAAAATTATGCTTTTTAGGTATAGGTTATTTTTAATCATAGCTTTTATTATTATAGTTTTGTATAAGCTCAAGTTGTTAACTGAGCGAATAACTAAAGAATACTCACCAGGGATGAAATTATAAAAAATGAAAACCTTCAGGAAGATTAACGAAATCAATATGAATGATGCATGACACTATTTCATGGGTGATGTCGATGGCTTATATTCATGATATCTATGATTGATTCATAAAGTCTCAAACAAAGTCACCATGATTAACTAAACAAGGATGGATATTATGACGTGGGAATATAATCAAAGCAGCGGTGAATTGAAGCATAACGGACAACTATTCCAACAGGGCTATAGCGGACATGGTGCAGGAATAAATAATCCAGCTATGGAGTCTGTGAGCAGCCAGGGTCCAATCCCAAAAGGTTATTATCGTATAACAGGAGCGCATAATACTGTTACGCCTGTCACCATTATTTTGGAACCTATTTTGGGGACTAATACGTATGGGCGAGACCTGTTCAGAATCCATGGCGGTTCAAGGAGTGGCGGACGCAATGCATCGAATGGTTGCATCATTATTGATGGCGTACGTAATCGCGAACAAATCATGAATAGCGGTGACACGATTCTGGTGGTCAGATGATGAAAATTTTACTGTCTTTTTTATTAACGTTTTCATTTTCGGCAGTCGCCACGATGCAAATAACTTCCATGCAGTTAACTCAGCAGATAAAAAATCGGGGGGCTCAGGCAGTTATCGCTGATTTATACAAAGATGATGAATCCCAATGGCAGTATGTGCTGACTAAAATAGGCAGTGGTGAACAAAACTGGCTGGACGTGGCCGCATTATTAGCGCCCGGTAGTGATGCTGATTCGGCGGAGTCTCTTGCTACTGCAGCTGCCACGGCCATTCCACATAACCCAGCGGGTGTGCTCTCCCTTCTTAAAGGCGAGGTTTTACCCTTCAGTACCGATAACGTATGCGCTTTACCCTTTTATAGCATCAAAGAACCGGAATTTAATCAATATATCGTTAATGCTATTCAGGCTCTTTATAAGGTTTCGAACAGCAAAGCGTGTATCGATACTATTGTTAAGACTATTGGTCAATCAAACGGATTTGTTGAGGATAACTAATATGGGCATTCCTGTTTATATGTTTTTGTATGATGATAGCGGTAATATTATTAAGGGAGGTATTGACATTCAAGGCCGTGAATACAGCGTGGAAGTGTTAGGGCTGCATCACAGTGTACATATTCCGACCGATAACCATAACGGTAAATTCACCGGCACCCGCCGGCATCTCCCATTTCTGATAGAAAAAGAAATCGATTCGTCTTCACCTTATCTCTATAAAGCCCTTTCTATGGGGCAAGCGCTGAAGCGCGTAGAACTGAAATATTATCGGATCAACGATGCAGGACAAGAGGCGGAGTATTTTACTATTCTGCTGGAAAACGTGAAAGTCGTTAACCTAATGCCCGTGATGTTCGATATCAAAGATCCCGCAAAAGAAAAATTTAATCATATGGAAATCGTAGAATTTCGTTATCAGAAAATTACCTGGCTTTATCTTGATGGAAATATTCAACACACTGATGCCTGGAACGAAAGGGCGACGGTATAGTTAGTACGCAGATGACGACGTAAAATCTCGCTAAAAAACACCTATTCTTTGTCTCAGGGAACGATATTAATGACATGAATTAAATGGTTTTTATTTCAGTATCCATGCATTGACCACATCGACATTATCCTTCGATGTAAAAAATCCTTGCGGGTACTGCATGCAGTTCTTCTCCATAAAGCCGGGGTTGGAATGCAGCGGTTTTCCCAGGAAAATAACTTCAAGTAACCTCCTCATTTACCGTCGTTACGATTTCAGGCTCAAAGCGACCTCTGCGTCTGCAAAAATGTTGCCTGGTTGAATAAAGTAAGAGGGTAGAAAGAGGAGGTAACTAAATCATAGTGCTATAACCTCAGTGCCTTATATTACAAAAAAATATTTTAAACTAAATCAGCGGGTTCTTTTTCCTCCAAATATAGTTATCCTTATTTTTTATTCTGAAAAATAACCATGGCATAACCCAGGCAAGTAAGAATAAAGGTATCGCTAAAATGACAGATAGATTAACAAAGTTATAGTTTTGGTAGAGTAACAGGATTAAAAGAGCTGAAATAAAAATCAAGATGATCCGCAAATATAAAATTAACTTCCTCGTAGGTCTGTCAATATAGGCCATGATTATTTCAGCACCACAATAAGGACATAGGGTACTGTTTTCCTTTAATTTACTATCACAGAATCCGCATGTAGCATGCTCATCAACATGATTACTTTTCACGTAAACCTCTCGGACTGACTTTTGCTGTGTATGAATTCTTGCTTAATGTTATTTATTTGATTTTATTATCTTAATTACTACTCTTTATCTCGAGTGTACTTTACATAATTTCTTTTGAAATTAGCAAGGGGATTTTTCTTGCAAACCGTAAGTGAATATGTGGGGGGTCTGTTAGTTTTTAGTAATGACTCCTTTTACCAAGATTGTTCTTATTTTGAATTTCTATATACAACCCTTATCTGAACAGGGGATGGGTTTTATAATATAAATTATGGCTAAGACATTTCCTAGTAAGCATGCCATATGAATTTTTATTGAATACCTTGCTGACTGCTTCTTGATGCGGCTGAAATAAAAATCGGCAGGGGTAGCGAAAAGAACAGGCCAGGAATTGGAAAAAGCTCATACGCTAATGTTTCTGACTCCCCATGTGCTGAGAGAACAAGACATTGTTCTTATTTACACATTATTTGGTCGCTTGTCTGGCATCCGGTGTCATTTAAACTCATTTTTGTTTCGTAATACTTACTCAGGGCTTTGTTTATGATTAGATTTTCTGGACAGATACAAGTGATACTAATCTCCTCTCCCTGCGTTGAACACCGACAGGCGTCGATTCTCCGTGACTGAGCTTTTAGTCAACCCGCAGTTATTGGCAGAACGCCGGGGCGCGCCGGAGAGGCTTTTTGCGGTCAAAACCTCCGGGTCAGGGGCAGAAGCAACGATGCGCTATTCTGGTGCGTGCTTATATCTCCGTCGACAATTGAGAACATCGGACTGACAGGTTCAGATACTGTTGAACGGCGCTGAGTAATAAAAAGGCACTAAAAAAGGCACATTTTTGTGCCTTAGAAAACGATGTTAAATATATGAATTAAATGGATTTATTCATTTCAGTGTCCACGCATTGACCACATCGACAAATGAAGCCCCGTTTTCGGGGCTTTTTCATTAGTGCATCTGTAGGGATTGCTGACTGTGTTTGTCTGGATGCAACTGAACAGCATGAACAGTTCCTGGCTCAACGATGATGTCAGCAATCGACTCATGTGTTTTGAATGTACAGCTGCAATTAATATTCTGGCACTGGTGATAGCGTTCTTTGGTGTTGATGCTCAGATAACGGCTGGAGCGTGCGTGTGCTGCGTGTTGGCATTTCGGGCAGTGCATCATAATAATCACCATGTAATCATTCTAATCATATTCAATCATTATATGTTATTGCTGAAAACATACATCGGGGATTACAGTGTTTTACATAACAGGTGACAAATTCCCCAAGGCAGACGAGATGACAAATCAGGACGATATACAAAGCGCTATTCGTGACGCTAACGAAAGGGAACGTTACATCTGGCGTCGTGCCCGTTGGTTTATGAAGGCCGTTTGGGTTTGCCTTCTTATATACGCACTCTTCCCAGTGGTGTTTTGGATATACTACTGTTTTTAGGCATGTTTTATACGCTCATCATGAAGATTAGCCTAAACATTCACAACCTATCGTCCCCGATCGCTTCATAACTCACATCAGACAGCAACACCTCCAGATTCAACGTCGTCACAAATCCACTGCCGCCCAGGCTGTGCGTCACCTTGCTGATTATCCACGGCTGCGCGTCGATCACGGATTTAAAGCCGGACACGGCAACCGGCGTTTCAGGGAATAAATCCGCCCGCCCGCGAGCCAGGGAGATCGAGAACTCGGCCACACCGCGCTGGAGTTTGTCCCATTTCGCCTGGGCTGCGCGCATGGCGGCCTTTTGCGTGGCGTAGATGGTGGTGAGGGTAAACACGTTTTCATCGCTGCCCGCCAGGTAATCCCCTTCTTTCGCCTCCGGCGTTTTCTGCACTTTCGCGCTGGTCTTCTTTGCCTTCGGATGTTGCAGGGCGCGCAGATACTGCACTTTCGGCTTCCGCTGCACCTTCACCTTTTTTGGCTTCGGGTCTTTGGTATGCAGCCAGCTTGCCGATACGCCGGTGTATGCCCCACGGTCAGCAATATTGAACGTGTGCCCGTCGCCGTCGCTACGGACAATCGTCATCTGCGGGATTGGCTTCCCGCTGGCCGTCTTTGCCGCCCCAGGTTTGATAAACAGTAATCTGCCCGCCTTGATGGCGACAACCGCGCCGTTCAGCTCCGCCAGGCGGGTAATAAATTTCGCGTCTGTTTCCTGGGTCTGGTCGATGTGCGACACCGGGACGCCCCTGAAAGGCTCGGCAACGGCGGGCTTGAGGTTGTTGCGCGCTGCCACGGCAGACACCACCGCTTCCAGGGTCGTGTTGTGATAGGAGTTGTCGCGGCGGGAGTTCAGGCTGCCGCGATAGTCCGCACTGCGGGCGCGGATGGTCACCCGTGCCAGTGATTCACGCTGACGGTTGAGCTGGGCGGTGGTTTCACTGATGGACGTTCTCAGGCGGCGCTCAGAGTCAGACAGCGTGCGCGTGCTGATGCCCGCCTGGGTAAGTTCCGTGCGCTGACGCTGCACCGACAGCCGCAGCCCGTTGAACTGGGTCTGCAACTGCGCGGCGGTACGCTTCGCGGACTCCATGGCCTGCGCCTGTGCACGGGTCGGGCTGGCGGTATTTCTGAACTGGATCGCCAGCGCCGCCGCTTCCGCTTTGGCGGCGTTGAGTTTCTGACCGGTGACGGCAAGCTGTGCGCTGGATTTACGGAAGCCGTCAATCTTCCCGGCCTGGGCGTTCAGGTCTTTGAGCGTGGTCTGCGAATTTTTAATCTCTCCGGCCAGCGCCTTACTGGCGTTTTGCACCGATTTAAACGGGCGGGTCGCCTGGTCAACCGCCTTTAACAACACCTCTAATTTTAAGTTACTCAATGTCGGTGGCTCCGCTGCGCTGCATGGCCTTATGACGCCAGCCGCAAAGCTCGGTCAGCGTCATCGGGTTCAGTTCTGACGGCGGCCAGTGAAAAATCACCGCGATATCTGCCATCAGATCATCAACTGTCAGGGTAGGGGGAAGCTTTACTGTTCCGACTTCGGCGATAAAAAACCGATCACCTTACCGGCCAGCGCAATCAGGTCGGGCAGGTTCAGGCTTTTACAGTCCTGCGCGGTCAGGTTCGGCACGGTAATGCGCGGCAGAATGACGGTCAGCGCGTCAACGTCGGCATTCGCCAGCGCCGCCAGGCCAATCCCGCGCAGGTGTCCGGCGTTCGGCTTGATGATTTCAATCTGAGTGATCAGGGTGTCGCCGCGCTTGATCGGCTCTTCCAGGATAACGACATTTTCATTGTGTTCTGACATAGCGGTGTCTCTTCTTCAAAGGTGAGGTTTCGCGCCGGTGTCCGGCGCGGGTTACGGGTTACAGGCCGATGTTTTTGCGGTGCTGTGCCACGCGGTCAACGCCGCCGACGATTTCCACCATGTTCACGGTATCGACTTCAATCACGTCTCTGCCGTCAATCGTGAGCTTGAAATAGGTGCACTGGGTGGTGATCTTGGTTTCGGTGTCTTCGCCCTGTTTGTACTCGCCGAAATCCATTTCCTTGTGACGTCCGCGCAGGGTGACTTCCACGGCGGAGGTGTCACCGGAGTCGTCGCGCTGGAAGGAACCGGCAAAGCGCAGCGGCACGGCATCGACTGCACCCCACTGTTTCAGCACCAGTTCATCCATCCCGCCCACCGTCCACTCAAAGCTCAGCGCGTCGTCGTCCAGCCCGAAATCAATCGAGGCCGATCCGGTCATGCCGCCGCCTCGATAGTTCTCCAGTTTGCGGGTCAGTTTCGGCAGCGTCAGCGCGCTGACCGTGCCGAGGTAGCTGTTCCCGTCGTTAAACAGGTTCAGGTATTTCAGTTTCTTAGGCAGTGCCATGTTTTAGCGCCTCTTAGCTGTTGATGGCCGTGGCAAACGTCGCCAGATATTGGTCGGTGATGCGCTGACGCAGGGTTAAATCTTCCAGCGGCGGCACCGGCGTATAGTCGTAATCAATAAACAGCTTGCCTGCTTTCAGGGTTTCAACGGTGTTCGCTTCCGCGTCATACCAGCAGGTGCCGTCAATGATCAGACCGGCGGTTTTCATTTCGCGCAGCTTGGCGTTAATGCCCGCAATCATGTCCTTGATAAGCGTCGGGGTCATTGGCCTGTCCATCGCCCACAGGTGCGCTTCCGCCATCGTGTCCGCCAGCACCTGCGCGGTGCGGGTGTAGTTCTCAAACAGGAACAGCGGATCATCCGAGCAGGTGCGCTGCCCCCAGAACTTAAAGCCGTCTTTGCGGATAAGGGTGGTGACGCACGCCTGGTTCAGCAGGTCGGCATCGGTGCCGGGGGTCTGCAAATCCCAATAGACGCTGGCAGACAGGCCGGTGACGCCGTTGATCCCGACGTTCGAAAGCGTTTTATGCCAGCCGGTTTCCGCGTCGATTTTGGCACGCAGGCCGAGGGCATAAGCGGTGGCGGGGGCGATGTCGCTGGCGTTGGTGGTGGTGTTCCAGGATACAAAATCCGGCCAGATCACCATCAGCTCACGCTGGCTGAAATTATCGCGGTACTTGATGGCATCGGACACGGTTTTGCAGCCGTAGGCGCTGACGTAGCCGAATGCACGCAATTGCTGACAGACGGCGGCGAGCGCCGTCGCGACCTCCTGATTATCCAGACCCGGCACGCCGAGAATGCGCGGCTTTACGCCGAGTTCAGTCTGGGCGGACAGCAGGGCTTTCATGCCGGTATACATGCCGGTTTCATCTGAACCGCCGATGATGTTAGAGGTGGTTTCCGCTTCGGTTTCGCCTTGGGCGACGCGTACCACGACAACAACCGGTTTAGCCTGGTTGGCGATAGCCATCAGGGAGGCGCGCAGCGTGCCGGTTTTACCGGCCTTACCGGCGGCGGTCAGCACGTTAGTAATGAGCACCGGCGTATCCAGCGGGAAGGTCGCCGCGTCCGCATCCTCTGCGGTGCAAACCATCCCGATGATGGCGGTGGAAACGGTGGAGATAACGCGGGTGCCGTCATTGATTTCAACAACGCGCACGCCGTGATGATAATCAGCCATGGTGTTTTTTCCTGTGATTGGGGTGACGTCAATCATCGCGTGTTGTGTACGCGCAGGCACGGCGGGAGGGATGTTTGAACAATGGCACAACGTGGCTGCAGCACAGTCACATCTGTCTATGCGGTACCGAAAACGTTATGTCCTGCATGGTCAGATATGACTGTGCTCGATACAAAAAAGCCCCTTTCGGGGCATGAATTACATGAATTAAGCGGGGATTTCAGGCCAGGTAACATCCGGCGCGGCAGACAAATCCAGCCGGTTAACCATGACCGCCAGCGGCAGCCGTTCCACCTACGAAGCCAGTCGCAGTGAGGAAGCCAGCCACGCTGATGTCGCCTGGGCAATCATGCACGCCCTGCTTAACGAACCACTGACCGCCGCGAACGGCGGCCAAAGCCCTAACATCCTGGAGTTTTATTAATATGAGTAAGCGCAAATTCCGCAAGACGGCACAAACAGCAGTCACCGCCACAGCGCAGCAGACCGGCGGCGCAGAGGCGTTCAGCTTTGGCGACCCGACGCCGGTATTAGACCGCCGTGAAATTTTGGATTACATCGAATGCACCGGTAACGGCCAGTGGTATGAGCCGCCGGTCAGCTTTGACGGCCTGGCTCGTACGCTGCGGGCAGCGGTGCATCACAGTTCATCGCTATACGTTAAGCGTAATATTCTGGCCTCGACCTATATCCCGCATCCGCTGCTGTCACAGCAGGAGTTCAGCCGCTTTGCCCTGGATTATCTGGTGTTCGGGAATGCGTTTTTGGAAGTGATCCGCAACCAGCTCGGCGACGCCGTGGTGATGAAAACCGTGCCTGCAAAATATGCCCGCCGGGGGGTTGAGCCAGATACTTACTGGTTTGTGCAGCAGTGGAAGGATGCCCATCAGTTCGAAGCTGGGAGCGTGTTTCATCTGATTGAACCGGACATTAATCAGGAACTGTACGGCCTGCCGGAATACCTCAGCGCCCTGAACTCTGCCTGGCTGAATGAGGCCGCCACGCTGTTCCGCCGTAAGTATTACCAGAACGGCGCGCACGCCGGATATATTCTCTACATGACAGATGCAGCACAAAGCAGCTCGGACATCGATCAGATGCGCAAAGCGATGCGCGACACGAAAGGCCTGGGCAACTTCCGCAACCTGTTCATGTACGCGCCGAACGGCAAGCCGGATGGGATCAAGATTCTGCCGCTGAGCGAAGTCGCGACCAAGGACGATTTCTTTAATATTAAGAAAGCCAGCCAGAACGATTTGCTGTGCGCGCACCGCGTTCCACCGCAGATGATGGGTATCATTCCGGAGAACAGCGGCGGGTTTGGTGATTCGGTTAAGGCGTCTCAGGTGTTTGTCAGGAATGAGCTGACACCGTTGCAGGAACGATTTAAGGAGTTGAATGCGTGGTTTGGGGAAGAGGTGATTAGGTTTACTTCTTATACGTTAGCCCCAGAATAGATTAGTAACGCCCCGAATTATGGGGCATTACTAACTGCAAATAACTGCCCCAGATTAAATCGTCTCAGGCAATCCCTTGAACAAGGGAAAGGGATATAAGTATCACAGTGAAAATATGTCAGTCTGACTTATGGCTAAACAGAATACCAGTTACCGAGCCTTTGTATGCATCAAGTCTTTCCTGCCTTTGTTTAAACTTTGACTTAATATCTGCAATACTAGGGAGACCGAAAACCCCCAGAGTAGCGCTTATAGTCCCTAAAGCAACATTACCAGTTAACGCACCTGCAATTGCTATCGCACCATTAGCAACGCACGGCAGCACATCGAGGCCATAGATTCTTAACTTTTCTGCCTTAGCCTTAGCTATTACTCTCTGATGTTCTATGAATGCTCTATCAATATTATCGACTACTTGCTGTGTTGTTTTTGAATAATCAACAGCCGAAGAGTGAATCAAACTATCCACGCCACTAGATAATACCCCCCTGATTTCCTCCATGAGATGATTGCGTCTTAATTCGATTATTTTATTCGTAGGTACATTACCTAACCATGAAAAACCATCTTGCATACCATTTGCTAACGCGTGAACCATATGCATATTTTTTAACTCAACATCATTAATATCAAATTTTTGGGACTCGTACTCAATTAACCACGTATAATAAAGCCATGATGTTTCAGCATTTATATATGGAGTACTACCAAGTTCTTGCGCATTACGTTTTGCTGAATAAGCTTGAGGCATTCGGCCACAACTATTAAAAAACACTTCCATCCCCGCATGATCACCCACAACTTTCCGTGAGAGTCGGTCTTGGTCAGATAAAAGTTTCGTTAATTGATGTTTAGCATCACCGCCCCATTCAGTATCAAAAATAAGCCTGTCAGGCCTTTTGAGATTTTTTAACACTTGCTCTACACCAACTAGCGTAGTGCTAAATTCACGAAAATCATCAATATTTTCGAACTTCCGGTCGTATAGATATTGTGCATGAGCTAGAACATAGGGCTCACATGCGGCCATTAAGTGTTCGATGTTATTCTCAGAAAAATCTCTCCTATCAGGTAAGATTAAAACAATCGCAGGCTCTATTTCCTCAAGAGCCATATCCCTGTATGTCATACACGAGAGGATATGTTTAAGAAGTAATCTCGTGAACTCTGATTTATCAGCAGTGGCATGTAACCGTCCAACACGTAATATAGGGCAAGGTAACGAGATAGTATCAACATAAAGGCCTGCTGTTGACACAGCATTTTCGCTATAGGAAGGAAACAAATCTCCAGAAAAATTAGCCTTTAGCTGGGAGCCATCTTGTAAATGTATAACCCCAATATCGGATGCAACACTCCAGAACTCTTTAATCTGAGCGAAAAATTCAGGGAAAACATCATAAATGTGCTGTGCGTAATCAGTCTTTTTTGAGAAAAAACTAGCTAATTTATACGGCTCATCACCGCTATCGATCATAATTCTAAATATATCACCGAAATTAGCAAAGAGGATATCAAAGTAAGCCTTTTGCAGATCTATTATTGAGTAATTGCTTTTTGTTTTCTCACGTTCAACAAAATGATTAATAGCCGATCCCATCGCTCTAATTCTGCCATCAACTGTTGAAGGATCAACTTTTCCGTCATCTCGTAGACGTACTTTTTCAAAGCTGGCAACAAACCCATCAATCAAGTGCGTAGCGATTTTAATTTTACCCGCTTCAAGCTCTTGTTTAATAAGGAATACTCGATCAGTTAAATCACTTATGTATTCCTCATTCTGATAACTATCCATATGCTCTCCAGAAAACAATCAACGTTATTAAAAATAAAGAAGTGGAAGTTTAGTAATTGATGCTCAGATAATGCTACTTATATTTTGATGGCGAGTCTTTTTCTATCACTTAACAACTTATAAGTCGAGAAATTGCAGTTCTTGTCAAGAGCAGCACATTAGCACCAACTCACATTTTACTTAATTTGCGTTACAAGCTGTCCAAGCGCTTCAGATCCGCGCTGTGCGCCCCGTAGCTGAGCACCAACCAATAAAGAAAACACCTCAGCGCCTGGAAGAGGAGCAATTTTGGCCACTCAACAGCTCCGCGCGCGCAATGTTACCCGCCTGCCCGCTTTTGACTTGGTTCAATGTTTTTAATGCATGCACCAAACGGCAACAAGCCCAGCCATAGGAGAGATTTGGCGATTTGCGATGTTTTATTGAATATGCAAAATCATGCAACTACTACATGCAACCTCATCATATCTGCTCGAACACCTAGTAAGATGGTAAAGAAAGGACTTATGATATTTTAAGAGAGGATTAAAAAGATGAATGTTGGGATTATGGTTTTTAGGACATTATCTTTTAACCTTAAATATTTAGGCTAATTTAATTAAATTTTTACTGGAGGAGCGTTTGAAAATATCATTCTGCTATAGTCCACGCTTTATTAATAACGCTTAACTCTTGCTCACGGTTCAAAACAGCATATTTACCATGCCGAAGGCAGTCAGGCCATGTTTCAAAATATTCAAAATCTTCGCGTTGAGTTGAATTAATCTCTCTAAACTTTCCCCATTGTTAGATTTTATCTGTGGGAGCAATTTTATTTCTATGTGCATAATGATTACGAAGAGACTCAAGAGCATGGAAGCAAAAGAATGGAGCATTATCAAGATTAGTAAGGGCTGATCTTAAGTCATTTAAACAGCGATTTATTAAAATTCCACTTTCCCAATCTTTTTTTTCCTAAGGAAAGTTAACTTTTTATCTATATCTTCTTGAGTAACTGCGATGTTTCTTAATGGATAATCACTACCAAACACAAAATTTTCCTCCGTTTCTTCATCGATGCCACGTTCTATAACTACAGAGTAATTAAAACCACGAATAAATGCTAACTTAGCCATCTCATTTTCAAGCATGGATTTTACTATTCTTCTTAAGAATATAATGTCACTTTTCTCATGGGTTATTATCTTGACGATAATTTGATTGAGGATAATACTAATCTTAGTTTCTCCTGTAAAACCTGAATCTTTTAATCCGAGTTTTATATTAAATTGCATGTCTGATAGTGCACGCTCAGGTAAAGTATTTTCCAATTAAGAAATAATTATTCATTTTTATCCTTTTTTTGTGCGTGCATTATTTAATAGCCTAGAATAATCTAATGTTTTAGTCACCAAGATTTTTACTATCTGAAGTGATTGAATTTTAGTATTTTTAGGTGATTATTTTAAATTCAATTCACTTCATAATAACGGCATTTTTCATCCTATTTTTGACGTTTAGGATTTGGTGGCAATCATTTGAAATTATCGCTATTCTAATTACCTTCAATTAATTTTGGTTTTGTTTTTTTTCTGGGCTTGGATAAGTTTTTATTTAAGCCAGGATTTGCTGCGATTATTTTTTTTACTACGTGGTCTTTTACTGTTTCAAGATCTTTAATGGCCGTTTCTATTAGTGCAAGTTGTAATGAAGAATCATTTGATTCTAATACAGCTTCACTTGTCTCGATTACTTTTTCGATAAGATCAGTCGAAACGTCACTATATGAAGTGTCACCTAAAAATCTAAATAATCCACAAGTGGAAATAGTATCAGCGCCTTTTTTTGTCTTGGCATGATATAGACTCCCTGCTTTAAGAATATTGATGTGAAGCTTATAATCATCAAAGTGAGGATGTATGATTTTTGTAGAATTACCATTATTGGGGTAAGTGCTCCCGCAATCTTCTAGTAATATTTCTTGATTCCACTTGGCCCTATTACAATCTTTACAGGCTAAGCATAAGTTTTTTGGCTCCAACAAAAATTGTGGGTATTTATCTTTAGGGAAAATATGTTCCGCATCCCAAGTAGATAAATTCTTAACAACAATTTCTTGCTTGCAATAGACGCAAGTATGAAATTGTGCCGTATAATAAAATTTTTTTATATGTTCTTTTATTTCTACTAGTATTTCATCGTCCTTGTCTTCCCATTTTTTTCCGTCGTGTTTAGAGGGATCATTACAATATGAAATATAGTAATCCTGCAAGTGGTCATGATATACAACAGGAGTGTCTATCTTATCCCTAGTTTCACTCATGATCTACTCCTATAGCAAGTTCAACTAATTCAATTAATCTAAAAACAGGGTCATTTATACTTATTTTGTTTTTTAATTTTAGAACAGACTTAACTTCATTTATTTTATGTGGCTCAATATCAGCAAGCGTTGTTTTCCTTATAAGGAAACTAATTAATATTCTTGTAAGGTATTCATTTTTGTCTCCTGGTAACTCAAAGACTTTGGCAAGCTGATAATCGGATGATTTATTGTTAAAGTAAAATGCTGGCGTCAATAGTTCGCTTTTTATATCATAAATATAACTATTTTTGTTGTTCAATTTTGATACTATTAGAGGAGAGTGTGTGGCAATAAAAAAAGCACATCCATTGAAAGAACCGAATAACTTATTTAATAAACCTATATACTGTTCTTGCCAATATGGGTGTAGACTTATTTCTGGCTCATCAATAAGAACCAGTGCGTCATCTGTTATTGTACTCGCAATGCCAATCATAGATAACAATACACATTGTTCACCAGAACTAGCCCTTCGCAATGAAAAAGCTTCGTTTTCAGTTTTCTTTTTCAGTCGTAAATCCATAATTGTAAATGCTTCTGACTGATTTACTTTATAAATTGTACTAATGATACTATCAGGCAATAGAATATCTTTATGTGAAAATGTATTGTTATACAAATTGTATGTTATCTTTACTAAGCCATTTTTATCCGTTAAGCTTCTAAAAAAATAATATAGTTCCTTAAGCAAACTATATGATTTCTTTCCCGTGAAAGTCAATTTTTCATCATTGAAATATATTTCATTTTTCGGGTCATTGAGGTAATAAGTTTTATTTATATCATCAAAGACTAAGTTTGGTGATATTTTAAAAATTAGTTCGAAGAAAGGATCGAAGTTTAAAAAATCCAAAACCGAGTCCAATCTAATTAGGCTTCCTTCGTTTCGGTCCGTAAATAAGCTCATTGTTGCTGTTTCTATTAACTGTTTAGCTGAGCTGTTAGTACTATATCCTTGAACTCCTATGTATTTATATATACTTTTAAATTTACTATCAGGGATTTTTTTTGGAAATGAATCAAACGGTGTAGTTGCGACAGCAATGACTGACTGCCAGCGGTCACTTTTAAATCCCGCACGTGCAAAACTCGAAAGAAGCCTACTTTTACCGTCACCATTCTTACCTGTAATAACACAATAGGTGTTATTTTGCTTGTCAAATGCGTGTAGCAAATTTTCTTTAGATATCGATATTGGTTTCATATTTTGAAAATACTAGGTTTAGTTACCTAAAGCGTATCAGGTGTATTCATAATTGTCACATCTTGTAATGCTCTCCGGCTTCTCTTAAGTCAATTTATCGTGGTTACACCTCAGTCTTTTTACTTCCCTTACATCACTTCATAACATTTAATATTTAAAATTAATGAGTTAGTGCTTAAATGATAAGTTCATTTCTTATGTATCTTTAGGATGATCGCCAATTTGATCACATCAATTTAATTTACCTTTGATTATCTTTTTACCTATAACATTATGATTTATAAATATTTATTTTCATTGCGTCCAAGTTTTCACTCTCAGTGGCTGTACATACTTTTTTTATGATACAGGGACTGAGGTTAAACGTTAATGGTATGGGAGTTCTTTGGGCATTGATATGGCCGACAATTTTGTAATATTCATTTCCACCTAACCCACAGTTATTGACAGGACTCCGAGGCGCGCCGGAGGCGCTTTTTGCGGTCAAAACCTCAGAATCAACGGCAGAAGCAACGATGCGCCATTCAGTGGTGCGCGTTTCATATACATGTGATTCGCCGAGGTGGGGCGCGAAAATGCCCACAACTTTTTTCACTTCTTCATCGTAGGCGTTCAGCTCATTGGCAACGCGACGTGCTACGCGCACCGTCTGATCGTCACGCGGTACATTAGCGCCGCCCTGGGCAGTTATGTACGCCATAAAGTCACCGGCATCAGCAGCAGCGCGAACGGCTTCCACTTCTTCGTCAAAGGTTTCAGTCAGACTGATGGAACGGATGCGGCGGCACTCACGGTATGAACCCATAGTAGGCAGGCCGATGGGATGGAATTGAGGGATACGCCATGTTGCAGCCCAGGCAGTAACAGCAGCAGCGGAATCTGTCAGAAGCTCGCCGGTCTCGTGGTCGCGTTCGCCTTCCAGTGCGTAACCGTCGATATTCTTCGCGATGTATTTAGCGATGTAGCCAGCAGCACCGCCTCGGTTCAGGTGCTTACAGTCAAAGCGGTTCTTTGCTGCGCCGCGCTCGTCACCGTCTTCTTTCATGGCGTATTTGCGCATGATATCGATCACCGACTTACGCATGGCAGGCTTGGTGAATAACATCATGTGCCAGTGCGGAGTCGCGTCGTGGTGAGGCTCAACTACACGCATACCATAAACGGACAGGCCACTGTCTTTGAACGCGGTGCGCATTTTGCTCCAGATCCCGCAAAGATAACGTTGTGCATCTTTAGGCGTATAGGCCTCTTTGTCCCAGGAATGATTTCGCTGAACGCGCTTGTTATCACCTTTACCGATCATGCGGGTCGGGTGAAATTTAGAAGGCGTGGTGATGGTCAGAAACATCCCGACGTCACCATTCGCGGCAGCATATTTTTCGGTGCCGGCGATAGTGCTCATCAGCTCCATGCGGCGGATTTCAGGGTTTGAAATACTCGCCATGACCTTATCGATCAAACTGATACGCTCGCCGGTTTCGACATTCTCCAGGTCGCGGCTTTTTAGATAGTCCAGATTCGACAGTCGGCGGGAACGAACTTCACGAATAGCCTGCTTACTGGCATACGGAGATGCGTCACGGTTAACCTTGCCGATTGCGATCAGCAATGACTCACGCCATCGGGTACGCTGACCTTTCAACTGACTTAACCACCAGTCAGGATTTACCAGCCGAGAAATGCCAGCAATGGCAGACGTTGCATCAAGCTTGCCTTTAGTGAATTTTGTCCAATACATAGGGCTGACGTTGAAGGCACGAGACATTCCTGCAATATCACGATACAGAGCGCACTGCGTATCAGACTGAAGAAGTACCGCGTAATCTCCACCATGTTCAGCCAAAAGCTGATCGCAACGGTCTTCATAAATGGCCTTCAATTGTCCTGCAATATTCTGTGTGAAACGACGTAGCGGTTTGTCGCTCATGCCTGGTAACTGGTGATAAACATCGGCCTCGGAGATGAATTTCATGGAAGCATTGATATTCATTGCATGGGCTTTATTAACTGCATCGACACGCGGCAGGATGCTGCGCCCAAGGGTATAAACCAGATAATTATTAGCCGCGTGGATGCCCTGAGTTTTGAGCAGGTACTTATGGCGGCCAGTGAAAATTTCTTGCAGGTCTTTCGAGAGGGTTTTTACTTTGATTAAAACAGCTTGCCCCTGATCGTATTCATCACGGGTAAGCGGTCTCGGCCTTTCTTGGGGGACGATTGGGGCGAGGGGTTTATTCCAGGGGAACGCCCAAACATCGGGCGTTTCAGTCTGAGAAGTAAAGCGATTGTTCTGCATTACAAACCGTCTTTGATATCAATGATCAGATAGCCAGCATTGATGCCAGCCAGAATGAGCAATGCCATCGAGAACAAAATCATTTACTGTCTCGGTAATGCTTAGCGTTTAGCTCACTGATTTCCTTGCAATAGATACATAGCTCAACGCCAGGCAGAGCTGAGCGGCGTTCTTCAGGAATAGGGCGGTCACAGTCGAGGCAATACATGGAGGAAACGCCCGTAGTGCTTATGCGGGCAGCTTGAATTTGTGACTCTAAGATCAGGTCCGCTCGTTCTTGGGCAGCGTCAATAACATCAGCCATTAATGAAATTCTCCCGCTTCGTTTTGGATGCGGGTAGCCTCAACGCGTAAAGCTTCGGCGGCTTCAGTGCCGGTCATTGCCTGCTTGACGATGAAACATGCGATAGCCTCAAGACGTGCAGCGAATACGGCTGCACGATTTAAACGTTCGTCAGAACGAGCTTCATTTATCATTTCTTCCATTATCCAATCCTGTTTTTAGGCAAAAGAATGCCCGGCGGGTTGAACGCCAATTAAATTTCAGATGTATTAATGTTCTATGTTGAGAACTGAGTCGGTTTCACTAATAAAGGCCGGAAGCGCGTTGCCAAACTCAATGAGTGAGTTAAGTGCTTCAATGACCTTTATTCTTTCACTGTGTGCCAATTCAAAGAAACGCATATTAATATGGCGACTCTTCAACCCAGCATGAAAGCAGATCAATTTGCGCATGGTCGGCGTACTTTCATCAAACGTTTCCTGCGCAATATTTTTCTGGCTGGTCAGCATTTTTCGGATCCCGATAATATGCTGAAAACAGGCCTCTCTTTTTTCCTTCGGGATACTTTCCGAATAGCTCAATGTTTGCGATTGCATAGACACCTCAACCAAATAAGCGTTTGTAGAAGGGCTTCCGGCTCGAAACGGTTGAACACATTTGCGGTTTAGCTGGATTCCATCGTTTGCCACCTGGTAGTTCAATCCAGCCGTGTCCAAAACTGCGGGAAGGGCTTTGTCTTTTCAGTAGTGGTGCAATTGAGATAACCATTTTCCCCTCCTTAACGTGGCTCGCCCAAGCCCAACCACATCAGCCAGCCGTCGCGGATCTCTCTTGGGCGTTTTTCAAACGCTAACTTCATACCTGCGTTCCAGGCAGGCAGGTATACCCAAGTCTCACCGCGTGCGGTTGGATTCTCTGGGTTGCGCATTTCAATAATGGGCAGCTTTCCCGCCTCGATCATCGACTTAACAGCAACAGGTGTTTTGCCGATTGCCTTGGCAAATTCTGTGTAGGGAAGGGCATCCGACACACTTACGATTTGTTTGCTCATCTGCTAACCTTTCTCGAGATCTCGACAACTGCTTATAGCCGCTTAGCGACGCTTACAGATGTTTAGATTATGTTGAATCAAAATAACGTTTACATCTAATTATTAGAGGATCTTGAAAACATGTCAAGCTCAATAGCTGAGAAGATAGGGCTCATGAGGGAATCTGAGAGGATTAACCGGAGGCAATTCGCTGAGTTGACAGGCGTTCCATATAGCTCTTTGACCTACTACGAGAGTGGCAGATCCGTCCCGCCGACGGATGTGACTATGAAAATTTTGGCTCACCCAAAGTTCACAAAATACACAATGTGGTTCATGACTGATCAAATTTCTCCTGAAGCCGGACAGATCGCGCCGGTTCTCGCACACTTTGGGCAGGGCGAAACAACGTCGTCCCACTCCGACAAAAAGACTGGTTAACGCTACATTTCGATTTTTTACGTTTTATAGAATCACAGAGTCTTTGCAGTACCCACGATTCCGGAGGGCTTCAATATGTCGATTAAGAAGCTCGATGATGGTCGTTATGAAGTGGACATCAGACCGCAGGGGCGCAACGGAAAGCGCTTCCGGCGTAGGTTCGACAAGAAACATGAAGCAGCCGCCTACGAAAAATATGTAGCGGTGAATTATCACGACAAAGAATGGCTATCTAAACCGGCAGACAAACGGCCGTTATCCGAGTTGATAGAACTATGGTGGCTCTATCACGGGCAGAACGTGAAACACGGCAAGCTCGATAAAGCCAAACTGGAATTCATCTGTAACCTGATGGATGACCCGTGTTCTTTCCAAATTGATAGCCTGGCTATTACAAAATTTAAGTCTTTAAGATTGGCGAAGGGCGTTAAGGCAACCACGGTAAACCGCAATTTGATGTTGCTGAGTGGCCTGTTTACTTACCTGAACGAAGCCGGTTTGTTCCACGCTGAAAATCCGTTGCATGGGGTAACGTTGCTAAAAGGGCAGCTATCATCCATGACTTTTATGTCTGCTGATGAAATTGAAAAGTTGCTGTCAGTTTTGGAAGGGGACAATAAGAGGATTGCGATCCTGAGCTTGAGCACTGGAGGTCGCTGGGGAGAAATAAGCAGTTTGAAGGTGGAGAATGTCATTAATAACCGAGTGACTTTTCTCAATACCAAAAACGGCAAACCCAGAACAGTCCCGATCTCAGACGAGGTATGTAAGGCAGTCAAAAATCAGAAGTCTGGATTACTTTTTCCTGATGCCGATTATTTGACCTTCCGGCTGCTATTGAAATCGTTAAAGCCAGACTTACCGAAAGGGCAATCATTGCATGTGCTGCGGCATACGTTTGCCACACATTTCATGATGAACGGCGGGAACATAATCACCCTGCAAAGAATTCTCGGACACGCGAATATCAACCAGACAATGGTCTATGCTCACTTCGCTCCGGACTTCCTGCAGGACGCAATTTCCTTTAATCCACTGAGGGGAAAAGCGGGGCTGGAGTGTCCACATAGTGTCCACACCTAAGCATCTTTGTAGGTCTTACAGCTGCTTACAGTATTTATAACTCATTGATTTATAGTGATCGCGTTATAAGTGCAGGAAAAATAAATGGTAAAAAAGGCACATTTTTGTGCCTTTTGTTTTTTGAATTTCTGTAGAGTAGGGCGGCTTGTTATTGCGGGTCGCCGTTCAGCAAGGCGGAGACGCCCTGACGGTAGCGCTGTTCCAGTGTTTCGCGGCTGGTGGCATCAACTTCTAGGTTGCGCAGACGTCCGTCCAGAATGCCGTAAACCCAGCCGTGCAGCGTGACTTTCTGGCCGCGTTTCCAGGCCGATTGCATCACGGTGGAGTGGCCGAGGTTGTAAACTTGCTCAACCACGTTCAGTTCACATAACTTATCGAGGCGCTTCTCTGGCGACAGTTCGCCCAGCAGGGAACTGTGTTTGTACCAGATGTCCCGGATATGCAACAACCAGTTATTAATCAAACCCAGTTCAGGGTTTTCAACCGCCGACTGCACACCGCCACAGCCGTAGTGACCGCAGATAATCACGTGTTCGACTTCCAGCACGTCGATAGCATATTGCACAACGGACAGGCAGTTAAGGTCGGTGTGGATGACCAGGTTGGCAACGTTACGGTGAACGAACAGTTCGCCTGGCTCAAGCCCTGTCAGGCGCTCGGCGGGAACACGGCTGTCAGAACAGCCAATCCACAGAAAGCGGGGTTTTTGAGATTGGGAAAGCCGCTCAAAGAAACCAGGATCTTCATCAATCATGGTTTTGGACCAGGCTGCGTTATTACTGATGAGTCTTTCTATGTCATTCATTGATGTTAATAGCCTGTGTTACGAGCTGACTGCGATGGAGTAATATAGGGCAATGCCCCGACTTTTCAAACTGATTCGGCATCTCCGTTTACTCATTCTTACAACAGGGTTTTCACAAGAAGGTACGCTCCCTTTATGAATTATGCATTGGAACTGGAAAAGTTAACCAAAACTTACGCCGGTGGTGTACAGGCTTTGCGTGGAATCGATCTGCGCGTCGAAGCTGGCGATTTTTATGCCCTGCTTGGGCCAAACGGTGCGGGTAAATCCACCACCATTGGCATCATCAGTTCACTGGTCAACAAAACCGCCGGCAAAGTGCAGGTGTTTGGCTATGACATCGATAAAGATATCGTCAACGCTAAACGTCAGCTCGGGCTGGTGCCGCAGGAATTTAACTTCAACCCGTTTGAAACCGTCATGCAGGTGGTGGTTAATCAGGCCGGTTATTACGGCGTGCCACGTCCGCTGGCATTGCAACGTGCTGAAAAATATCTGACGCAGTTGGATCTCTGGGGCAAACGCAACGAGCGTTCGCGCATGCTGTCCGGCGGGATGAAGCGTCGTCTGATGATCGCCCGTGCGCTGATGCACGAGCCAAAATTGCTGATCCTCGATGAGCCAACGGCGGGTGTGGATATCGAATTACGTCGCTCAATGTGGGGTTTCCTGAAAGAGCTGAATGCACAGGGCACGACCATCATTCTGACCACGCACTATCTGGAAGAAGCGGAAATGCTGTGCCGTAACATCGGTATTATTCAGGGCGGTCAGTTGGTGGAAAACACCAGCATGAAGGAACTGCTCTCGAAGCTGAAATCTGAAACTTTCATTCTGGATTTAGGGGCAAAAAGCCCGCTGCCGGTGCTGGAAGGTTATCGCAGTAAGCTGACGGATACGTCAACGCTGGAAGTGGAAGTCATGCGCGAGCAGGGACTGAACTCCCTGTTCAGCCAACTGAGCAAGCAGGGCGTGCAGGTATTGAGTATGCGTAACAAGGCGAACCGTCTGGAAGAGCTGTTTGTCACGCTGGTGAACGGCAGCGAGGAAAAGAAATAATGTCGCAATTGTATTGGGTGGCACTCAAAAGTATCTGGCTGAAAGAGATCAACCGGTTTGGTCGCATCTGGATCCAAACGCTGGTTCCGCCGGTCATCACCATGACCTTATATTTCATCATCTTTGGTAATCTGATCGGCGCACAGATTGGCAACATGCACGGTTTCACCTACATGCAGTTTATCGTGCCGGGGCTTATCATGATGGCGGTGATCACTAACTCCTACGCCAACGTGGCCTCGTCGTTCTTCAGCGCCAAATTCCAGCGCAATATTGAAGAACTGCTGGTGGCTCCGGTGCCGACGCATGTCGTTATTGCCGGTTATGTCGGCGGCGGCGTGGCGCGCGGGATCTGCGTGGGGATCCTGGTCACGGCGATCTCGTTGTTCTTCGTGCCGCTGGTGATCCATTCCTGGTGGATCATTGCGCTGACACTGTTACTGACCGCAATCCTGTTTTCGCTGGGCGGTCTGCTGAACGCCGTGTTTGCAACAACGTTTGACGATATCAGCCTGATCCCGACCTTTGTGCTGACCCCGCTGACTTATCTGGGTGGCGTGTTTTACTCGCTTTCCCTGTTGCCGCCAATCTGGCAGGCGATCTCTAAGCTGAACCCGATCGTCTACATGATCAGCGGTTTCCGCTACGGTTTCCTGGGGATTTCAGACGTGCCGCTGGTGTTTACCATGAGCGTGCTGGTGGCATTTATCGCGGTGTTTTATTGGCTGGCGTGGTACTTGATCGAGCGCGGGCGTGGTCTGAGAAGTTGATTTTTCTGTGCTCCCTCCCCTGCGAAGGGGAGGGCTGGGGTGGGGTATCAAGGTCAAAAACTAAATTCAAAGTGTGCTTTAACTCATTGCTTTGTATTTAAAACCCCCTCCCATCCTCCCCCTTCGCAGGGGAAGGCGTTTTATCAAGCCACCTGAACAGGCACGGCTTTGGCGGTGCGTTTCAGTTGGTTTTCACCTTCGAAATAGGCCACTTTCGGTTTGTGCTGGCGGGCTTGTTCATCTGACATCTGCACGTAAGAACAGATGATCAGCAGATCGCCGACACAGGCACAACGCGCTGCCGCGCCGTTGACTGAAATAATACGCGAACCGCGTTCTGCCGCGATGGCGTATGTCGAGAAACGCTGACCGTTATCAACGTTATAAATATCAATTGCTTCGTATTCCAGAATGCCTGAGGCATCGAGAAAGTCCTGATCGATGGCGCAGGAGCCTTCGTAATGCAAATCTGCCTGAGTCACGTGAACCCGGTGCAGTTTGCCTTGCAGCATTGTACGTACCATTGCGTGTGTACCTTCGTGCGTAAATAGTCTGGGAACCCGCCGGTCTGACATAGCCAAATACTGATGTTTTCCGGCGGCCAACATAGTTGCCGATTTGACCTGCGCTGTCTACTGCGTCAGATCAACCTCCTGATTATCAATCAGTCTGGCTTTGCCCAGCCAGGCCGCCATCAGGATCACCGCAGATGTGCTGTCGACGGACAACTCCTGCAAGGTTTTCGCATCACGGATAAACAGTTCGTCCGGCGTGAAACCCGCTTCGCGAAGCTGCTGCGCGGTTTCCTGCAACATTTCATCGACATGGCGCTCGCCCTGGCTCAGCCGTTCAGCCAGCGCATTCATGATTTTGTTAAGCTGGGGCGCGAGTTTACGTTCCTCGGCAGTCAGATAGCCGTTGCGTGAACTCAGTGCCAGACCGTCTTTAGCGCGCACAATTGGCACGCCCACTATCTCAATATCGTAGCCCATGTCTTCCACCATGGTGCGCAGCAGCGCCAGTTGCTGGAAGTCTTTTTGCCCGAAACAGGCCACCTGCGGCTGCACCAGATTGAACAGTTTGCTGACGATGGTGGAGACGCCACGGAAATGCCCCGGGCGGCTCGCGCCTTCCAGAATGGTGGAAATCACCGGCACATCAACCTGTGTTTGGGTTGCCAGACCTTTCGGATAGACTTCTGCCGGTGACGGTGCAAATACCAGATCCACGCCGCGTTTGTTCAGCTTCTCGCAGTCTTCCTGCAAGGTGCGCGGATAACGCTCGAGGTCATCCGGGCGCTCGAACTGCATCGGGTTGACGAAAATACTCACCACGACCACATCGCCGCGGGCTTTGGCTTCTTCCACCAGCGTCATATGGCCTTCGTGCAGATTGCCCATGGTCGGCACCAGCGCGATACGTTTGTTATTCTTACGAAAATCCCGGATTTCGCGACGCAGCAGCGCCACGCTGTCAATTATCAACACCAGCCTTCTCCCGATTATTTAAAGGAATGTTCTTCACCCGGATACACGCCTTGCGCGACCTGATCAACATACAAACGCACCGCGCCACGAATATCGCCCGCTTCGCTGAGGAAGTCTTTGGCGAATTTTGGCGTATGGCCGCCGGTAATGCCGAATGCGTCGTGCATCACCAGAATCTGGCCGTCGGTCACATTGCCTGCGCCGATGCCGATAACCGGAATACTGAGTTCTTCGGTGACGCGGCGTGCCAGATCGACCGGCACACATTCCAGCACCAGCAGTTGCGCACCCGCTTCTTCGAGCATCATCGCATCTTTGATCAGCTGATTGGCGGCGACTTCATCGCGACCCTGAACTTTGTAGCCGCCGAAAATATTCACCGACTGTGGCGTCAGCCCCAGATGGCCACACACCGGCACTGCGCGTTCGGTCAGCATTCTGACCGTATCACACAGCCAGCTTCCGCCTTCGAGTTTGACCATATTGCCGCCCGCGCGCATCAGCACGGCGGCGCTTTCAAACGCCTGCTCCGGCGTGGCGTAACTCATGAACGGCAGGTCAGCGAGCAATAACGCGTGAGGTGCGCCGCGACGCACACAACGCGTATGGTAAGCAATTTCTTCTACCGTCACTGGCAGGGTGGAATCCTGACCCTGAACGACCATGCCCAGAGAATCGCCAATCAGCATGACGCTGATCCCTTGTTCCGCAAACAGCTGCGCAAAACTGGCGTCATACGCGGTAATGGTCGCAAATTTATGTTTTTCCTGCTTCCATTGGCGAAGCTGGCTCAGCGTGGTTGGTTTCATGAACACGTTCCTTTGAATAATTCATCGGATGAATACGATGCCAGTATTCTACTGTATGAGCCGAAAGTCAGACAGCTTGTTTGATAACGGGCAGGATGATCTGTGTCTTAAGAAGTGATTAAGAAGCCTCGGCTATAATGGCAAAAACGGAGGGAACCATGCGAATTCTATTGATTGAAGACGACAAGATGATTGGCGACGGCATCAAAGCCGGGCTGGCGAAACTGGGTTTTACGCTCGACTGGTTTACCGACGGGCTGACCGGCAAGGCCGCGCTTGACAGTGCGCCGTACGATGCCGTGATCCTCGATTTAAGCCTGCCGGGTATGGATGGTATGCAGCTTTTGCGTGAATGGCGAAAGGCTGGCCGGGATACGCCAGTGCTTATCCTCACCGCGCGCGATGCGCTGGAGCAGCGCGTCGGCGGGTTGCAGGCCGGTGCCGATGATTATCTGTGTAAGCCGTTTGCGCTGGTGGAAGTCGCAGCACGGTTGCAGGCGCTGATCCGCCGTCGCCACGGCGTGATAACGCCGAAGGTCACCCATGGCGCAGTGGAATTTGATCCCGCAGCCCGCAGTGTGACGCTCAGCGGAGAAGCCGTGACGCTGACCCCGCGTGAAGTGACTGTGCTGGAGTTGTTTCTTCGCAACAAAGGTCGTGTGCTGGCGCGTACGCTTATTCAGGAAAAGCTCTACAGCTGGGAAGATGAGGTCAGCAGTAACGCGGTGGAAGTCCATATTCACCATCTGCGCAGTAAACTTGGCAAAGGCTTTATTCGCACCGTGCATGGCGTGGGGTACACGCTCGGGGATGAGATAAAACCGGGTGAAGGAGGGGAATCGTGAGGCGGCTGAAGAAACTGCAAAAGCTGAACAATCTGAGTCTGCGCCTGCGCCTTATCCTGCTTTTTTCCCTGCTGGCGCTGCTGACCTGGCTGATTGCCAGCGGTGTGGCGTGGCATCAGACCCGCAAACATATCAACGAAGTTTTCGATACCCAGCAGATGCTGTTCGCCAAACGTCTGGCTGCCACCGGCTTAGGCGACCGGCTCAATCTGCAAAAAGACACTGAGCTGCCGGACACTAAAAAAATGGTCCGCAAGGGCTCACGCGGCCATACCGATGACGACGCGCTGACGTTTGCCATCTTCAATCGTCACGGGCAGATGCTGCTCAATGATGGCGAGAACGGCAAACGCATCCGTTTTGACGGTGACACGCAGGGGTTTAACGATGTTGAGCTGAGAGGGGACAGCGATGTCTGGCGTATGGTCTGGCTGACTTCGCCGGACGGACAATATCGCGTCGCGGTCGGGCAGGAACAGGATTACCGCAATGATATGGCCTGGAGCCTGGTGAGTGGCCAGCTGACGCCGTGGCTAGCTTCGTTGCCCATTTTGTTACTGGCGCTGATTGTGATGGTGACGCTTGAATTGCGGCCGCTGCGCCGCGTGGCGGAAGGCTTGCGTCAGCGCTCGCCGGAAGATGCCGCGCCCATCGAGACTCATCAGTTACCCGGCGAGGTGTTGCCGCTGGCAAATGCGCTCAATTCTCTGTTTGACCGTACGAGTGAGATGCTGGTGCGTGAACGGCGGTTTACGTCTGATGCCGCTCACGAGCTGCGCAGTCCGCTGGCGGCTTTACGTGTGCAAACCGAAGTCGTACAGCTTTCCGGCGATGACGCTGAAATGCGCGACCATGCGCTGGAAAATCTGACGATCAGTATCGATCGCGCTACGCGGCTGGTGGATCAACTGCTGACACTTTCTCGGCTGGAAAGTTTTTCCACGCCTGAAGAGCTGGAACGTATCGACTGGCCTTCGCTGGTCACTCAAAGTCTGGCGGAACAGGATTACCGCGCGCACGGCAAAGGTATCGAATTACGTTTTGAACAGCAGGGCGTTCCGCCTGAAATGCGTGGTCAGTCGCTGCTGCTTTCGCTGATGGTGCGCAATCTGCTGGATAACGCGATCCGTTATTCGCCAGCCGGAACCTGCGTGACGGTGCGACTGAAACCGTGGGGAATGACGGTTGAAGATCAGGGGCCGGGCATCAGCAATGAACATCTGGCAAGGCTCGGTGAGCGTTTTTACCGGCCACCAGGACAGGAACAAACGGGCAGCGGATTGGGGATTTCGATCGTACAAAGGATCGCGCAGTTACATCATCTGAACGTGGTTTATCAAAATAGAGCAGAAGGTGGGTTGGAAGTGCGGGTAAGTCGCTGAGCGACTTACCATTTGGTCAGACCGTTAAGCGGCACGCGGGCGAGCAGAGTTTGCAAGGTTTCGCCGTCAGGGAACACCAGTTCTGGTGCCAGATCGGCCAGCGGATACAGCATGAATTCGCGGTTTTTCATGTCGTAATGCGGCACCGTTAAACGCTCGGTGTTGATCACCTGATCGCCATAAATCAGCATATCAAGATCTAACGTCCGCGGCCCCCAGCGTTCGGCTTTGCGGACGCGTCCCTGATTTTGCTCGATCCCTTGTGTGCAATCGAGCAACTCTTCCGGCGGCAGCAGCGTATCGAGCGCCACCACAGCATTCAGATAATCAGGTTGATCCTGTGGCCCCAGCGGTTTACTGCGGTAAAACGGGGATGCGGCCACAAAGCGGGTGCGCGGCAAATGTGCCAGCGCCTCCAGCGCACAGTTTACCTGGTCAAGCGGACGGGCAAGATTACTGCCCAGAGCCAGGTAAACGCGGATCATTGACCGCCATCCTTGCGCGGCGCCCGTTTACGCGGACGGCGGGTACGTGCACGGCGTGCCGGTACAGCGTCGTCACCCAACGTACCGAGCATGCTTTTCTGCGATGCCGGTGTCGCTTCCTGGAACTCGCCCCACCACTGCGCCAGACTCTGCAATTCGCGGTGCTGTTCGACTTCAGCGCGCAGTACCAGTAAATCATACGCCGCGCGGAACTTAGGATGCTCCATCAGCTTGTGCGCACGTTTGCCCTGACGACGTGACAGGCGCAGTTGCAGCGCCCAGATATCACGTACCAGCGTGGTAATACGTTTTGGAATGGCCAGCGTACGGCATTGCTCGTCGAGCACATCGTTCATTGCCAGCGCGAAGGCGTCGTAATAGGTCAGACCGCCTTCCTGCGCCAGCTTCTGTGCATGCTCGATCACCGGATACCACAGCATAGCGGCGAACAGGAACGCCGGATTGACGCGCTGATCGTTATGCAGACGGTGGTCGGTATTTTTCAGCACCTGAATCAGAATGTGTTCCATCGGGCTGTCGCCTTGCTCAGTAAACTGGCGGGCAATCAGCGGAAACAACGGCTGGAACAGCTGGTATTCACAAAGCTTTTTATACGTCTCGTAACCGTAACCGGCCTGCAACAGCTTCAGGGATTCTTCGAACAGACGCGCTGGCGGGATTTCCTGTAACAGCGTTGCCAGACGTGGGATCGGTTCGGCCGTTTCCGGGCTGATTTTCATGTCCAGTTTGGCTGCGAAACGAACTGCGCGCAGCATACGCACCGGATCTTCACGATAACGGGTTTCAGGATCACCGATCAGACGGATGATGCCGTTTTCCAGGTCGCGCAGACCACCGGTGTAATCACGTACGGTGAAGTCCGCGACGCCGTAATACAGGCTGTTAATGGTGAAGTCACGGCGCTGGGCGTCGTCTTCAATGGTGCCGAAAATGTTGTCGCGCAGCAGCATGCCGTTCACAGCCTGCTGGGATACGTTTTTATCTTCGGTTTCTTCGTGCTGTTCATGGTGACCGCGGAACGTCGCCACTTCGATGATTTCCGGCCCAAACATCACGTGAGCCAGACGAAAACGACGACCAACCAGACGGCAGTTACGGAACAGCTTGCGTACCTGATCCGGCGTTGCGTTGGTGGTGATGTCGAAATCTTTTGGTTTTTTATCCAGCAGCAAATCACGCACACCGCCGCCGACCAGGAAGGCTTCAAAGCCAGACTTGTTCAGGCGGTACAAGACTTTCAGGGCGTTTTCGCTGATATCACGACGAGAAATATTGTGCTCATCGCGGGGAATAATGGTCATCGCACGGGTTTCACCGGCGTAATCGAATGAGGGGCGCGGTTTCTGTACATGTTCGACAGAAGGGCGCGGAGCGCGCTGTACGTTGCGGTCGGCGCGCGGCTCGTTATTACGATCACCACGGTTATCGCTGCGTTCACCACGCGGCGGATAAGATGAAGAAGAGCGGCGGCTGTTGTTATTGCGGCGTTCGCCTCTGTTCGCGTTGTCTTCCCGACGGCCGCGATTTTCACGACGTTCAGGATTGTTTGCCTTCACATTGCCTTCGGCCACAGGAGACGGATCACGACGGGAATTCTCCTCGCGATTAGGTTCTCCATGAAGCGCGGCTTCGTCATGAACAGCCTTTTCTTCACGAACGACTTTATCTTCACGAACTAGCACCTTACGGCAAAAATTGGCTACTCGGGTAAAAATGGTACACCTCGATAGTGACTGAAAAAATTGACGTGACGCAAAAACAGCGGCTAATCATAGCTCACGACAGGCGCTTTGAGAATGCCGAAGTCACATCTGCTACGCATTAGCGCTCTGACGTGGTATCGCTGATGGTGTCCAGTGCGTTGTCGCCCAGCGTAATAATAAAGGCAAAGTGTAATCCTGCCAGTTTTCCGGCAACGTTTGCCCTAAAAATTTCAGCGCCTTAATGATAACCGGTCGCGGATCGCCTGCGGGCAGTGCCGGCGCGTGATTCTGCTTGGAAAGCTTGTTGCCTTCTTCATTGACGGCCAGTGGCAAATGCAGATATCCCGGCTGCGGATAACTCAGATGCCGGTACAGCGAAATCTGGCGCACGGTCGGTTCAATCAGATCCGCGCCGCGCACAATGTGATTCACGCCCTGAAAATGGTCATCGATCACTACTGCCAGATTATAGGCAAACAGCCCGTCGCGGCGACGGATAATAAAATCTTCTTCGGCCAGTTTAGGACTGGCCTGTAAATGCCCCTGAAAATCATCGTCAAAACCGTACACCGGCAACGTCTGATGCAGACGTATGGCCGCATTTTTCGGGCTGAGTTGCAGGCTGCGGCAGTGGCCGTCATAGGTGCCACCGATTTGCGCAATACGCTGGCGGGTACAGGTGCAGTAATAACTTTTTTGCTGCTGATACAGCCAGTCCAGCACGTCGCGGTAAGCGCCGTGACGTTTTGACTGCCAGAGCACATCGCCATCCCATTCCAGCCCGTAACGCTCCAGCGTTCTCAGGATACGGTCAGCAGAACCGGGGATTTCACGCGGCGGATCGATATCGTCAATGCGCACTAACCAGATGCCATTTTGTGAGCGGGCGTGCAGATAACTGCCGAGAGCGGCGATCAGGGAACCAAAATGAAGGTCACCGGAAGGTGAGGGGGCGAAACGGCCTGTGTAGTGTTGTTCTTGCGGCATACGAATGGGGACAGCGTTAAAAGGGAACGCGGTGCATGACGCACCGCGTGGAACCCGGGGACTTAGCCAGCCATCTGCTTTTCGCGGATTTCTGCCAGAGTCTTACAGTCGATACACAAATCAGCGGTAGGACGGGCTTCAAGACGGCGGATGCCAATCTCAACACCACAGGAATCGCAATAGCCGAAATCCTCGTCTTCCACTTTTTTCAGTGTTTTTTCAATCTTTTTGATCAGCTTACGTTCACGGTCACGGTTACGCAGTTCGAGGCTGAATTCTTCTTCCTGAGCGGCACGGTCTACCGGATCAGGGAAGTTTGCGGCTTCATCCTGCATGTGTGAAACGGTACGATCGACTTCATCCCTGAGCTGATTGCGCCATGCTTCAAGAATCTTTTTGAAGTGAGCCAGCTGAGCGTCGTTCATATACTCTTCGCCCGGCTTCTCTTGATACGGCTGCACCCCAGCGATAGCGAGAATGCTCAAGGACGACGTCTTACGGGTTTGGCCTTCTTGCATGATGCTTCTCCTACATAACACGCACTATGTTCATCCACTTTTCCCGTTCCGGCATAGCCGCAACGTACAGGCTTCGAACATTTCGATCCCCAACGGGGGAAAAAATCAGGCCGCTATAAATAACAGAAGGCAACGAGGTTGGCAATTATTCATCGCAGGTGCTTGACAAGCCTGTGAGGAAAAGCGTATTCGCGACCTGTTTTTTATGCCGCCGACAGGTTATTACAGGGTTATCCGAACTCTTTATGTTCACTGGCTGATATTGCCAGCAGCGGTAACCTTTTTGTGAGGCGCATACCCTCAGCAGAAAGTTCAGCACTGTAGCACATCACTTCGACACCCTTGTTTTGGACATACTTCAGTAAATCGGTATAACGCGGATCAATATGGTGTGCAGCGGATACGCTTTCAATACCTGAATGTAAAACAGCGAAGAAAAGTACCGCCCGCTGCCCCTGCTCTGCCATCGACTGTAACTCGCGTAAATGCTTCTGACCGCGCAGTGTGACTGCGTCGGGGAAGAATCCCAACCCCTCCTGCAGCAACGTGACAGACTTCACTTCAATATAGCAGTCCGGTTGATTTTCTGCCTGTAACATCAAGTCTATACGGCTGTTTTCGGCGCCGTATTTTACTTCTGTTGTTAATTTACTGTAACCGGATAATTCCGGTATTTGCTGTTCATTGATTGCCTCACGGACCAGTTGATTGGCCCGCAGCGTATTGACGCAAATCCAGTGTTTTTGTTGGGTTTCGGTCAGTTCCCAGCTGTGTGGATATTTACGTTTGAGATTGTCCGAGGTGGAATACCAGACGGTGTCGCCGGGAGTCGCGCAACCGGTCATCGCGCCGGTGTTGGCGCAGTGCAAGGTCAGTTCCGTGCCGTCCGGCGTAATCACGTCAGCGAGAAACCGTTTGTAACGTTTGATCAGCGTAGCCGATTGAAGCGCAGGCTCGAAGTGCATGAAAGTTTCCGTGTGAAATGTTCTTGTTAAAAAGAGGGCTAAAAGAGATCAGGTTGCCTGCGTATCGCCCAGCGGCCAGGTTTGCAGACAGTGATAACGGGTGCGCCCCCGCTCAAACAGGGATTCGTACAAACTGAATTCTGTGGCGTCCAGTTGCCAGCCAGGTGTGGCCGGAGGAACCGCGACCGAACGGGTCGCATTGCGGTACAGCGACACATGCGGATGAAACGGCAGTGTACTCTGATGACAACCGTTGCGCGCAGCGTGAGATCGCAATACGGACGCCAGTTGCAACAAGGCATTGGGCGCGCGTTTTGTGCCAATCCATACCACGCCGGAGCCCGGCCAGTGGCCAATATCATCCAGTACTACGCTGAATTTCTGTCCCTGAATGCGCCCGGCGACGCGGGTCAGCGCGGCCTCTTTGAGGGCGCTGACTTCACCGAGAAACGCCAGCGTAATATGCAGATTAGCGGCTGTGACGGGGCGGCCAGTGTCCGCCGGGAAGTGGTCCGCGCGCCACTTAATCACCTGCTTTTGCATTTTTGCGGGCAGCGATAAGGCGAAAAACAGGCGGCGTTCGGCAGACATAGAGATTCCTGTGAAGACAAATCACGGCAACATGCCGGATGTGGGGCTAAATGCTACAATGCCCGCCGTTTAAAGTTAACTCTCATGGAGCATTCATTGTCTTCTTTGCCGGTCAGCGCCGTACTCGAACCGCTTTTAGCTGCACTGCAACAGGCTCAGCAGGTGCTGTTGCTTGCGCCAACCGGTGCCGGTAAATCCACCTGGCTGCCGTTGCAGTTGCTGAAACAGGCCAACCTGTCGGGTAAGATCCTGCTGCTTGAGCCGCGCCGTCTGGCGGCGAAAAATGTCGCTTTCCGTCTGGCGCAGCAACTGAATGAAACGCCGGGGCAGACAGTGGGGTATCGCATGCGTGCAGAAAGCAAAACCAGCGCGGCGACCCGTCTTGAAGTGGTGACCGAAGGCATTCTGACCCGCATGGTACAGGCTGATCCCGAACTGACCGGCGTGTCGATGGTGATCCTCGATGAATTCCATGAGCGCAGTTTGCAGGCCGATCTGGCGCTGGCATTGTTGCTCGATGTGCAGAATGCGCTGCGCGATGATTTAAAAATTCTGATTATGTCGGCCACGCTCGACAACCTGCGCCTGTCTTCTTTACTGCCGGATGCGCCAGTGATTGAATCCGCAGGCCGCAGTTTTCCGGTCGACAGGCAGTATCTTTCTCTCGCGACACACGAACGGCTGGATGAAGGCGTGGCGCGGGTAGTCAGCCGTCTGATGAGTGAAAATCACGGCTCGATGCTGCTGTTTTTACCCGGTGTGGCGGAAATCACCCGTGTACAGAATTTGCTGACCGGCAGACTGACGGACGACGTCGATCTCTGCCCGTTGTACGGTGCGCTGTCGCTGGAACAACAGCAAAAAGCCATTCAGCCCTCACCGGCCGGACGCCGCAAAGTGGTGCTGGCGACGAATATTGCTGAAACCAGTCTGACCATCGAAGGTATCCGTCTGGTGGTCGACAGTGGTCTGGAGCGCAGCGCGCAGTTTGACCCGCGCAGCGGCCTGACGCGGCTGGTAACACAACGTATCAGCCAGGCGTCGATGACCCAACGTGCGGGCCGTGCAGGTCGTCTGGAGCCGGGCTTGTGCTGGCATCTTTTCAGCAAAGAGCAGGCGGAACGCGCCAGTGCTCAGGCGGAAGCCGAAATTCTGCAAAGTGACCTGAGCAGTTTCTGGCTCGAGTTGTTGCAGTGGGGCTGTCAGGATCCGGCGCAACTTCAGTGGCTGGATATGCCGCCCCCCGCTTCGCTGTCTGCCGCAAAAAATCTTTTACAGCGGCTTGGCGCAACCGATGCGCAGGGTAAACTCACCACTGCCGGACAACGCATGGCCCGGCTTGGCTGTGAGCCGCGGCTGGCGGCGATGCTGATTTCTGCCACAGCACAAAGTCCCGATGCGCTGGCAACGTCGGCGCTGCTGGCGGCAATGCTTGAAGAACCGCCACGCGGCGGATTACCGGATATGGATTACTGGTTCAGCCGTCCGCAGGGAAACTGGCAGCGGCGGGCAAAACAACTGGCGCAGCGTACCGGCGCGAAAAGCGGTGAGCCTGATGCTTCGCTCGCGCCGTGGTTACTGGCGCGGGCGTTCAGCGATCGTATTGCCCAGCGTCGCGGCGAAGATGGCCGTTATCTGCTGGCGAACGGACTGGGGGCGTCCTTGCCGCAGGATGACGGATTAACCCGCGCACCGTGGCTGGTCGCGCCGCAGTTATTACAGGGCAACAACAGCCCGGATGCCCGTATTTTGCTGGCGATCACGCTGGATATTTCGCAACTTCCGTCGCGCCTGCCGGATGTCGTCAAAGAACAGACGGCGGTAGAATGGGATGAAGAAAAAGGCACGCTGCGCGCCTGGCGCCGCTGGCAGATCGGGCGTCTGGTGCTGAAAGCCAATCCGCTGGCAAAGCCGGACGACGGAGAGCTGCAACAGGCGCTGATCGACTGGATCCGCACGCAGGGTTTGCAGGCGCTGAACTGGTCGGTCGCCGCGGAGCAATTGCGCGTGCGGCTTCTTTGCGCCGCAAAATGGTTGCCGGAAGCCGACTGGCCTTCGGTTGACGATCAGGCTTTGCTCGACGGTCTGGAACGCTGGTTACAGCCTTCTTTACAGGGTGTTCGTTCGCTGAAATCGTTGCAGCAGGTTGATTTACATGATGCCTTGCTAAGGCTGCTTGACTGGCAACAGCGTCAGCGTCTGGACAGCGCGTTGCCGACTCATTACACCGTGCCGACTGGCAGTCGTCTGCCAATCCGTTATCATGCAGACCAGCCACCGGCGCTCTCGGTGAGAATGCAGGAGATGTTCGGCGAGCAGCGTAGCCCGCAACTGGCGGAAGGGCGTGTTGCTGTGGTGCTGGAACTGCTGTCACCGGCACAGAGGCCGTTGCAGATCACCGCCGATCTGGCGGCATTCTGGCAGGGTTCTTATCGTGAAGTGCAGAAAGAAATGAAAGGGCGCTATCCGAAACATCCGTGGCCGGACAATCCGGCGCAGGCATTGCCGACGCGCCGTACCAAGAAGTCTTCAGCGCCTTGATGAAATGTGCATGGAAAGAACAATTTTTCAGACATTTCTTCTGGGCGAAACATAAAGCGGGGCACAGAGTAAGCGCCTTGCGGCCTGAACTTCAGGCCAGATAGACTATCCATTTGAAATCAAAAATGAAAATGACTCAGCTAAGCAGAATCATTATGACGAACACAGCAGCACGTTGGGAGATTGACTGATGTCTGGCGATGATCGCGAGCCGATTGGCCGTAAAGGTAAACCTGCCGGGCGCAAGCCTGCGCGGGCTCGTCCCGTTCGCCGTAGCCGCCGGGATGACGACTACGAAGAATATGAAGAGGAAATCGATGACGAGTATGAGGATGATGATGACTACGAAGAAGAACGGGAGTCACGCATGAGCCGTAAAGCCCCGCCGCGTAAAGCGAACAAAGGCGGGAAGAAAAGCGCCAGGCGCCGTCTGTTCTGGTTATTAGTCAAACTGTTTGTCGTCTTCCTGATTTTGCTGGGGATTTACGCGGTTTATCTCAACAAGCAAATTCATGACCGCATCGATGGCGGCAAAGTCTGGCAGTTACCTGCGGCGGTGTATGGCCGTCAGGTCAATCTTGAGCCGGACATGCAAATCAGCAAAGCTGAAATGGTCGGATTGCTGGAAGGCACGCAGTATCGCGAAGTGACGCGCATCACCCGTCCGGGCGAGTTTACGGTTCACGCGAATTACATTGATTTGCTGCGCCGTCCGTTTGATTTTCCGGAAGGAAAAGAAGGGCAGGTCAACGCCCGCCTGATGTTTGACGGCAACAGTCTTTCCGAGATTAAAAACCTGGATAACCAGCGTGATTTCGGTCTGTTCCGCCTCGATCCGCGTCTGATCACTATGTTGCAGGCGTCTAACGCCAACGGTGAACAGCGTCTGTTCGTGCCACGTTCCGGCTTCCCTGATTTGCTGGTCGATACGCTGCTGGCCACGGAAGACCGTCATTTCTATGAGCATGACGGTATCAACTTCTATTCCATCGGTCGTGCCGTGGTGGCTAACCTCACCGCCGGTCATGCGGTGCAGGGGGGATCAACGCTGACGCAACAGTTGGTGAAAAACCTGTTCCTGACCAACGAACGTTCGCTGAGCCGTAAAGCGCGTGAAGCGGTGATGGCGATCCTGCTGGATGCAGATTACAGCAAAGACCGCATTCTTGAGCTGTATCTGAACGAAGTGTATCTCGGCCAGAGCGGTTCTGATCAAATCCGCGGTTTCCCGCTGGCAAGCCTGTATTACTTTGGCCGTCCGGTGAACGAACTGAGTCTGGATCAGCAGGCATTGCTGGTGGGTATGGTGAAAGGTGCCTCGCTGTATAACCCGTGGCGTAATCCGCAAATGGCCTTGCAGCGTCGTAATCTGGTGCTGCGTTTGCTGGTTGATCAGAAAGTTATCGATCAGGAACTGTATGACATGCTCAGCGCGCGTCCGCTGGGCGTGCAGCCGAAAGGCGGGGTGATTTCGCCGCAGCCTGCGTTTATGCAGATGGTGCGTCAGGAACTGCAGGCTAAACTGGGCGATAAAGTTCAGGATATGTCCGGGGTGAAAATCTTCACCACGCTGGATCCGATTTCTCAGGATGCGGCGGAAAAAGCGGTCGAGGAAGGCATTCCGTTACTGCGCAAGAAAAGCGGTTTGAATGATATCGAGACGGCGATGGTGGTGGTTGACCGTTATACCGGTGAAGTGCGGGCGATGGTCGGCGGCGCGGAAACGCAGTTCGCGGGCTTCAACCGTGCGATGCAGGCGCGACGTCAGGTCGGCTCGCTGGCGAAACCGGCGACCTATCTGACCGCGTTGTCTCAGCCGGATAAATACCGGCTCAATACCATCCTTGCCGATCAGCCGCTGACGTTGAAACTGGCAAATGGTCAGACATGGTCGCCGAAAAACGATGACCATCAGTTCCGCGGTCAGGTTCTGTTGGTGGATGCCCTGGCGCGCTCGATGAACGTCCCGACAGTCAATCTGGGGATGGCCGTTGGTCTCGACAACATCACCAAAACGCTGATTGATCTGGGGATCCCTAAAGAGTCGCTGAACCAGACGCCATCAATGTTGCTGGGTGCGATTGCGTTAACGCCAATGGAAGTTGCGCAGGAATACCAGACCATTGCCAGTGGCGGCAACAAAGCGCCACTGTCAGCGGTACGCTCAGTGATTGCGGAAGACGGCACCGTGCTCTATCAGAGCTTCCCGCAGGCTGTGCGCGTGATCCCTTCTCAGGCAGCGTATCTGACGTTGTATGCCATGCAGCAGGTAGTGCAGGAAGGGACCTCGCGCGCACTGGCGAACAAGTTCCCGAAACTGCATCTGGCGGCGAAAACCGGTACGTCGAACGAACTGCGTGACAGCTGGTTTGCCGGTATCGATGGCAATCAGGTAGCGATCACCTGGGTAGGCCGCGACAACAACGGCCCGTCCAAACTGTGGGGTTCTACCGGTGCGCTGGTGCTTTACGGACGGTATCTGGAAAACGGCACACCTCAGCCCCTGGATCTGCAAATGCCGGAAGGCATCAGTACGATGAATATTGATGGCAGCGGTAACTTTGTCTGTGGCAACAGCGGTGGCTTGCTGGGCGGCAGTGGCGCGGTGCGTTCAATCCCGGTCTGGACTGATTCGCCGGACGCCATGTGTCAGGCTTCTGTGAGCGCTGTTCAGCAACAGCAACAACAGATCCAGCAGCAACAGCAACAGCAACAACAGCAGCAGCAATCCGGACAGCAGCAACAGCCACAATCTCAGGATGAGAAGAAAGACAGCAACGGCGTGGCGGGCTGGATCAAGGATATGTTTGGTTCAGGCAACTGATAATTAATTGATTCCGTAAACCTAAAAAGGGCGCAATGAAAATTGCGCCCTTTTTTATTTGTCATTCTTAATCCAAATTTACCCACCCCATTTCACATTTCCAGCAAGCAAGTCACATTCATTCCCGTTTAATTTATAAGCGTTTTTACCCACGTTTAACATGAGGATACTTTTTATTCATTCGGAAAAACCATGCATTAAATAGGCTTGCAGCCGCGTAAGCATTGAGCATAATATGCAACGTTCATAATAATAATTATCGTTTACATTCCCATTACTCTTCCAGAGATTATGCAATGGCTTCTCAATGCTCGCTTTCAACTTCAGTCCAAAAAGGTGCATTTAAGCGCCGGACGTTAGCTTTAACCCTCGCCGCTGCGCTCGGCTCTGCCGCGTTTTATGCGAGTGCAGCCACCACCGCCCCGGCAAAAGAAGACACTATAAACGTGACCAGCTCGGCAATGGCCGAAGCGGCGCCCGAATCTGCGTGGGGGCCGGCGGCCACTATCGCGGCAAAACACAGCGCGACCGGCACAAAAACCGACACGCCACTGGTGAAAACGCCACAATCTATTTCCGTGGTGACCCGTGAAGAAATGGACATGAAACAGCCTGCTTCAGTAAAAGAAGCCTTAGGCTACACGCCGGGCGTTTTCGCCAGCCGTGGCAGTTCCTCCACCTATGATGCGATCGCTATCCGCGGTTTCACATCGGTGAACACCAACCAGTATCTCGATGGCATCAAACTTCAGGGTGACAACTATTCTGAAGTGTCGATGGATCCGTACATGCTCGAGCGTGTTGAAGTGCTGCGCGGGCCGTCTTCCGTTCTGTACGGTAAGAGTAATCCGGGCGGTGTAGTCAGCATGGTCAGTAAACGCCCGACCACTGAACCGCTGAAAGAAGTGCAGTTCAAAATGGGTACAGACAACCTGTACCAGACCGGCTTTGATTTCAGCGACGCCATCGACGACGCGGGCGTGTATTCCTACCGTCTGACCGGCGTGGCGCACAGCCAGGATACTCAGCAGGAGATGGCGAAAGAGAAACGCTACGGTATTGCGCCGTCTTTCACCTGGCGTCCTGATGATAAAACCAGCTTCACTTTCCTGAGCAACTTCCAGAACGATCCGGATGCCGGTTTCTACGGCTGGTTACCGCGTCAGGGCACCGTGGTGCCGTATTACGACGCCAACGGAAAAGCACACAAGTTGCCGACCGACTTCAACGAAGGCGAAGAAAGCAACAAGATGTCCCGCAACCAGAAAATGGTCGGTTACAGCTTCGAACACGGCTTTAACGACACCTGGACCGTGCGTCAGAACCTGCGTTACACCAAACTCGATACCCAATACAAAGGCGTTTACGGCACCGGTTATGTCGGGAATGGCGTGATGAGCCGCGCGTACGTTCAGTCAAAAGAGAAACTGGCTAACTTCGATGTGGATACCCAGGCGCAGGCTAAATTTGCCACCGCAGATGTCGATCACACCTTGCTGATGGGTGTGGATTACATGCGTATGCGTAACGACATTGATGCCGATTATGGTTCCGCCAGTAATCTGAACATGAGCAACCCGCAGTACGGCAACAGTAATGTGTCCTTGTACTTCCCGTATGAAGTTCTCAACCGTCAGGAGCAAACCGGTCTGTACGCACAGGATCAGGCGGAATGGAACAAGTGGATCCTGACCGTCGGCGGTCGTTACGATTTCGCAAAAAGCTCGACGTTTACCCGTTCAAGCAACAGCGCTACGCAAATTAATGACCAACAGTTTACCTGGCGCGGCGGTCTGAATTACCTGTTTGATAACGGTATCTCCCCGTACTTCAGCTACAGCGAATCCTTTGAACCGACAGCGGGTTCTAACAAGGATGGGAAGCCGTTTGATCCATCAATCGGTAAACAGTACGAAGCGGGTGTGAAATACATTCCTAACGATCGTCCGATCAGTCTGACGGCGGCCGTATATCAGCTGACGAAAACCAAAAACCTGACCAACGATCCTACCGATCAGACGAATACCTTCAGCGTTCAGTCAGGTGAGATTCGTTCCCGTGGTCTGGAACTGGAAGCGAAAGCCGCACTCAACGCCAACATCAACATGACGGCGTCTTACACCTATACCGATGCGAAGTACACGCACGACCTTGCTTATGAAGGCAAGCGTCCTGCTGAAGTGCCTGCGAACATGGCATCACTGTGGGCGGATTACACCTTCCACGAAACTGCACTGAGCGGCCTGACTGTGGGTTCCGGCGTTCGTTACTTCGGTTCAACCTCCAGCTTCTACACGACGGGCGATAAGACTAACGAAGCCTTTAATGTTGCCGGTTACACACTGGTTGATGCGACGATCAAATACGATCTCGCACGCTTTGGTCTGCCGGGTTCTTCCGTTGGCGTGAACGTCAATAACCTGCTGGATCGTGAGTATGTGGCAAGCTGCTACCGCGATTACGCCTGTTACTGGGGCGCGGAGCGTCAGGTGGTTGCCACCGCAACCTTCCGTTTTTAAGAGTCTTCGAATAGTCAGTATGTAAGCACTAAAATCCGGGCACGCAGGTCGTGCCCGTTTCCTGTTCTCAACCCGATGTCGACGTAGAAAATCTTATGCCTGATAACAACGTACATCCGTCTTCCCCGCTGCCAGACAGCGTCTTCCGCCTGCAGGACGTGAGTTTCAGCGTCCCGGGACGCACGCTTCTCGCGCCATTATCCCTGACCTTTGCGCAGGGGAAAGTGTGTGGCCTGATTGGTCACAACGGGTCAGGAAAGTCGACGTTATTAAAAATGCTCGGGCGGCATCAGTCTGCGACATCTGGAACGATTTACCTCAATGACACGCCGCTGGCGCAGTGGGACAGCAAAGCCTTTGCGCGTCAGGTTGCCTATTTGCCGCAGCAGCTCCCCGCCGCAGAAGGCATGACAGTGCAGGAACTGGTGGCGATTGGCCGCTATCCGTGGCACGGCGCACTGGGTCGTTTCAAACATCAGGATAAAGAAAAGGTCGAAGAAGCCATTGCGCTGGTCGGCCTCAAACCGTTCGCCCGGCGTCTGGTGGACAGCCTCTCCGGCGGCGAACGTCAGCGTGCCTGGCTGGCGATGATGGTGGCGCAGGACAGCCGTTGCCTGCTGCTCGATGAACCGACCTCTGCGCTGGATATCGCCCATCAGAAAGATGTGCTGGCCTTGATCCAGCGTCTGAGCCGTGAGAAGGGCTTAACCGTGATCGCCGTGCTGCATGATCTGAACATGGCTGCCCGCTATTGCGATCAACTGATGGCGCTGCGCGGTGGTGAAATGATTGCCCAGGGCGCGCCGGAAGAGATGATGCGCGGCGAGGTACTGGAACAGATTTATGGCATTCCGATGGGTATTCTGCCGCATCCTGCGGGTGGCGCGCCGGTGAGCTTCGTATACTGATATGTCTGATATTTCAAATTTTTCCGGAATCACCCGTCGTCGTCTGTTGCAGATGATGGCGCTTTCTCCGTTGCTGACCTCGGTGCCTGCGCTGTCGGCATCGCGTCCCGATCTCAGCCGCATTATTGCTCTCGAATGGTTACCGGCTGAACTGCTGATCGCACTCGGCGTGATGCCGCTGGCGATTGCCGATATCCGTAATTACAACACCTGGGTGGTTGAACCACCGCTGGCACCGGGCGTGATTGATGTCGGTCAGCGTACCGAACCCAATATGGAACTTATCCAGCAGCTAAAACCTTCGCTGCTGCTGATCACCGCCGGTTATGGTCCGACGACCAGTCAGCTCGAATCCATCGCGCCGGTTCTGGGTGTCAAAGCCAATGACGGTTCGGCAAAACCGCTCAATCTGGCCATCAGTTCCCTGCATAAACTGGCGGATCGTCTCGGTTTACAGGATCGCGCCGAAACGCATTTGCAGCTGTACCGTGACACGCTGCTGCAAACCCGCGAACAGCTGAAGCCGGTCGCGCAGCAGCCGCTGCTGTTAATCACCTTTATTGATACGCGCCACGTTCTGGTGTTTGGCATGGGCAGCATGTTCCATGAAGTGATGGGTGAGCTCGGGCTGACCAACGCCTGGGCCGGGGAAGGCAGTTTCTGGGGCAGCGTATCGGTCGGCGTCGAGCGCCTGACCAGTATTAAAAACGCCCGCGTATTGTGTTTCGAACACGACAACGCCGACATGATGGAGGCAGTAGCAAAAACGCCGCTGTGGAAATCCATGCCGTTTGTGCGCGCGAACCAGTTCAGCATCGTGCCCGCCGTCTGGTATTACGGAGCAACCTTCAGCGCGATGAATTTCTGTAAAATTCTCACCAGCACTCTGGGGAAACCGGTATGAACCGCCGTTCACTCAGCGTTTCGCTGACTCTCCTTATACTTCTGGCGCTGGCCGCCGGTGTGCTCAGTCTCTACAACCTGAATCAGCAACTGCCTTATGCACAGTGGCGCGGGGCGTTGTGGCAGCCTGATATCGATAATGTCCAGCAGATGCTTTTCCATTACAGCCTGCTGCCGCGCGTCGCTGTGGCCTTGCTGGCCGGTGCCGGGCTGGGGCTGGTTGGTTTGCTGTTCCAGCAGGTATTACGTAATCCGCTGGCAGAGCCCGCGACGCTGGGTGTTTCGGCAGGCGCGCAGCTCGGCCTGACGGTCGCCACGTTGTGGGCACTGCCGGGCGGGATGATCACCCAGCAGTTTGCCGCCATGGCTGGCGCGGTGGTGATTGGTGCACTGGTGTTCGGCATCGCCTGGGGCAAACGCATGTCACCGGTCACGCTGATCCTCGCCGGTCTGGTGCTGGGCTTGTATTGCGGAGCGGTGAATGGCCTGATTGGCATCTTCAACTACCAGAACCTGCAAAGTCTGTACATGTGGAGCAGCGGGGCGCTGAACCAGCAGGACTGGGATATCGCGAACTTCCTGCTGCCGCGGGTGATTATCGTCTGGCTGCTGGCGTTTCTGTTGCAGCGTCCGATGACGCTCCTGGGGCTGGATGATGGCGTCGCCAAAAATCTTGGCCTCGGCCTGTCAGCGGCGCGTCTTGCTGTGCTGACGCTGGCGATTTTAATGAGTGCGCAACTGGTCAATGCGGTCGGGATCATCGGTTTTATCGGCCTGTTTGCCCCGCTTCTGGCGAAAATGCTCGGTGCACGTCGTCTGGCTGCACGGCTGATCATTGCGCCGGTTATCGGTGCGCTGCTGCTTTGGCTTACCGATCAGGTGATGCAAACCCTCACCACCTTTTGGATGGAGATTCCTACCGGTGCCGCGACAGCGCTGGTGGGCGCGCCGCTGCTGTTATGGCTGCTGCCGCGTTTACGCAATAACATGACACCGCCGCCAATGGATCAGGGCGATCACGTACCGGTTGAACGTCAGCATCTGGTGCGCTGGGTGTCACTGGCGCTCGCCGTGCTGTTACTCGGGCTGATGGTTGCACTGATGGCCGGACGCAATGCCACTGGCTGGAGCTGGTCCACCGGTGCAGATTTACAGGCGCTGCTGCCGTGGCGTTTGCCGCGCGTGATGGCGGCGCTGGCTGCGGGTATTATGCTGGCGTCATCCGGTGTGCTGATCCAAAAACTGACCGGTAATGCGATGGCAAGCCCGGAAGTGCTGGGGATCAGTTCCGGTGCGGCGACCGGCGTGGTGGTGATGATGTTTATCGTCCCGGGCGATGCCTTTGTCTGGCTGCTGCCTGCGGGCAGTGCGGGTGCGGCGCTGACGTTGCTGGTGATTATGGTGGCCTCGGGGCTGCGAAGTTTTTCGGCCGAACGTATGTTACTGACCGGTATCGCGCTCAGTACCGCTTTCACCACGCTGATGACGTTGCTGCTGGCGAGCGGCGATCCGCGAATGGGTGGCCTGCTGACCTGGCTTTCAGGTTCAACCTATTCCGTATCCGCTGAAGCCGCCTGGCGAACGCTGATTCTGGCCGGGGTGCTGATGGTTCTTGTGCCATTCTGCCGCCGCTGGATAAATATTTTACCGCTGGGGAGCGTGACCGCGAAATCAGTCGGACTGGCGCTGACGCCTACCCGCCTGGCGATTTTACTGCTGGCGGCGGTGATGACTGCGGCGGCAACGCTGACTGTCGGGCCGCTGAGTTTTGTCGGGCTGATGGCACCCCATATGGCGCGCATGATGGGCTTTCGCCGGGCGGTTCCGCAGTGGATGGTCGCCAGTATTCTCGGCGGGTTGTTGATGGTCTTTGCGGACTGGTGCGGACGGATGATCATTTTCCCGGATCAGATCCCGGCTGGTCTGCTCGCCACCTTTATCGGTGCGCCGTACTTTATTTATCTGCTGAGAAAGCAGGCGAATTAACAAAAAAGGGCGCTCCGGTGAGCGCCCTTAATATCGTCAGTGTGGACTTAAAAGTTAACTTTCACGCCTACGGCTGCCTGATAATTGGTGTAATCGTTCTCGCCAATATAAGAGCCAGCCTGTCCCCAAATCTGCATATTTTCAGCGGCTTTTCCGGTCAGGCCGACACGTAACCCGTAGCGATTTTCCGGCATATCATTACTCACGGCATCACCGTTAAAGTTCAGGGAGTCAACGTACTGACCGTTTTCCCAATTCGCTTCAACGTAAGGGATCAGGGCATTGTTATCCGTGATATTCCGGTTTGATAAGCGAACCCCAGTCCGGCTTAGCAATGAATCGTCAGTGCCACCAGCGATTCGGCTGCCATTGGTTTCGGTATGATTTTCACTGTCATAGCGGTTATAGATGACCTGCACCTGAGGCTCAACCGTCCATTCACGGGATGAGGACTGGCCGAAAGCCAACAGATATCCTGTTTCCACTGAAGCCTGTACACCCTGGCTGCTGTAGTTTTCCGGGTCCAGACCGTTGCCTTGTACGCTATTGTCATACCAGGCATATTGCGCCCAACTGTCGACATACCAGCCTTTCTGATATTTCGCATCCTGATACCAGGTGGCGTAGGCGCCGAGGCTGTAACCGTTGACCTTACCGGTTGCTCTGTAATGACTACCGTCAGCATTAGATTTGGTTCTGCTGTCCCCTATACCCGCCATAATACCTAACTGGTACTGGCCACCCTGTATTGTATCCTCAGTCAGGAGGCTGGTTCCCAATTGCAGGGTTGTAATGTTGGTATCCAGTGACAAATCACCGTCCGCAGCATTGAGACTGGTGGCGTCATTATGAATCAGTAGCCATGCACGTTCATCGCTGCTCTTTTGTGCGGTGCCCCGGTCATGCAACTGCAAAGTGAACATACGCTGTGCCGCCAGCTGGTTACCGAGATAAGCGCCGGTTTCAGGACGATAAAGCGATGGTTCAGGAACCGGAACCGGATCGGGAATTGGGTCAGGGGTCGGAACCGGATCGGGAATTGGGTCAGGAGTCGGTTCGGGAGCAGGATCAGGGACAGGATCCGGTTCAGGCGTTGGGTCTGGGGCGGGTGTCGGATCCGGCGTTGCTGCTGACATCAGATACCAACTCCCATCGTTTTCATTTTGAAATAAATTGTATTCATAAGCCCCGGCAACCGCACGATTTCCCAGCGAGAACTGCCCGGCAGAAGTGCCACCGACACTGATCACTTCCATACCTTGCAGGGTTTCCGACCCCATTCCGCCGATATTATTGACGGTCAGGGAGGATTGCCCGTAGCTATTACCCTGAATCACCAGTTTATCGGTAAGAGATTCATCGCCGCCAAGCTCACTGTTGATAACAACAGCGCCGTTATCACCTGTATAGTCGCCAGCAATGATATAGGTATTTCCGGTCTGCCCCCCGCCCAGCAACAATGTGCCGGCGTTATTCATATTCCCTTGTAACGTTGTCGTACCTGCTGCTGCCGATTCATTGCCGGCCAGGGCGTTATAGGCCATAACGGTACCGCTGTTATGAATGTCGCCCGTGACCGTACCCGTTGAAGCAAACCAGGCACTTTCCGCGATATTAATTTCTGGTGTCGTCAGGGAACCCGTTGTATCAACCAACATTCCTCCACCGCTATTAATCAGGGTCTTACCTGCCGAGGTGACATTGCCGCTCAGGGTCAGCACGCCGCTGTTAACAAGCAATGTGGATTCATCGCTGCCGGTGAGATTGATATCACCGGACAGCGTCCAGGCATTGCCATCCATCGTCAGTGTTTTGAACCCCGTGCTGGCAGAAGAGCCGGTAAAGTTGGCATCTTCAGTACCCGTTTCATAAAGCATCAGGGTGTTAGTGTCGGCGGTGCTGCTGATAACGTCGCCATTGAGCATGGATCCGGTACTCAGTGTCAGTGAGTTGCTGCCTGTGCCTGAGAAACGAATAGCGGCTTCTTGTCCGGTGATAGTTCCGTAATTAGTAATGTCGAAACTTGCGGTATCCGAAATTGCAATGCCTGAACCCTGCTCAGAGCTTATTATTCCCCCGGCCTGATTGATAATTGCCCCTTCGGCATTTCCCCTGCCGACAACGCCATTTACCCTGCCGGTGATAATTCCTGAATTCAGCAGCTGGCTTTGCGGATCTCCGGCTGTTTTGGCGTTGAAAACCACGCCATAGCCTGTGCTTTCTACCTGACCAACTTCACTGTTGTTAAAGTCTCCTCCGCTATTAAAATAGACAGCCGTGCGTGTACTGTCAGGGTTCGATGCGGTTATTGTGCCGTGGTTGTTGACGGTTGAGAATTTCGCGAGATAAATAGCGTCGGATTGAGAATCAATATTGCCCGAGTTATTGACTACCCCGGTGCCTTTCATATTTACAGCCGCATCGACACCGCCGAGTTCGGTTCCGGTCACTGTAATATCGACATTATTAATCAGGGTTGAATCGTTTCCATTAAATACAATCCCGCTCTTTCCTGTTACGTCAGTAGAGTAGAGAAATACGCCCTCTTCATAGGGGCGCATGTCTAACGTATTCCCATCACCGTTAACAACTATCGCAGCACCCGTGAGGTCGGTGTAGCTTTCGGTAGGCCTGAAGTATTCGTTAGTACCATTGTATGACATCGTTGTCAGGCCTGTTCCTGCGGGGGGCGATTGTACGGACGGTGAGGATGCCATCGCTGAAGAAAGACTTTGTGTTAAGAAAATTGGAAGTGCGGTATACAGTGCGATGCTGAGTAAGCAAAGCCTGGAGTTAACAGGTAAATTAACCGTTGTTGGAGAAATTAAATATTTTTTATAGTCCATATAAATATAATTCCTTTATGGTATTCATTTTACGAATGAATATTATGAATGGCTGGAATTATATTTTTTAAAATTTTTTAAATGAACTTAATAATATATTAACCAGGGGAGATCTCCCCCTGGTTATTTTTAAAACTTAAAGTTACAGCTTAGCGAAACAACGACGAGCGGCATCGATGGTGCGCTGAATATCTTCCGGCGTATGCGCGAGAGACATAAAGCCTGCTTCGAAGGCGGAAGGGGCCAGGTAAACGCCTTCTTCCAGCATCAGATGGAAGAACTTTTTGAAACGCTCAACGTCGCATTTCATCACGTCCTGATAGCAGGTCACGGTTTCTGTATCGGTGAAGAACAGCCCGAACATGCCGCCGACGTGGTTCACCACGAACGGAATATTTTCTTTTTGTGCCGCGTCCAGCAAGCCTTCGGCCAGTTGGGTGGTGCGTTCGGTCAGGGTCTGATGTACGCCCGGTTGCGCGACCTGCGTCAGGCAGGCAATACCGGCCGCCATGGCAATCGGGTTACCGGAAAGCGTGCCTGCCTGATAAACCGGACCGGTCGGTGCCAGCGCTTCCATCACGTCGCGGCGTCCGCCAAATGCGCCCACCGGCATGCCGCCGCCGATGATTTTACCCAGACAGGTCAGGTCAGGCATCACATCGTAATACTCCTGAGCACCACCCAGTGCGACGCGGAAACCGGTCATCACTTCGTCGATGATCAACAGTGCGCCAAATTCATCACAAATTGCGCGCAGACCCGGCAGGAATTCCGGTAATGGCGGCACGCAGTTCATGTTGCCTGCGACCGGCTCCACGATGATGCAGGCGATGTCGTCAGGGAATTGCTCGAATGCAGCACGGACGGAATCGAGATCGTTATAGGTACAGGTCAGCGTATGTTTGGCGAAATCAGCCGGGACACCCGGCGAGTTCGGCTGGCCGAGGGTCAGCGCGCCGGAACCGGCTTTCACCAGCAGGCAGTCGGCGTGGCCGTGATAGCAGCCTTCGAATTTAACGATTTTATCGCGATGGGTGAAACCACGCGCCAGACGGATCGCGCTCATCGTCGCTTCGGTGCCGGAGTTCACCATACGCACCATGTCCATGCTAGGCACCAGGCCGGTCACCAGTTCGGCCATTTTCACTTCCATCTCGGTCGGTGCACCAAAGCTCAGGCCGCGCTCAGCCGCCTCAATCACCGCATTGCGGATTTCGGCGTTGTTATGGCCAAGCACCATCGGCCCCCATGAACCCACGTAGTCAATGTAGGCTTTACCATCGGCATCAAACAGGAAAGCGCCGTCAGCGCGCGCGATGAATAAGGGGACGCCGCCAACGCCGGAGAAGGCACGTACCGGCGAGTTAACACCGCCCGGGATTAGCGCTTGCGCCTGCGTGAACAGACTTTCTGACTTACTCATTATTCGGCTCCTGAATTGCTGGGTTCAATATGTCACGGAAAGATTAATGCGCCCATTCTAGTGAACTGAGCGGCGTTATCAAACCGCTAACCGTGCGGCATTTTGTTGCAGATCCTGTCAGGACGCCAATTTGTATGATTAAATCCATCCATCTTCCATAACATTTTTTATATTTCCCTTTCTGAGATGAATGAATCAGACACTGAAATTTTAGCGGATGCGCCCGTGCGCGGCCCGCGCAAACGCAGCGAAATCCTGCGCCTTTTGCTGCGTCGTGATAAAACGCCGGTCACCATTTTGCTGGTCGCCGCAGTGGTCGGTACGGTTGCCGGCTTACTCGGCGTGGCTTTTGAGAAAGCAGTGAACTGGGTGATGGCGGTCCGGCTTGCCGGGCTGGGCGTCTTCAATGATTACTGGATCCTGCTGTGGCCGCTGACATTTGTGTTTTCTGCCGCGCTGGCGATGGTCGGCTATTATCTGGTCCGGTGTTATGCGCCTGAAGCGGGCGGTTCGGGGATCCCTGAAATCGAAGGCGCACTGGAGGAATTACGGCCGGTGCGCTGGTGGCGGGTGATCCCGGTGAAATTCTTTGGCGGCATGGGCACGCTGGGTGCGGGTATGGTGCTGGGAAGGGAAGGGCCAACCGTGCAGATGGGCGCGAATGTCGGGAAAATGATGGTCGATATTTTCCGGCTGCGCAGCGCGGAGGCGCGGCATTCGTTGCTGGCTACCGGCGCGGCGGCCGGGCTTTCTGCGGCATTTAACGCACCGCTCGCCGGTATCCTGTTCATTCTCGAAGAGATGCGCCTGCAGTTCCGTTACAGCCTGATCTCGATAAAAGCGGTGTTTATCGGCGTGATCATGTCGAGTATCGTTTTCCGTATTTTTAACGGCGACGGCGCGGTGATTGAAGTCGGCAGGCTGGCGAGTGCGCCGCTCAATACGCTGTGGTTGTATCTGGTGCTGGGCATGGTCTTTGGTGTGGTCGGCGTCAGTTTCAATGCGCTGATTTTCCGCACACAGGATATGTTTGCCCGTGTGCATGGCGGAAATCTGCGAAAAATCCTGATCATCGGCGGCATGTTGGGCGGATTCTGCGGCCTGCTCGGGCTGGTGCATCAGGAAGTCACCGGTGGCGGATTTGCGTTGATCCCGCTGGCGGCGGCAGGAAAATACAGCCTGATGATGTTGCTGGTGATCTTTGTTGTCCGGGTGGTGACTACGCTGCTGTGCTTTGCCTCGGGCGCACCGGGCGGGATTTTCGCTCCGATGCTGGCGCTGGGCACTTTGCTCGGCACCGCATTCGGCACCGCCGCGCTGGCGTGGTTTCCGCAATATGGTATTCAGCCTGCCACCTTTGCCATCGCCGGGATGGGCGCGTTATTTGCCGCCAGCGTGCGTGCACCGCTGACGGGTATCGTGCTGGTACTGGAGATGACCGATAATTATCAGCTGATTTTACCGATGATCATTACCTGCCTGGGCGCGACCCTGCTGGCGCAGTTTCTGGGGGGTAAGCCCTTGTATTCCGCCATATTGACCCGCACCTTACAGAGGCAGGAACGTGAGAACGCGGAAAAAGCGCAGGGTGAGATCGCCGCTGAAGGCATCAATAAGCAGGACAGCGCAGCCAAAAATGCCCATACTTGAAGCATTAACTCAGGTATAAGATAATGAGTATATTATTCAGACAGTCAATCCGGCGGCCTGAACAAATGCGGATTGGGAGTGAGAAATTATGAGTGAAGCATTGTTGAATGAAACAACCGCGTTGCCGTTACAGTTTACTGAGGCCGCGGCGCGTAAGGTGAAAAACCTGATTTCCGACGAAGAAAACCCGAACCTGAAACTGCGCGTGTACATCACCGGCGGCGGTTGCAGCGGATTCCAGTACGGTTTCACCTTTGATGACAAAATTAATGACGGCGACATGACCATCGAAAAAGCCGGTGTGGCGCTGGTGGTTGACCCGATGAGCCTGCAATATCTGGTTGGCGGTTCGGTGGATTATACCGAAGGTCTGGAAGGTTCACGTTTTGTGGTGACCAACCCGAATGCAAAAACGACATGCGGTTGCGGTTCTTCCTTTAGTATCTAAATATCCGTCTTAAAGAAAAAGCCCGTTTGCTATGCAGACGGGCTTTTTTTATGTTGAAACCGTGGGTGTGAACAGGGTTCTCAGGTAAGTGAGCATTCACAAGGGGGTTACCATTCGACAGTCACCAGCTTCGAACCGATGCTAATTCCCGGCACGGCATTAAGCATGATTTCGCTGATATGCGGTTGCATCATCGTGCGGCTGGCGCAGATGACGGAAGTGCCTGTGCGCGCAGCATCAATCTTGCAACCCGGCAGGATGGTCAGGCTGACGCCAATCTGGCCGCCCGCCATGCCCGCAACAGCAGACAGCGGGTTCAGTGCGAGCAGCGCACTGAGTAAAAGAGCTTTCATTATTGTTATTCCTGCTGGTGTAGTTCAACAAAATCAGCCTGGCTGAAAAGGTTATCGGTCTAAATTTTACGGCCTTTAATCCAGATTTCTTATGATCGGGAAATAAGTCACGTTTTTATCGTGTATCGCGCCGTTATTCTTATTATTTCGCTTGTAATACAAAGAGATAATCTTAAGTCGAGGGCTGGCAACGTACGTAGGATTTTACGCCGGACATGTTACCAGATGACAGGGCAGAATTATTGATTTCGGTTAATAAACCAACAATTCGGAAAAGCGCCATGCCGGTATTTCGCGGGGGCATGGCTAAATAGTTAGTGAGCATTCACCTCTCAGGCAAGGCTGCAAGCTGAGGGCAAAGTTGTTGTGCGGCAAGAAGAATACGTGGCCCGGCGCGGCTGAACCAGTCAGGATCCAGTGCGATAACCTGCGCGCTGAGCATGGAACGCCAGTAATCCTCGATCACCTGTTTTTGTGATTTTCCGCCCGATATAACAATAACCTGAGGATGACGGCTTAAAACCTGTTCCCGGCTGACCTGAGGCCAGGGCACACGACTGTCGGCGAAAATATTTTTTGCACCACAGACGTTAAGCACTTCACTTTGCATTGTGGTCGCGGCGGCAGTAAACAGCGGCTGGGTGCCGAACTGAATAAAGGCAGAAACCGGCTTTTGGCGATGATATTTCAGCTTCAGCGTCTGCCATTGCTGGCGAAAATCAGCAGCGGCGCGTTTTGCGCTTTCCGGAGAAGGGCTGTACGCCGCAAGTTGTTCCAGCGCTTGTGCCACCTGTTCCGCATTTTGCGGATCAAGATAGATAACGTGGATACCCAGCGAAATCAGCTGATCCAGCGGACGTTGCGGGTTACCGCCACGCCAGGCGAGGACTACATCAGGTTTCAGCGTCACAATACGTTCGACGTTAATTCCCTGCCAGTTCGCCACCTGCTCAAGCTTGCTGGCCTGTGGCGGATAATCGGAGTAAGCACTAACTCCGATTACCCGGTCGCCCAGACCGGCGGCAAATGCCAGTTCTGTCAGATTGGGTGCTAGACTGATCACCCGTTGGGCCGGCGCCGCAGTTGCTGCCACAGGCAGCAGCAGGCAACTCAGTATGAGGCCGAACCGGCGCATCATTATTCTTCGCCAGCCGCCAGCGCTGTCAGCATCGCATCTACCATCAGGGTGGATTGCTGTGCGGCAACCACCAGGAATTCTTCAAAGCTCAGGTGGGATTCACCATCAGCAACATCAGAAATTGCGCGAACGACCACGAACGGGGTACCGAACAGGTGGCAAACGTGACCGATAGCCGCGGCTTCCATTTCGACAGCAGCAACATTCGGGAAGGTTGCGCGGATACGTGCCAGAGGCGCTGCGCCATTGATGAACGCATCGCCACTGCAAACCAGACCGCGTACGGCGTTCAGGTTGAGTTCACGGATACAGTTTTCTGCCAGTTCAATCAGCGCCGGATCAGCAGTGAACGCAGGCGGGCAACCGGCCATCTGGCCCGGTTCATAGCCAAACGCGGTGACGTCAGCATCGTGATAACGCACTTCATCAGACACGACGATATCACCGACTTTCAGGGTTTTCGCCAGCCCGCCTGCGGAACCGGTATTGATCACCACGTCAGGACGGCAATGTTCCAGCAGCAATGTGGTGCCCATGGCGGCAGACACTTTACCAATGCCGGATTTAAGCAGCGCCACGTCCACACCGTTTAACTGGCCAGTATAGATTTCGCAGCCTGCGCGTTCGATAGTCTGACGGTTGATAATCTTGTCGCGCAGCAGGGTCACTTCCTGCTCCATTGCACCGATAATGCCTACTTTCATATGAATACTCGCAGATGTGGTTGGAATGAGCCGCAGCGTGTGCGGAATTGACGGTTTAATCACGAAAACAATGTGCGATAGTCTATCATGGCTAAAGGTAAGAAATAATCCGTTTGGGGTGCAGGTTGTTACTGCAAAAAGCGCGTCGGTTTGATGTGTGAGTGGCTGAAAAGGTGGGAAATCATGTCCGGGATCGATTTTAAAACGAAATTCAATTTTCAGCGTCCTTTCAGCGCCCCGATCGAGGCACGCGATGACTATGATGTCGTCCGTCAGTTCGAAAGCGATCGCGGGCGCATTATCAACTCGGCTGCCATCCGCCGTCTGCAACAAAAGACTCAGGTTTTTCCGCTGGAGAAAAATGCTGCCGTCCGCAGTCGTCTGACCCATTCCCTTGAAGTTCAGCAGGTTGGTCGTCACATCGCCAAAGAGATCCTCCACCGTTTGCGCAGGCAGAACAAGCTTGAGGCTTACGGGCTGGACGAGGTGACCGATCCCTTTGAAAGCGTGGTAGAAATGGCGTGCCTGATGCACGACATCGGTAATCCGCCATTTGGCCATTTTGGTGAATCCGCCATTAACAACTGGTTTGCTAAGCGGATGGACACCGCCGGTTGCGGCGAAACACCACAGGAAACGGATGCCTGTCTGGTGACGTGTTTGCGCCTGACGCCAGACGATGCTGAACTGAACCAGCTGCGCAGTAAAATCCGCTACGACCTGTCTAATTTTGAAGGCAATGCGCAGGCCATCCGGCTGGTCTTCACCTTGCTGAAACTCAATCTGACTTACAGCCAGACCGCCTGCATTCTGAAATATACCCGCCCTGCGTATTCAATGACTAAACTTCCTTCACATGATTACCTGATGAAAAAACCGGGTTTTTATCTGGCGGAAGAGCCGTTCATCAAAAAACTGCGCAGTGAACTCGGGCTGGGTGAATTTAACCGCTTTCCGCTTACCTACATTATGGAAGCGGCCGATGATATTTCTTACTGCATTGCCGATCTGGAAGATGCGGTTGAGAAAAGTATTTTCAGCGTGGAACAGCTTTATAATTATCTGTGCCGTGAGTGGGGCGCGATAGAGAAAAATGACTTCTTCGATAAAGTGGTTCGCACTGCTTACGAGAAAATGGATAAAGCGAAAACGTTCCGTAATCCGGTGGATTACTTCTTTATGGAGCTGCGCGTTCAGACAGTGAAACAACTGGTGCCGCATGCTGCCCGCCGGTTCATTGATAATATAGAAGATATTTATCAGGGCACCTTTAATCATGCGTTGCTGGAAGATGACAGCCAGGCCAACCGGTTGTTAGAGATTTATAAAGCGGTGGCCTTCAAACAGGTATTCAATCATCACGAAGTGGAGGAGCTGGAATTACAAGGCTATCGGGTGATCAGCGGATTACTTGATATTTATAGCCCGTTGCTGGATATGCCATTGACCGATTTTAACCAGCTAGTTCAGGAGGATACGCACAGGAAATATCCGATTGAAACCCGTCTGCTGCATAAGATTTCAGCCAAACATCGTCTGGCTTACAACAATGCCGTGGCGGCGCTGGAAGGATTACCGGTCGCGGAACATGCCGCGCAGGAGTTTTATTACCGTGCGCGAATGATTCAGGATTATATCAGCGGAATGACTGACCTTTATGCATACGATGAATACAGAAGACTCATGGCGGCTGAGTAATTTGTTTTAAAAAGACAAATTGAACTCTCTTTAATTTTCTTTACGGAACTGTTTGAAAAAACGCCATTTGTAAATGCTGACAATAATTTTTTACCATTGTCATTTCGACCCTGATGAACTTCACGCTATTAATACCATCTCAGTATCACGACTACCAAGCAATGCGACTATTTTGGTTGCCACAATAATTTTAAGAGATCCTGAAAAATGAAAAAATCGAGTTTATTCCTCAGCGCATTAGCGTTAAGCATCGGTATGGCAATGGCCCCGGTTTCTTCTGCACTGGCTGCTGAAACTGCGTCTTCCAGCACCAGCACCACTCAGCTTCCTAGCCTGGCACCTATGCTTGAAAAAGTGATGCCATCGGTGGTGAGCGTCAACGTTGAAGGCAGTGCGCCGGTAAAAACACCACGCATGGGTCAGCAGTTCCAGCAATTCTTTGGTCAGAATTCGCCGCTGTGCCAGGACGGTTCGCCGTTCCAGGGTTCTCCGGTGTGTCAGGGCGGCGGTCAGGGGCCTGACGGTCAGCCTGCGCCTGAACAGAAAGAAGATTTCCGCGCGCTGGGTTCCGGCGTCATCATTGATGCCGACAAAGGTTATGTGGTCACCAACAACCACGTCGTTGATAACGCAACCAAAATCAGCGTACAGCTGAACGATGGCCGTAAGTTCGACGCCAAAGTCATCGGCAAGGACCCGCGTTCTGATATCGCGGTGATTCAGTTACAGAATGCGAAAAACCTGACGGCCATTAAGATGGCGGATTCCGAACAACTGCGTGTGGGCGATTACACCGTGGCTATCGGTAACCCGTATGGTCTGGGCGAAACCGTGACTTCCGGTATCGTTTCTGCACTGGGTCGTTCCGGCCTGAATATTGAGAACTACGAAAACTTCATCCAGACGGATGCCGCGATCAACCGCGGTAACTCCGGTGGTGCGCTGGTGAACCTGAATGGTGAACTGATTGGCCTTAACACGGCGATCCTGGCACCGGACGGCGGCAACATCGGTATCGGTTTTGCGATCCCAAGTAACATGGTGAAAAACCTGTCCAAACAAATGATCGAATTCGGTCAGGTGAAACGCGGCGAACTGGGCATTATGGGGACCGAGCTGAACTCTGAACTGGCGAAAGCCATGAAAGTTGACGCACAGCGCGGTGCATTCATCAGTCAGGTCATGCCGAAATCTGCCGCAGAGAAAGCAGGCATTAAAGCCGGTGACGTGATCCTGAGCATGAACGGTAAACCGATCAGCAGCTTCGCCTCGTTCCGTGCTGATATCGGCACCCTGCCAATCGGCACCAAAGTGACGCTCGGCCTGCTGCGTGAAGGCAAACCGATGAACGTTGACGTGACCATTGAGCAAAGCACTCAGACATCGAAAATCGAATCCGGCAACATTTATACCGGCATCGAAGGGGCTGAACTGAGTAACGGTGCGGCAGGTGATCAGAAAGGTGTGAAAGTCGATGAAGTGAAGCCGGGTTCAACGGCGGCGCGCATCGGCCTGAAAAAAGGCGACGTCATTTTGGGTGTGAACCAGCAGAAAGTGACCAATCTGGGCGAGCTGCGTAAAATTCTCGACACCAAACCAAACGTTCTGGCGCTGGATATTCAGCGTGGTGATACCTCAATTTACCTGCTGGCGCAGTAATTTCCGCCTGCTATACCTCACACAAAGCACGCTCCGGCGTGCTTTTTTTTGCCTGTCTTTCAGGGACTCTCATCAATCATGTGGATTTTGCCGGGCCGGTTGGGCATTTGCTTAAAAATGTGATATTCCCCGCAACTTCAATAGGTGCTTTCGCTCTTTGGGCATTTGCATAATGTATGGGCATCGCGGCCTGAGTATGCTGTTTTAACAACGATAAAACAGCAAGGCAGGGGTTCCATGTCGGCATATCATCTCGATGCAAAGCTGGCGCAACAAATTGTTGCCCGCACAATGCAAATTATTGATAGTAATGTGAATGTCATGGATGGTCGCGGACGGATTATCGGCAGCGGCGATGATCAGCGTCTTGGTGAATTGCACGAAGGCGCACTGCTGGCGATTTCGCAGGAGCGCATTGTCGACATCGACGAGGGCGTTGCACGGCATTTGCACGGTGTACGTCCGGGCATCAACCTGCCGTTGCGTATCGACGGTCAGATCGTGGGCGTTATCGGCCTGACGGGCAATCCGTCCCAGTTGCGTCAGTATGGCGAGCTGGTGTGTATGACCGCCGAAATGATGCTCGAACAGGCGCGTCTGCTGCACATGCTGGCGCAGGACAGCCGTCTGCGGGAAGAACTGGTGCTTAACCTGATTCGTGTGGATGAACTCTCTCCGGCGCTGATGGAGTGGGCGCAGCGTCTGGGCATCGACCTCAACCGGCCACGTGTCGCGGCGGTGGTGGAAGTCGACAGCGGACAGCTCGGTGTGGACTCTGCCATGGCAGAACTGCAACAACTGCAAACTTTACTGACCACGCCGGAGCGTGACAACCTGATCGCTATCGTTTCCCTCACCGAAATGGTGGTGCTGAAACCGGCCCTGAACAGCTACGATCGCTGGGATCCGGAGGGCCACCGCCAGCGCATTGATCATCTGCTGTCGCGCATGACCGAAACTGGTCGTCTGCGCGTGCGCATTTCCCTTGGCAACTTTTTTACCGGCCCTGGCAGCATCGCCCGTTCTTATCGCACCGCACGTACCACCATGAGTGTGGGCAAACAGCGGATGCCGGAACAGCGGTGTTACTTCTATCAGGATCTGATCTTACCCGTGCTGCTCGACAGCCTGCGTGGCGGCTGGCAGGCCGATGAACTGGTGCGTCCGCTGGCGCGTCTGAAAGCGACGGATGGCAACGGATTACTGCGCCGCACACTGACGTCGTGGTTCCACCATAATGTTCAGCCGACCGCTACGTCTAAGGCACTGTATATTCATCGTAATACGCTGGAATATCGCCTCAACCGTATCTCGGAATTAACCGGCCTGGATCTGGGGAACTTCGACGATCGTTTATTGCTGTACGTGGCCCTGCAATTAGATAACAACCATCTGTGACCGCCATCACAGCCGTTTCATTTTTTGTGAAACAACTCGCACGTCGCTGGGCATTTGCCTCAGGATAAATGCAAAGGGCTATTTATGCTTGGTTGATTGCCCAATGAGTAAAGGGAATGTTGTTCATATACTGGCTGCGTTCCTTCCTCTCTGAACCCTACAGTTCTGTGAATGGAATGACTTTTATCTCTGTTTAGAGGCGTTGTCATTAATTCCGGAGAACACCATGGAAACTACCGTTTCAGCAGCCAGTGCCGTCAAAAAAAGAACTAACGCGCGCTACTGGATAGTGGTGATGTTATTTATTGTCACCTCATTTAATTACGGCGATCGTGCCACGTTATCCATTGCCGGTTCGGCGATGGCCAAAGATATCGGGCTGGATTCCGTCGGGATGGGTTATATCTTCTCGGCATTTTCCTGGGCGTATGTCATCGGGCAAATACCCGGTGGCTGGCTGCTCGATAAATTCGGTTCGAAAAAAGTTTATTTCTACAGCATTTTCATCTGGTCGTTATTCACCCTGCTGCAAGGCTTTGTCGATGTCTTCAGCGGCTTCGGCATTGTGGTATCGCTGTTTGCTTTACGTTTTCTGGTTGGCCTGGCCGAAGCGCCGTCCTTCCCCGGCAACAGCCGTATCGTCGCAGCCTGGTTCCCGGCTCAGGAACGTGGCACCGCAGTCTCTATTTTTAACTCAGCGCAGTACTTCGCCACGGTTATTTTCGCCCCGATCATGGGCTGGCTGACGCACGAAGTGGGCTGGTCACACGTCTTCTTCTTCATGGGCGGTCTGGGGATCGTGCTGAGTTTCATCTGGCTGAAAGTGATCCACGATCCGAAAGATCATCCGGGCGTAAATCAGGCCGAACTTGATTACATGGAAGCCGGTGGTGCGCTGATCAATATGGATCAGAAAATCACCAAAAAAGCCGTCGTAAAAGGCGAAAAAACCTTCCAGATGAAACAGTTACTGAAATCCCGCATGATGATTGGCATTTACATCGGCCAGTACTGCATCAACGCGCTGACCTATTTCTTCATCACCTGGTTCCCGGTGTATCTGGTTCAGGCGCGCGGTATGTCGATACTTAAAGCGGGCATGGTGGCCTCAGTACCGGCGATTTGCGGATTCCTCGGCGGCGTACTGGGTGGAATTATCTCCGACTGGCTGATGCGCAGAACCAGCAACCTGACACTGTCGCGCAAGGCTCCGATTGTGATCGGTATGCTGTTGTCGATGTCGATGATTTTCTGCAACTACGTCGATACCGAATGGATGGTGGTTGGCATTATGGCATTCGCCTTCTTCGGTAAAGGTCTGGGTGCGCTGGGCTGGGCGGTAATGGCCGATACCGCACCGAAAGAAATCAGCGGGCTGAGCGGCGGATTGTTCAACATGTTCGGTAACGTCTCCGGCATCATCACGCCGATCGCTATCGGCTACATTATCGGGACCACCGGTTCCTTCAACGGCGCGCTGATTTATGTCGGCATCCACGCACTGCTCGCCGTTGTCAGTTACGTGTTTATTGTCGGAAAAATCGAACGTATTCAGCTTCGCCCGTACCACGGTACAGGCACAGTAAAAGGGGAAAGATGATGAGTACGCAATCCTCACCGGTTATCACGGATATGCAGGTCATTCCTGTGGCAGGGCATGACAGCATGCTGATGAATATTGGTGGCGCGCACGGTGCTTACTTCACCCGCAATATCGTTATCCTCAAGGACAGCGCCGGGAACACCGGTGTCGGCGAAGCGCCGGGCGGGGAGGTGATTTACAACACGCTGGTGGAGGCCATTGCTCAGGTGAAAGGCCAGGAAGTGGCGCGCATGAACCGGCTGGTGCATCAGATCCACGTCGGCAATCAGTCATCGGATTTTGACTCTTTCGGTAAAGGTGCATGGACGTTCGAACTGCGCGTCAACGCCGTCGCCGCACTGGAAGCCGCGCTGCTGGATCTGATGGGCAAATTCCTCGGCGTGCCGGTGTGTGAACTGCTCGGGCCGGGCAAACAGCGGGACGAAGTCACGGTGCTCGGTTATCTGTTTTATATCGGTGACCGGCAGAAAACCGATTTGCCGTATCAGGAAGGGGAACGCAGCCATCACGACTGGTATCACCTGCGTCATCAGGAAGCGATGAACAGTGAGGCGGTAGTGCGGCTGGCCGAAGCGGCGCAGGATCGCTATGGCTTCAAAGATTTCAAACTCAAAGGCGGCGTGCTGCCGGGCGAGCAGGAGATCGAGGCGGTTAAAGCACTGGCAAAACGCTTCCCGGATGCGCGGATCACGGTTGATCCGAACGGCGCGTGGCTGCTGGATGAAGCAATCGACCTGTGCAAAGACCTGCACGGTATCCTCAGCTATGCCGAAGATCCGTGCGGTGCGGAGCAGGGTTTTTCCGGCCGCGAAGTGATGGCGGAATTCCGCCGTGCCACCGGTTTGCCGGTCGCCACAAACATGATTGCCACTAACTGGCGCGAGATGCAGCACGCGGTGATGTTGCAGTCGGTGGATATTCCGCTGGCGGATCCGCATTTCTGGACCATGCATGGCGCGGTGCGGGTCGCACAACTTTGTGATGAGTGGGGCCTGACGTGGGGCTGCCATTCGAATAACCATTTCGACATTTCGCTGGCGATGTTTACCCATGTCGGTGCAGCCGTACCGGGTAAACCGACAGCGATAGATACGCACTGGATCTGGCAGGAAGGCAACCAGCGCCTGACCAAAGAGCCGCTGCAAATTGTGAACGGGAAAATCAAAGTGCCTGAAAAACCGGGGCTGGGCGTGGAGATCGATATGGATCAAATCCATCGCGCCCACGAGCTGCACCGGAAACTGCCGACCGGTGCGCGCAACGATGCCGCCGCGATGCAGTATCTGATCCCCGGCTGGACATTCGATCGCAAGCGCCCGGCACTGGGGCGTGGTTAACGGAATCTGAATTCACTAAGGAGTAAGCATGACCTCTTCATCTACACCTAAAATTGTCTCCATGCAGGTGATCCCGGTGGCCGGGCACGACAGCATGTTGCTTAATCTCAGCGGCGCACATGCCCCTTTCTTCACCCGCAACATCCTGATCCTCAAGGACAGCAGCGGTAACACCGGCGTCGGTGAAGTGCCGGGCGGCGAGAAAATTCGTCAGACGCTGGATGATTCCGCGTTGCTGGTGATTGGCAAAACGCTGGGTGAATACAAAAATGTGATGACCGCCGTGCGGGAAAAATTCGCCGACCGTGATGCCTCTGGCCGCGGTTTGCAGACTTTTGATTTGCGTACCACTATCCACGTCGTGACGGCGATCGAAGCCGCGATGCTGGACTTGCTCGGCAAACATCTGGGCGTCACCGTGGCATCATTGCTGGGCGACGGGCAGCAACGTGATGAAGTCGAAATGCTCGGCTATCTGTTCTACGTCGGCGACCGCAACAAAACCTCACTGGGCTATCAGAGCCAGCCGGGCGACAGTTGCGACTGGTATCGCCTGCGCCATGAAGAGGCGCTGACACCGGCGGCGGTGGTGCGTCTGGCGGAAGCGGCGTATGAAAAATACGGCTTTAATGATTTCAAACTGAAAGGCGGCGTACTGGCTGGCAGCGAAGAGGCCGAAGCCGTGACGGCGCTGGCGCAACGCTTCCCGCAGGCGCGGATCACACTTGATCCTAACGGTGCCTGGTCGCTGAATGAAGCGATTGCGCTCGGCAAACAACTGCGCGGTGTGCTGGCGTATGCGGAAGATCCATGCGGTGCAGAGCAGGGCTTCTCCGGGCGCGAAGTGATGGCCGAATTCCGTCAGGCAACCGGCCTGCCGACGGCCACCAATATGATCGCCACCGACTGGCGTCAGATGGGGCATACCATCCAGCTGAAATCCGTGGATATTCCGCTGGCGGATCCGCACTTCTGGACGATGCAGGGGTCAGTTCGCGTCGCGCAGATGTGCCACGAATGGGGGCTGACCTGGGGTTCGCACTCTAACAATCACTTTGATATTTCACTGGCGATGTTTACCCAGGTGGCCGCCGCTGCGCCGGGTAAAATCACTGCCATCGATACGCACTGGATCTGGCAGGAAGGCAATCAGCGCCTGACCAAAGAACCGTTGCAGATCAAAGGCGGTAAGGTGCGCGTGCCGGAACAACCGGGTCTGGGCGTTGAGCTGGATATGGATCAGGTGATGAAGGCGCACGAGCTGTACAAAGGCATGGGGCTGGGTGCCCGTGACGATGCGCAGGGCATGCAGTTCCTGGTACCGGACTGGAAGTTTGATCCGAAAAAACCGTGTCTGGTGCGGTAAGTGATATGCAACTATAAAAAAGCCTCTCCGGTGAGAGGCTTTTTACGTTCTGACAGGAAACTCAGCCCCGTGCGTGTGCCGCGGCCTTTTCTATCTGTTCATCCGAAGGGCGTACACCGGTATACAGCACGAACTGCTCGACGGCCTGAAGTGTGGCGACTTCCGCACCGGTAATCACTTTCTTGCCGTGTTCGCGGCCGTAGCGGATCAGCAGGGTTTCTACCGGCAGCGCGACGACGTCAAAGACGATGCTGGCGCGGTCAATCACCGCCGGTTCAAAGGCCAGTGAATCCACTTCCGGCCCGCCCGCCATGCCGATTGGCGTGACATTCACCACCATATCCACGGCAACATCGCCGACTTCTGCTTTCCATTCATAACCATATTCTTCCGCCAGCGCACGGCCGTTAGCTTCGTTGCGGGCAATGATGTAGCCCTTTTTGAAACCGGCATCACGAATGGCCGCGACCACGGCTTTGCCCATGCCGCCGCTGCCGCGCAGGGCGAAAACGGCATCACGCGGCACCTGATGGCTGTCGAGCAGTTTGGCGACCGCGATGTAATCCGTGTTGTAGGCGCGCAGGAAGCCGTCGTCATTGACGATGGTATTCACCGACTGAATGGCTGTCGCGGAAGGATCCAACTCATCGAGGAAAGGAATGCAGGCTTCCTTGAACGGCATCGAGACCGCGCAGCCGCGAATACCCAGTGCGCGTACGCCTTTCACCGCGGCTTCGATGTCTTGGGTGGAAAATGCTTTGTAGACGAAGTTCAGGTCTAATGCCTGATAAAGGCTGTTATGAAAACGGGTACCGAAATTGCCCGGACGACCGGAAAGGGACATACACAACTGCGTGTCTTTGTTAATTTCCCGACTCATTTCATTCTCCTTTTAAGATGTTCTTTATGACCTTACGGCCTCTTAATGAACCTTAGCTGAAACGATCCGCCCCGACAATCTGCCTCTGTCTCAAATCGGCTGTTATACTTAACAGATGCGTGAACACGGAGGCTGATATGAATTTGGACTTGTTTGATCACCCCGATTTTCACCCCAACTGGCGCGAAGAACTGTGCCCGGGCGCGGTGGTATTGCGCGGTGCGGCGCTGGCAGAGGATGTCGCATTGCTGGCGGAAATCGACCGGATCGCCGGGCTGGTGCCTTTTCAGTATCGCGCCACGCCGGGCGGTTATGCGATGTCGGTGGCAATGACCAATTGCGGTGATGTCGGTTGGGTGACGGACAGGGCGGGTTATCGCTACCAGGCCACCTCGCCGGAAAGTCATCAGCAATGGCCGCCGATGCCGGAATTGTTTCGTTCGCTTGCCGTGAGCGCGGCGGAACAGGCGGGTTTTGCAGGCTTTGAGCCGGATGCCTGTCTGATCAACCGCTATCAGCCGGGGGCGAAAATGAGCCTGCATCAGGACAAAGACGAGCACGATTTCGGCCAGCCGATTGTCTCTGTCTCTCTGGGCTTACCGGCGGTTTTCCAGTTTGGCGGCATGGAGCGCAGTGATAAAACCCAGCGTGTGCCGCTGATGCATGGCGATATTGTGGTGTGGGGCGGCCCGTCGCGGCTGCGTTATCACGGCGTATTGCCACTGAAAGCGGGCGAGCATCCGCTGACCGGATCCTACCGGTTTAATCTTACGTTCCGTAAAGCGACGTAATTCCGTGGGGATCAGGCCGTAAAGCACAGGACTTTGTCCGCATTCTGCTTTACACTGCCGCCCTGCAAAAAATGACATGTTGAATAAATAATTACTTAGGCGGTAAGCGATGAACGGCGTAATCACAACCTGGTTTGAAGATAAAGGTTTCGGTTTTATCAAAGATGAAAACGGCGATAACCGTTATTTCCACGTGATTAAAGTTGCAAACCCTGAGCTGATTAAAAAAGATGCGGCAGTCACCTTTGAGCCGACCACCAACAACAAAGGCCTTTCCGCCTTTGCGGTGAAAGTCGAGCCGGAGAGCAAATACATCTTTATTGCCGGTGAGCGTATCAAAATCACCAGCATCAAATCCTTCCTGGCGTTTAACGAAGAGGTTCCTGCTGAAACCAAAATCGACAAAGAAAACGCTGTGCTTTCCGTCGGATTGTTGATGAACCGTATCCGCCCGCAGGAAGAAGAAAAAAAAGCGGAGATGCGCACCATGAAAAAGTTGCTGATCACCACTTTCCAGAACAGCACCTATGTGTTCACTGAAGATGAAATTGACGTGGATGCCACCGTCAAGACGCTGAAAGCGCTGTAACATCCCTTCTCAAACCGGTGCACATCCGTGGCACCGGTTCTGCTTTCCCTTCTTTCTTAATACGTCACCGTGACCGTCACCATATCGCTGTAGTTACCTGCGGGCTGATTGCTTTGCGCCAGATTTACGGATGCGGTATACGGAAACGATTGTGAAGTGCCGGTGCCGGTCGCGCTGCTGTCGGTGGAAGCCGTCCATACCGTGCTGTCACCTTTAAATATCTGATATTGCAGATAACGAGTGGTGCCGCCGACGGTGGAGGCCATCTGCCGGTATTGTCCGGACACCGGCACGCTGCTGGTCAGGTTGACGGAATAGCTGGCGTTCAGGGTGCAGCGTACGCTGATAGTATTTGCCACCACTGTGGTCAGGCCGGAAGGCAGTGCAGCACTGCCGAAACCCACATTGGGCGCGCTGTCGATATAACAGAAATTGGTGACATTGAGCGTCAGGGCGACATTGCCCGACACGTTACCGGAGTCTGCGAGACACAGTAAGGTGCCGATAGCCACTGAACACATATTCCATGTCCATGAGATGGGAATGACATCGGTATAAGTGCCTGCGGCCAGATTGGAAATGGCGACCGGCCGGACGTAGAGAGGTAAGGTGCTGTTGGGGCCGGAAAACAAGCCGAGTAATCCCAGCGCCGTGGTGCTGCTCCAGCTGATGGTATCGCCCTGATTATAAACGGCACTGCAGCTGGCATCCTTGCACAGGCTGTAGGGTAAATACTGCCCCGTTGTCCCGCTGTAAAGTCTGGGCTGCGAATTGCTGGGATGCTGAGTCACGCCGATAAACGCGGTGATGGTATTGGTGCCTGCGATGTTAAGCAGCCCGCCAGTACAACTTAATCCGCTGCCCCCTGAGGTGATCAGCGGCGATGAACTGACTGCAAACGAGTTTTGTGTGCCCAGCGTAATGCTCCCGGGCGCCGTCGTGCATCCCGCTTTTGCCCACCACGTTGTACCCAGCAACAGCATCAGCAATAATCCGCGATGCATCTGCTGCCTGAAAATCCTCATGATTTATCTCCTGCCGTTGTTTTCGCTGTGCCGCCGGGGCATGTCAGCGGGCCGACCTGCTCAATGCTGTGACGGGCAGGGTTCAGGGTGAAACTGACCCGGCATAGCGAATGATCTTCCGTCTGGATATTCAGCACGTTGTTTTCCTGTAAGTGCGAGAAGTACACCAGCCCGTCGTAACCGGTGACGGTGGTCTGTTCTGTGTTTTGTTCCGTGACCAGCGTGCCGGGTTTCAGCGGCTGTCCGGCGGCGTCATGCAGGGTGATATTGGCGGACAGCACTTTCTCGACGCTGAATTTCACCACCACGCCGCTGCCTTGTTTCACCGCGATGCGGTCATTGACGTTATTGGTGACCACGTCGGCGGGCAGCGGCAGGGTGTCGATTTCCACTTTGGCCGGATAATACGAACTGACGGTCGGGATCAGCAGGTGGCCGTTTTTATCGGTTTTGCCCATTTTCTGATTCTCGAACAGCACGGGAACATCCGCGTAATGATCGGTATCCACCACGATAAAGGCATCATTGATCTTATCCGACAGGAACCAGTCGTTCGCCATAAACACCACGGATCCGCTCAGATCTGCCCAGTGGGTGTAATCGCCCCGATTGCCGTAGAACCCACCCTGCAGGGTCGCGTAGCGGGATTTCCAGGTGGCGTCGGCCTGCTGATACGGATTGTTGCCGCCGCTGTAAGCCAGATTCCAGCCCAGACCGCCGTCGGTGGGCGTCGCCTTGCTGGCGCCAATTTGCTCCTGATAATTACCCGCACTGTCGCGCTGTACGCCCGCATTCATATTGATGTTGGTGCCAATCGGAATGATGAACTGCAACTGCGCGCTGTAGCCGGTATCGCCCAGCGTTTTATTGAGGGATAAAAACATGCTGCTTTGTCCCCACAGCGAGCGGCTGTAAGAAAAATTCACCAGCCGCGTATGCGAATTGTCATAGGCTTCGACATCGTAATACCCGATGCCCATCGTGCCGTTAGCGTTCCCGAACGGCGACGTGCTGAACGTCACCTGATCTGCCTGACGGCTTAACCGCGTGTCGCTGGTGTAAGACGTGATGTCCTGATAACCCGCCGTGCGTTTTGAGCGCAGAGCAGACAGGCTGAATACCGTCGAATAGTAGGAATAGCCCAGCGTGTATTGGCTGCCGTCTTTTTTATCGGTCACGTTCTCGCCCCGCGGACGGTCGGCTTTACTCTGGCTGCCTGAAACACTCAGTGTGCCCCAGGTGCTGACCGCGATATCGGTGCCCAATCCGCCCAGCGCCAGACCCTGTACGGTTTCGGAATGGCCGGACAGCGTCAGGTAATCGCTCAGCCCGTATCGGTAAATCCCGCTGAATGCGGTATCTGAGTAGTCGCCGTTGGTGACGCCATAATTGTTACGTACAGCCCCGAGCGAGAAATCGAAATCGCTGAGGCTTTTGCGCAGCAACGTGTTGGAAACGTAAAAGGGCACGCTGGTCGAGACCTGACGTCCGACCGCATCGGTGGTCACGATCGTCGCTTCACCGGCGCCATTGATATACGGCACGTTGGTCAGGGTAAAAGGCCCGGAATTGAGGTTATTACTGCTGGCCTTGTAGCCGTTCAGAAACAAATCAACCGTGGTCGGTACCGCCGCCGTGCCGCTGTATTGCAGCAACGGGTAGGTCACCAGATCCGGACGCACGCCAAAGTTACGGCTGATACGCAGGCCGCCCATCCGCGCCGAGTTACTCCACGTCAGGGAATCGCTGACGAAATCCCCGACCTGATAGCTGATCAGATTTTTCTCGTCGGTGAAACGCCAGAAGGTGTCGTAACGCAGATAACCGTCCTGCGTGGTCTGGCCGCCGTTGCTGTTGTCGGCGTTATCAATGTTGTAGCGGTAAGTGCCGGTATTGGTGACCAGTCCGAGGCTGCTGAATAACCGTTGCTCCATCCAGGTGGCGACAGACTTCGCACCGCCGGGTGGATCGGTGTAGTACGAATCATAGTTAAACAACAGGCCGGTGCTGCTTTGCGACGGCGTGTAATTCATCAGCGGATCGCCGCTGACATTCTGGTTCGGCAGCCAGGCATCTGGCACCGTTAACACCAGTTGCTGGGTGGCCGAATCGTATCTGGCTTTTACGTCCGGCAATTCACCGACATTGATCAGCCCCTGCCGGCCATTAATGTGGATGTGATTCTTCGCCAGAACACCGGCTTCGACGAAGTAGGCGTTATTGCGATACGTCACCGGCACGACCTGATTATCCGTCTGACCGTTGACCACAACCGACAGATAAAACATGGCGTCCGTGACCACCGGTGCCGCACGCGGGGCATCAGGCAGTGAAGAATATTCCTGCGCCTGTGCACTGAACGTACTCAGGCATATCAGGCACAGGCTTCTCCGGAAATAAAGCGGTCGCTGATGACCTTCCCGGAGAAGACGTCTGATCGTCATTCGTTGCGGCTCCTGCTGTTACTGGCCGCGTGGAATGACAATCGGTTGGGTGTTATCGGCAATCTGCGCATTGAGTTGCGCCCCTGGCGTCACACCTGCGGGCACTGGCCAGCGCATTTGTTGTCCCGGCAATACATAACCCATAAAGCCGCCCACCATGGTTTTTACGCCTTGTTTCTGGTTACCCGTCGCCGACCAGAAAACGTTACTCAGGCGTGCGTGGACGAGGCCGGTATTACCCACCTGCAAATAGGTTTTCCCGCCCTCGGACACCGTACGCCAGTTGAGGATCGGACGCGTCGCCGTGGAAGGGTCGCGTTTGATATCCGCGCGATCGTTGGTCCACAAATTGCCGCCATCCATAAACAGCGGCAGTAAATAACGCATCTGCAATTGCAGACCGACGACCGCTTTGTCTTTGCCCTCACCGGCGCTGTTCAGCGGCGACGGGATTTCATCAATGATAATGCGGTACGCCTGCTCGGTATTGGCCGGCACCGGCGTGTTGCGGATAAGCCTGATCAACTGACGCTGCCCCGGTGGCACGGTAGCAAATGGCGGGCTGGCGACCACGTTGGTCTGATCGGCATACTTCTCGTTAAAATTCTCCTGCTTCCAGGCCAGTACGCGCACCTGCAAGGACACCGGTTCTGCGCCACGGTTTTCCAGCCACAGGGCAGATCCGTTCTGATCAGATTCAATAATCTGATAGACCGGCCAGACCAGCACCGAACTGGCAGCCTGTGCGTTCACGCAAGACAGAAAGGCACCGAGCAATGCGGCGGTAGTGAAAAGGCGTAGAAACAGTGTCTTCATATTTTTATATCCTGATGATTCAATAAGTTAACGTGACAGTGACGGTGTCGGTATACGTCCCGGCGGAAGGCAGAGGGGTCACAGCGTATAAACGTGCATAAACCGGGTAGGTTTGCGAGGTATCCGGAAAACTGGGGATGGACATCACCAGCGCGCCATTGCCCCAGACCAGACTGCGGGCGGCATCGCGGAAAAGCTGGTAGCCCAGCAGATCGGTATTGGTGGTGTTTTGCATATAGCGACGTGTGGCGGTGCCGCCGTGAGTGCCGTAATCCATGGCAATGCTGACGGAGGTACCCGGCGTGCAGGTGACGACCACGGAACCTGCGCCCGTGCTGCTGACAATATCGACGTTGCTGGCGATGTCCGACAGGGAACCGAAGTTGAGGGTGCCGAGACTGGAGATCGGGCTGGCAAGCGAGCTGCCAAATACGCAGCCATTGGTGAGGGTCGCCGAAACGGTAAACGTCGTGGTTGCCGTGGCGGCACGCGCTGAACTGCACAATATCAGCAGCAATAACATCATCGGTAATAACACGGGCGGAAAACGCAGGCTGGCAGGCATCGTCACCTCTACCAGGATACGGTGACATTCACCGTATCCTGATAAACACCGGCGGCAGGGGTGGTCTGTGCCGGAACGCGGCCATAGACCGTGCTCCACTGATCCGCGCCGTTACCGGTGCCGCTGACGCCGGTGGTGTTGTCCCACACGGTGGTGCGTGCCGCCGAGGTGTAAAGGTTGTACTGCAGCGTCGCGGCGCTGTTGGTGGTATTGACCATTCTGCGGGCGGTAACCATACCGCTGCTGCCGCCATCCATGACAATTTTGTAGGTCAGCCCGCTCACACATTTTACGCGGATCGAACCCGCCAGTTGTGCGCTGGTAGCATTCACCGCGCTGGTGAGCGACGCATAATTGCCAAAATTCAGCGTACCGAAACGGGTGCTGCCGGACGTCGTGGTTCCCGCTTCACAGGCGGGCAGCAACGTGGCACTGATGCCTATCGTTGCCGCCTGACTCAGCGGAATGTGCAACTGCACCGACACCAGCAGGGTGGCAGGCAGTAGCCGCAGTACCTTGATGTCCATGATTTTTCCTTCCTTGAACCGAAAGCCAGTCAGAGCCGGACCCGGCGCTGAGGGAAAAACGCTTACCAGGAAAGAGTGGCAACAACGGTATCGTTATAGGTTCCTGCAGCCGGCGTGGTGCTGGTCTGGTCAGCAGGCAGCACACGACCGTAAATCGGGATATTTTGCGCCGTGGTCCCTGTGGTGAGCGTAATTGGCGTATTAATCGCGATTTCGGTGGTACGTGCGGTATCGGAATAGAGGCGGTAAGGAATACTGTTGCCGCTGGATGTCATGGAACGCAGCCCGCCGGTTGCCGCCAGTCCGCCGTTCAGTGACAGCGTCGGGGTCAGTCCTGTGCTACAGGCGATGGTGACGGCACCGGTGCCGTCAGCGCCGAATACGGTCCCGTTAATAACGCTGGTCAGATCCGCGTAGTTACCAAAATTCAGCGTACCCCACTGGTTGGTTCCCCCCGTTGATGTGCCGTTACCGACAGTACAACCTGTGCTGATGGTGAGCTGAACGCCTACCTGGCCTGTTAAGGTACCGGCGGCCTGTGCACCTGCGACTAAAGTCAGCGTCGCCGCAGAAAGCACGGCCAGTAATAATGATTTTTTTTCGCCCATGATGACTCCCAAAATAACTTACACGGATGTGTATTCATGCAACGGCGTTGCATGTGGAAATCCTCTGGTGGTTAATAGTTAACGCAAAAAAACGGCAAGAAAAGCCGGTAATAAACAGCGTGCAGGCCGGGTATTATGTTTTCCCTTCACAACGGAGCGGAGCCCTGACCTTATGTGCATGATGAAAAACGCAGTCATGGTTAAATATAAGTTAATAAATTTACCTTAAGGGACTCTTTTCATTATTTTTGTCAATAAGGATAAAAATTCTATAAATTACAAATTATAAAATTTTAATCCTGTTTATATTGATTTTTATTGGTTAATTATTGTGTTACCTAAACAAAAAGATGAAGGTGTTTAACATTTACTTTTGTATGGACATGGGTTTCTTTCCGCGATTGGTTAACAGTGCTACTGATGTTTACCGCGCAGCGCCAGCAACACCAGCAGCGCAGAGAACAGCGTAATCGCCATCAGACACAACAGTAAGGGATGCAATGAGACGGCATAAAGCTGCTGAAGCTGTGCCGTACTGGCTTGTGTAATAAGCTGCTGTGCCACGGTAAGATTACCGGTCGCCAGCCGTTGCGCCGCCTGGCTGATGGCCTCCGGACTGATCGCATCGCCGGTAAAGCGGGCCGCCAGTGCGTTGTGCGTTAACATCGACAGAATAGCGCCGACAATCGCCAGCGAGATGCCTTCTCCGGCCACGCGTGTGGTGCTGAAAATGCCGGTTGCCATGCCCGCCCGTTCTTTCGGCACGACGCTCACCGACAGTCCATCCATCAGCCCCCATGGCAAACCGGTACCGATGCCGACAACCACCATCGGCGCAATCATGCCTGTGACATCCTGCGCCAGCACCGCCTGACTGAGCCAGCCCAAACCGGCGGCGGCAATCACCAAACCTGATGTGCACAACACGCCTGCCGAAATCCAGCGCGTCAGCCACGCGGCCAGCAGTGGCACAATCAGCATCGGGACAGAAAGTGCCATCATCATCAGCCCGGCGCGTTCTTCGCTCAGTCCGGAGACCCCGATAAACAGCATCGGCAACACCACCAGCAGCACCACGAAACAGAAACCCGTCGCCAGCGGAAGTGCCTGCACACCGATAAAACGGATATAACGGAACAGGGATAAATCCAGCATCGGGTTTTTCACCCGCAGCTCAACAACCACAAATACCGCCAGCAACAGCGCCGCGCCTCCCAGCAGGGAAAGTACCCGTGTACTGTGCAGACCAGACTGTGGAATTTCCATCAGCGCCCAGGTCAGCAATGCCAGCATGGCGGTAAAGGACAGCGTCCCCGGCCAGTCGATGCCGGATGCCTGCGGATTCCGCGTTTCACGCATTTTTCCGGCGCCCGTTATCAGGGAAAGAACGGCAATCACCGTCGCGGAGAAAAACACCGAACGCCAGCCGAAGTTTGCGATAAGCACGCCCGCGAGAAAGGGGCCGAAGGCCAGTCCGACGCCAAAACTGCTGCCCATCAGGCTGAAAGCCCGGGTACGCGCTGCGCCATCGAATTCCTGCGCCAAAGCAGCCGCACCACCGGCCAGCGCACCGGCAGCAGCAATACCCTGCGCGGCGCGCAGTAAATCAATCCACAGCAAACTGCTGCTGAAAGCCTGGAGTAACGACAACAGCGCAAACAGAGAAACGCCGCTGACGAACACTTTTTTGCGCCCCAGTTCATCGGCCAGCGCCCCGGCCGCCATCAGAAAACAGCCGAATGTGAGCATGAACGAATTGGTGATCCAGCTCAGTGCCTGCGCGCTGCCGCCGAGTTCACGGGCAATGGCGGGTGTTGCCACCGCACCGCTGACAAAATTGAGCGGCAAAATTACCGCCGCCAGACACACGGTAAATAGCACCTGCAGGCTGCCTGATGAAGATGAGGTCATTGTTCGCTTTCCTGATATTGGGGTATAACAGTGATGATAAATTGTCTTGAATATGGCGGAAACAGGCTGTAAGTCCGAGGATTGCGGACTAAATCGCTCGAATAAACAGGAGTGAAAATGGAAAATCTCAACGGCCTGCTGGCCTTTGTTCGCGCTGCCCAAAGTCAGAGTTTTGCCGCAGCAGCGGAGCGCATGGGCATTTCGGCCTCGGCGGTGGGGAAAAGCGTGGCGCGCCTTGAGGAAAAACTCAGTGTGCGACTCTTCAACCGCAGTACGCGGCGTATCAGCCTGACCGATGAGGGCCAGCTATTTTTTGAACGCTGCCAGCATATTGTTTCGCAACTGGAAGAGGCAGAACAGGAACTGGTACGGATCTCCGCTGTGCCGCGCGGCAAATTACGCATCACCGCGCCGGCTATCGGCTATCGCATACTGCTGCCGCATTTGCCGGAATTCCGTCAGCGTTATCCCGATGTTGAGCTGGATCTGGATTTCAGTGATCGCATGGTGGATGTCATTGATGAAGGATTTGATATCGCCATCCGCAGCGGCGAACTGAACAGTTCGCAGATGATGTCGCGCCGCCTCGGGCCGTTTCGTTTTGCGATTGTCGGCGCGCCACATTATTTCGCCAGGCATCCTGCGCCGCTTACGCCTGACGACCTTTATCAGCACGCTTGTCTGCGCTACCGCTTTCCGGGCAACGGACAATGGCAGGAATGGGAGATGACCAGCGTGACGCCGCCGGAACTGCCGCTGGCACTGAGCAGTAATAATCTGGAGTCGATTTTACAGGCGACGATACAGGGACTGGGACTGGCGTATGTGCCGGAATTCATCGTGCGGCCATATCTTGAATCCGGTGAGCTTATTTCGGTACTGCCTGCGTATTTAAAAGAAGGCGGGAAGTTTTCGGTGGTCTGGCCAAGCAGCCGCCATATGCTGCCAAAAGTGCGGGTGTTTATTGATTTTCTGACCGAAAAACAGGTCCTGGGAGATATCACATCCGCATAAAAAAACGGGGCACAAGGCCCCGTGAGATGTTTTAACGCGCATCAGAACATGTCACCAAGAGATCAGATTTGCTTCCACTGTGACCATTCGCCGGTAAATTCGGCTTTGCCCGGCTGATTGCCCTGCGTCCAGTAGTTGGCCTGGTAGTCTTTACCGTTCAGGCTGACTTTGTCGCCGGTGTTGTACACTTTGCTGGCATCCCAGGTGGCATATTTGCCCGCCGGAGAAGGCGTTGGTGTAGGTTCTGGCGTTGGCACAGGCGTTGGTTCCGGGGTCGGCTCCGGTGTCGGTTCCGGTGTTGGCTCTGGCTCAACGGCTGTGTTACCCAGCACTGTTACCACGATGCTTTTCGATACCGATTTTTCACCGTGTTCATCGGTGACTACCAGTGTGAAGTTGAAGTCAGATTTACTGACCAGCTCTGGTGCGGTGAAGTCTGCGGAGACCGCATCGTACGAGGACAGTGCGATGGCGGCTGGTGCAGTCCATTTGTAGGTGAGTTTATCGTTGTCTTTATCGGCAGAACCTGCCGCGCTCAGACGCACTTTGGCACCGCTGAACACCTGCAGGGCAATATCACCGGTAGGCGCAGTATTGGTTTCTGAAGGGACTTCATCTTCCGGAACCTGACCGTCGATATTGACACCTTCAAAGTAGAAAGGCGCCATATCGATAACCTGATTCTGGATAGTACAACCCAGACCTTCGCGTGCCGCATTGACCAGCAGACCGTTGTCCTGATCGATAGTCCAGGTGAACAGTGCGCCCAGTCCTTTTTCAACCACATAACGGCCTTTTTCACGCACGGTACGTGGGGTATCAATGGACATGAAAATGCCGGTGTCTTTGTTATAAAGATAATCAGCATCAGCGACCTGATCGGTATACACCTGGAAGCCATTGCGTCCTGACTGATTTTCCAGATCCAGGTAGTTATTCACCATGTCGTACCATTCGGTGGTACCGCTTTCGAATGTACCGACGGTGGTTTTACCTTCAACAGGAGTATAGGTACCTTCTAAAGGAGAATAGCTTTCCAGTACCGCATTTTGCGCGTTACGGGAATAGGCCGCATAGCCGACATTCATGCGGTCAGCCGGGAACCCTTTCGACAGCAGATAGTTAATGATGGTGTCAATGCCCCAGCCGCCTTCAACCAATGCATGTAAATTGGTGTGATGCGACAATTTTTCTGCCCACGGCGTACCGAAAAAGTCATAGGTCATCAGGTTAACGCCGTACAGACCGGCTTCAAGCAGGGCCGGAACGTTGGATTTTTCCAAAATAGTGACCACGGCGGAGCTGGCAATACTGATTTTTACATCAGAACGTTTGATGGCGGCCATCTGTTTGGTGATTTCAGCAATCAGCAGCGCATAGTTCGCGCCATCATTATCATCATACGGGTTGTTATTCCCGGTGTTTCCCGGGTATTCCCAGTCGATATCCACTTCGCTGAACATCGGGAAACGGGTGAACAGACTGGCAATACTTTTCGCGAAGATGGTACGACCTTCTGCGGTTTTTGCCATATTGTGGAAGCCGTTACTTAACGTCCAGCCACCAATACTCATCGAAAGCACCAGATCATGACCCACTGCTTTGGCGCGTTTTTGCAGGTCACGTAAGCCACCGACCAGACCTTTTACATTGGCTTGCGTCGCGGTGGCCGGAGAAAGTTCCACCCAGCCCGGATTGTCCAGGTTGTTATTGACGGAGGAGCCAAAGTCACCCCACGGATCCAGGAACGTCGCCTGATGGGTGGTTTTACCCAGTTGTTGTGCGGCATTGGCCACGGTATTGGCTTTTTCACCCTGGTCGCCAACAATCCCAACGAAACCAAAGATGATTTTGTCGTAAGCAGTCGGTGGAATGTTTGCGAGGTCAAAACCACGGCCGCGGGCTTCTTTGCCTGCCTGCGAATTCTGCAGACGGCCATCATATTGTGACCAGTCGGTGTAATAGCCAAATACTTTTGGCTTATTCGCCGTATTGTATTTGTTATAAACCGGTTTCGTCACACGTGCCGACGTATAGCTGTAATTTTCAGTTTCTGTGGCTGGATTAAAACCGTCCAGAGTATATGAGGACTGGGTTAACTCGTCGGTCTTAATGATTTTGCTGGTAGACATAGTATTTTCCTAAATTTTGAATGAGTACATAAACAGCCGGTTGCTGCTGGTGGATATATTCGATCCGGAAATAAAAACCGACAAATCATATTGAGATATAAATAAAATTGACTAATATAAAATTTATGGTTGTTTTTTGAACGGCGAAATTTAGCGGGTTTTATCGTCATCAATAATCACGTTGATGATAAAAAGACATATCACAAATTAATCATAAAAAGCATTGATTTTCAGCTTGTTGAATGCTTTCTGCATGTTGAGTGAGAATTAAGTGGTTTTTGAGTTTTACTTAATATTCCCCCGTTTTTTTTGATTCAGTCACATCTTAACTAAAATACTTAATATTAATCCTATTGCCTGTGGTGAAAATAATAAAAACAGATACGCTTAATCATCAGCAAAGATTAAGGGGTAGGTACAAATGGCTGAAATAATGGAGGAGAGAGGATGATGGCTGTATATCTTATAAATGGCGAATATGTCTTTAATGAAAAAACCAAGGAGTTTAAAAAGCTTCACAGTGATGTGAATATTAAACTGACTTCAATGAGATCACGTTGCCTGAGTTATATTATTGAACATGCAAAAGATGAAGTGATCGAAAAAGAGGCCATCTCTGTCGCGTTATGGGGAAGCCGCAGTAAATTCACCAGCGATGCCAGTTTGACCCAGACCCTTTATTTAATCCGCCGCGATCTTAAATTTGCCGGGCTGGATGAATTCTTCATTACTGTGCCGAAATCAGGCATTCGTGTCAGTACCTCGGCCACTGTCGAAGTCATGGAAGAGAAGGTATCACCGGTTAAGAACCTCAGACCGTGGATACTGATGTTTGGTTTTTTGGTGTCGGTACTGTTGCTCGGTACCGCGTTGTTTCTGACGTTTCAACTTTAACTGTTGTCCGGAGGAAGACCTTATGTTTACTAACCCTGTGATTAATTCCGTACTGAAAAACGAAGGTGGCTATGTAGACCACCCGAATGATACCGGTGGCCCGACGCATTGGGGTATCACCGAAAAAACGGCCCGCAGTTATGGCTATACCGGAAAAATGACCGATTTCACGAAAGAAGATGCTTATCTGATCCTTGAAAAGAATTACTGGTATCAGCCGGGATTCGACAAAGTGTATGCCATTGCGCCAGGTCTGGCGCTGGAACTGTGCGACACCGGCACCAACATGGGACCGGCAGTGGGTATCCGATGGTTGCAGCGCTGGCTGAATGTATTTAATCACGGTGAAGCATATTATGGTGATATCGTCGTGGACGGCAAAATCGGCCCCGGTACGCTAAAGGCGTTAACACAGTTCATTGAGAAGCGTGGCACCGAGGGAGCGGGCGTGTTAATCACTTCTATTAATTGCAGTCAGGGGCAACGTTACCTGGAGTTGGCAGAAGGGCGTAGTGCGAATGAGTCGTTTGTTTACGGCTGGATGAAGGGGCGGATAACGCTTTAAATATGCTCGGGATATGTGATTAATACGTACGCAACTCAAAACGCTTCACAATATTAAAGGTGGATTTTTATGAAAACTGAATGCATAAAGAGCTGTATTATTTATTTCGAAGCAAACGCCCCCTTTATCTGGAGAGTAAATAATGAACGAGTCAAGTACAATTAACTTTGATTACAATCTTATCAAGATAATGAATGAAGTGATTGTTTCTGGGAATATTTCAAAAGCAGCAGAAAATCTGAATCTTACACCTTCTGCAGTAAGCTTATCGATAAATAAGCTCAGACGACATCTGGGTGAAGAACTGTTTTACCGCACGGCCACGGGTCTGAAACCCACCGCCACTGCGCTGGATATCCATGATTCTTTTGTCAACGCCATTACGATTATTGAAGATGTTTTACAGTCCTCAAGAACCGAAGGGCCATCGGGTGCCATATTGCGGGTAATGTGTCCGGATGTTCTGGAGGACTATTATTTTAACCGGATGTATAAGAACGAAAGTGGAAAGTCAGTAAAGGTCGAATTTTCTAATTCAACGAATATTAAGAGTGATGAAATGGTAAGGAGTTTGTTACAGGCAAATATCGATGTTGTTATTTCGCATCATGCTCTGAATCATGAGAAAATCACCTCAATAAAAATTGATGCCATGGATGAGTTTGTTATCCTGTGCGGTGCCAGCAGTTTATTGTCCAACCAGAGAGAACTGGCGTTAATGCATTACTACGCATTACCTCACGCTGTCTATAACGACGGTATTTATAATGATTTTACCGGTCTTCTCGGCACGACGTTGACGATTAATGCACCTTACGCGGGTCTGGTTAAAGTCATTTACCGCTCTTCTTCCATCAACGGTATCATCAGCGCGCTCGAACGCAGTGATATGCTCACTGTGTTACCCAGGGTGCTGGCGGATTACTTTATCAGGGAGCGGCATTGCAAGTTAAAGTGCTTTGATCTACCTAAAGAAATTTCAATAAAGGACTCTCCGGTCTACATGAATTACCTTTCAAACAGCAGTAAGCGACGCTATGTTCATCTGGTGATGTCACAGCTGAAAAGCGCGGAATCAATATGAAGGATGTGGCAAGAAATGCGGTTAACGTGATTTAAGAGAGTGTTTGTTTATTTTTTAATGATTTTTTTTTAATAAAAAATCAGCGCCGGATTATCAAAATTAATTATTGATCTGAAGTGATTATGGCTTTGATGATGGCCGGATTATCATTGTCGCAGTTATCTCAATCTTTATTAATTAATCTATGAGGTTTTCGTCATGATCAGTCTTCATGCTAAAGAAGTTGTGTTTATAGAATTTGAGTTATTAGTTTCTATATTAGTTATGTCATCCTGGGGTGGCCTGGTGCGATTTATCATGCGCTGCAAAAGTAAGCCCACTGTGGAGGATGTTTATAAATGTTTTGCGCAAATCGTTGTGTCGTGTTTCACAGGTTTCCTGCTAAGCATCGTTTTCATCGAAAGGGATATGGGTTTTAATATGATCCTGATGACCTCCGGTATAGGCGGTGTGTTAGGCGGGCCACTATTAATTCTGGCAGGGGACCGGGTGAAGAAATTGGCGGGAACTTTTACACTGGCCCAACGGTAAACAACTTTATTCACTAAGTATTCAAAGTTTGTTCATAAGTATGTGGACTGATTCCGGGTGATCAGTCCGCATTTTTTATTGTTCTTCGAATAAATTTATAAGTGGTTTTTGATAAATATCATCCGTTTTTTATGATGTTTATGGCTTTGTTTTTATTAGCCTGTATGCGCTTATGCGATTAGCCTTTTAACTGACAGGGCAGGGGGTAGTACAGAAACTCTGACCGGTTAATGTTATGCAGAAAATAACTTTCAGCATTTAACTTCGACTATTTATATAAGGTTGTCCTTATGCGCAGAACTAAAGATAAATACCTTTTGAATCTTATTACACTTTCCTGTCTGATGGCCTGTGTTGCTCCGGCAATGGCAGCCGATACGTCGGACCCCTATGTCATCAAAGAAAGTGATCTGATTAAAAAAGAAAACAGCCTGACTCAAAACCCGCTGATGCAGGAGGTTAAGGCGTCTATCCGCACACTGGATAATGCTTCCGTCGATAAAATCGCCCCCGGCCGCAGCGATAACCCGGCTAACGTGAAGCGGGTGGACAGCATTCTGGGCAGTGATAAGTGGGAACACATTTTCCCGCTGCGTGACCCGAGCTATACCTACACCAAATTCCTGCAGGCCATCGGCAAGTTCCCGGCCGTGTGCGGAACGTATACCGACGGACGTGATTCGGATGCCATTTGCCGTAAAGGCCTTGCCACCATGTTTGCACACTTCGCACAGGAAACCGGCGGCCACGAGAGCTGGCGCCCGGAAGCCGAATGGCGTCAGGGGCTGGTCTATCTGCGAGAAATGGGCTGGAAAGAAGGGCAGAAAGGCGGCTATAACGGCGAATGTAATCCGAATGTCTGGCAGGGACAAACCTGGCCTTGCGGCAAAGATGCCGACGGCGATTTTGTCAGCTACTTCGGTCGCGGTGCCAAACAACTTTCTTATAACTATAACTACGGCCCGTTCTCCGATGCGATGTTCGGCACGGTCAGAACCCTGCTGGATAAACCGGAACTGGTGGCGGATACCTGGCTGAACCTTGCCAGTGCGGTGTTCTTCTACGTCACGCCGCAGGCACCGAAGCCGAGTATGCTGCATGTGATCGACGGCACCTGGCAGCCGAACGATCGTGACAAAGCCAACGGTCTGGTGCCGGGATTCGGCGTGACTATTCAGATCATCAATGGCGGTGTTGAGTGCGGTGGCTCGCAGGAAATCGCGCAGGGCCTGAACCGTATCTCCTACTACAAAAGCGAAGCGGAATACCTGAAAGTGCCGGTTCCGGCTAATGAAGTGCTGGGCTGTAAAAACATGAAACAGTTTGATGAAGGTGGAGCCGGTGCGCTGCCGCAGTACTGGGAACAGGACTGGGGATGGTCATCAGAAACGCCAACTGGCCTGACGTATTCCTGTCAGCTGGTCGGTTATCAGACACCGTTCTCCGCGTTCAAAGAGGGCGATTACAAACGCTGCGTCCAGCACTTCTTTAACGTGAAAGTGGTCGATGATGCCGGTAAAGAAGAAGCGGTGACACCTGCTCCTGAACCGACGCCAGCACCAACACCGGAACCGACACCAGCCCCGGCTGACGGTAATTCAGCGCCGGTGGCAAAACTCTCCGGTCCGATTGGTGATGTGGAAAGCCAGGCGAATGTGACGCTCAATGCAGCAGAATCTACCGACGCTGACGGCGATAAACTGACCTACAGCTGGTTGCTGCCGAACGGGTCCACCCTCGCCGGTAACGATCGTGAATCGCTGAGTTTTGTCGCACCCGTGGTCACCGCTAAGCAAAGCTTCAACTTTACCCTCACCGTGTCCGACGGGAAGAAAAGCAGTGTGGCCACCTACGTGCTGACGGTCACACCGAAGGTATTGCCGATCCCTGATGAAGGCACCAGCACCGGCTGCGCTGACAACTGGGATGCCGGTAAAGTGTATAACGGCGGAGAAAGTGTTAACTGGAAAGGTAAGGAGTATCTCGCGAATTACTGGACTCAGAACAATGAGCCAGGTAACCCGTCGTTCACTGGCGAATGGTCACAGTGGAAAGAGATCAAAGCCTGTAAGTAACGTGTAAGTCATTAACAAATCAATGGCAAGTCCGGTTTCCGTTCATCGGGGAAAACTAAAATGGGTGCGATTTCCGCGCCCATTTTTTTCATCCCTGCTGGCCGCGTTTGTCCAGCCATCTCCCCGTTTCACCCAGTGCTTCATCAAGATTTTCGCGACCAAAACCGATACGCAGAAAATCTTCCGACACCCTGTTCAGTTCTGATGCGTAGGCGACAGAAGGGATCACCATCACACCGGCCTCTTCCACCAGTTGTGTGGCAAAGGCTTCTGCGCCTTGCTCACCGGTAAAACGTGGGAACGCCAGCACACCGGCTTTCGGTACGCTGAGCCTGAACAGGTGCGGGTATTGCGCCAGAAATTGAGTCAGTGTTACGAGCTGGCGGCGCGAGCGTTCCATCACCCGTTCAAGGATCGGTGCGCGGGCATTGAGTGCCACCGTGGTGAGAAACTCGCCGGGCATGGAATTACAGATCGACAGATACTGCTTCATGCGCTCGAGTTCCCGCATCCACGCTTTATCCTGACAGGCCACCCAGCCGATGCGCAGCCCCGGTAATCCGTAAGCTTTGGAGGTCACGTTCAGCGAAATGCCACGTTCGTAAATATCCGCCAGTTGCGGCAGCCGGTCTGCCGGATCAAACTCTGTCAGCCGGTACACTTCGTCCGAGAAAATCCAGATCCCGCGATCGCGGCATAACCCGACCAGTTCGTCGAGTTGCTGACGGCTAATCAGCGCGCCGGTCGGATTGTGCGGAAAGTTAATCACCAGCACTTTGGTATTGGCGCGCAGCGCGTCGCGGACTTTGCCGGTATCCAGCGCCCAGTCGTTATTTTCATCAAGCGCCACGCCGGTGACGTCACACAGCGATAACGGCACGCTTTCCAGCGACTGATAATTTGGGGTGATCACCACGGCGTGATCGCCGGATTTGAGCAACATCTGAAAACTGGCGTAAATCGCTTCGTCGGCACCGGCAAAACTGATGACGTCCTGCGCGGTGACATTTTTATAGGTCGAGGCGATGGCGTCGAGCAGTTCCGGCGTTCCGCGCAGTGGCGGATAATCCAGCATGGTCTGCATGAACGGCGCGCGGTGTTCTTTCCCTGCCAGTTCAAATAACGTATCCAGGCTCATCGATTCAGGATAGGAAGAGGACAGCGGAAAACGTACAGCGTGTTCGAGGCGCGAGAGATAGCTGATTAAACGGAAATCTTCAGGAAAAGCCATGATATACCTGCGATAAGAAGTCAGAGCATTTGAAAATAAAAAGTTTAGCGGCGGTGGCCTTGCGCAAAGCGGCGCTCAAGGCGGCTTTGCAGCAGTTCCAGCACGATCGACATAATCCAGTATATTGCCGCCGCAGTCGCCAGCATTTCCATATAACGATAGGTGCTGCGCCCGTAGGATTGCGCCAGAAAATTCAGCTCCCACAGACCCATCAGTGACACCAGAGACGAATCTTTCAGCATCGAAATAAACATCGACCCGGCGGGCGGGATAATGATGCGCAATGCCTGCGGCGCGGTGACGTGAACGGCCACCGTCCAGCGTGACACGCCGAGCGCCAGCGCGGCTTCCTGCTGACCGCGCGGCACCGAGAGCACGCCGCTGCGGATAGTTTCCGCCAGATACGCGCCGTAGTTCATCGACAGAGCGATAATGCCCGAGCTGAGCGCCCCGAGCACAATTCCCACCTGCGGCAGCGCCAGATAGATAATCAGCACCTGCACCAGCAGCGGCGTGCCGCGAAACAGCGAGGCGTAAAACGTCGCACAACCAAACGCCAGCGCATTTTCAGACATCCGGCCGAGCGCGGTAATCAGGCCAATCAGCAGACAGAAAAACATCGAGCAGGCGGTGATCATTATGGTCAGCGCCGCGCCCTGAATAAAGCCGTCCGGCGACAGGCGCAGGCCAAGCAGGAACGGCAATTTCTGCCCAATCAGGCTCCAGTCCAGCCCCATTTTGCTGAACGCGCCGAGCAGCAGGCTGAGCAAAATCAGCCACGTCAGCCCGGTTTTAAATTTAAACGCATGTGCGTGGTGCCAGCGTTCCGGCGTTTCCACTTTCGGCTGGCTGTCCGGGATTTGTGGCATTACGGTACCTCGTGGGTAATATCTTCACCCAGCCAGTGCTGAGAGATTTTCGCCAGCGTGCCATCGTCGCGCAGCGATTTGATGGTATCGGCCACTTTCTTGTCCCATTCGGCGTCACCTTTGTCGGTGGCTACCCAGTTCGGTTCTGCATAAAGCTCGGTGACAATTTTAAACACCGGCGCACGTTTGATGCGGGCATTCGCGGTGGCTAAATCTGACACCACGCCGTCGAGGCGCACACCCGGCCCGAGCGCCAGATTCTGGAACGCCACTTCTTCGTCGCTAGGGATCACGTGTACGTTATTGAACGGGAATGTGATGGGTTTGCTGCCCGGGATCACCAGCGTTTTTTGCAGATAGGTTTCGTAGGTTGAACCAATGCCGACGCCAATCTTTTTATTGCTCAGATCGGCCGCCGATTTAATGCGGTCGTCTTTCTTATTGACCACTAAGACCGCCGGAGAGTTGTAATACGGCGTCGGAAAATCCAGTACTTTGGCGCGCTCGGTGTTTGGCGTCATCGAGCAGATACAGGTATCCCAGCGACCCTGCCATTTGCCGCCGACAATCGTTTCCCAGCCCGGTGCGATGATTTCAAGTTTTACGCCCATGCGCTGCGCCACCGCTTTCGCCACATCCACGTCAAAACCGGCCAGCTGGTTATTATCATCAATAAAACCAAACGGCGGGTAATCGTTAACGATCGCATTGCGCAGCACACCGGTTTGGGTCACGCGATCCAGCGTCGCACCGGCAAATGAGGCGGCAGAAAACAGTGTGGCGGCAAGGAGAGTCACAGCTACAAACGGAGTGCGCATAAATGGAGTTCCTTAAACGTAACCAGAATGGGAATTTATTGTGAAAACCTACACTAACTTTTAGACGTATAGAAGTCTAAATTAAACCTTTTCTGACTTACAGTGAACTCTGCGGGAAATCCTCCCAATGACAGCGCATTACTTCAACCCGGGGTTAACTCAGTAATCCCGCCCCGACGTTAATGGACAACCCTAAAATCGCCAGATTAAAGACAAAGGAAATGACCGACTGCAACAGGGCAATCTGGCGCATATCGGTGGTGCCGGTCGCGACGTCGGCGGTTTGTGAGGCGACGGCGATGGTGAAGGAGAAATAGAGAAAATCCCAGTAGCCGGGCTGCTCAGGCTTTTCCGGGAAGATCATCGGCGTGATGTCTTTTGTCTGCCGCAGATAGTGATGATGGGCGTAATGCATGGCGAAAGAGGTCGGCAGCAGCGCCCACGAGGCAATCAGCGTAGTCGCGGTCAGCAAGATATGCAGGGTTTTTGCGCTTCCCGTCAGCGCTTTAAGGGAGCCGAGTTCCATCAGGATCGCCAGAATGCTCACCAGGCAGGTGAGCGTGACCAGCGTCAGCACCAGACTGGCGCTTTCATCCTGCGTCTTAGCGATGTGCGGGATATCCTTCGCTTCGGTGCGAAGCATGCGAAACCACAGGAAAAACAGATACATCCATGCCAGCACATTCCAGCCAATCATCAGCCGCTGCAAAATTCCCAGATGCGGGGGAAGCGCGAAGAAGCAAATCAGACCAGCAACAATAGAAATCAGTAAACGGCCACGAACGTGCAGATAATGGCGCAGAGAGAAACTCATGATGTCAGGCACCTGGTAAAAGAAACGGGGATAGATTAACTGTAGTCGCCGGGGGCAATATCCGGCGTGCAGACTTATGCGCAATTTCTTCCAATACCCCGCCGCAGGGGAGTGTTTAAGTAGTTTCTCTCCATTGCGCTCAAGGGTTTGAAACTATGTTTACGACATCATTTTGGCCAGCCGCCCCGGCATATCAGGTATCCATGATGGATCTGGATGCCCCGGAAAATTTAAGTCCTAAAGCTTTGCAAACGATTCATTATTGCCTGCGTCTGACCGAAGCCATCAACCAGCTGGAAGCGGCCTGTGAAAGCCGTTTGCTGGATGCCCTGCGTGAAGAGATGTCGATTCAGTGTTTCCGTTTAGCGCCGCTGTTTGATGATCCCGATACCCGGCGCGGACTGTTTTTACGGGCGGAAATGCTGGCAGATGACAGTTGCGGAAAAACGGTATTACCGCAAATTGCTGGCCTGAAGGAACAGCAACTGGTGCTGGGCATCGGTAACACGTCCACCTGGGTGGGAAAATCCAAACAGAGTTTTTATTCGTCGTGGTTTGGTGAACCTGCCCCGGTTTTGCAGGAAGTTTCCGACGTGATGGACAGCCTGTTTCCGGAAAGCTTACTGTATCTGCAAAAGGAAATCGCCGCCGATTTACTGGCGATGCCGGGCTGCGCATACAAAATTATCAACCTCTTTGGCATTGCCGGTGAAGCCAATACCTATCCCAAACATTTTGCCTATTTCTTCCCGGAAGACGAGGGGCTGAAGTATTCGCCGGTCAAACGCACGGTGGTGTTTGCCAATACGTATCAGCAATTGTTCGAGCTGTTTTCACGTACCGAAGCCGCCAAAATGGGCTGGGCCGAAGACATGCTGCCAGACAGTGATGTGTGCCAGCGTTATCTGATTGCCTGGTTCCGCGGGCACGACCTCGGGCATTCTCTGGTGCGTAACGAGAACGTCTTTCCGAAACTCAGCAAAATTGATCGCTGGGGATCAATGATAGTGCAGGAAGCGCTGGCCGATCAGTTTGGTTTGCTGATGTGCCTCACGCCGCAGGTGGCCACCGGTTTGCAGCTCGACCGGACCGTGCTGGCGCGGATCTATTTCCTCGAAATGTTGCGCTATCTGCGCCGCGGCCCGTCAAGTTATCCGGATGCTGGCGCGGCCTGGATCCAGTTCAACTATCTGCGCGAACACGGTTGCATTGAGCTGTCGGCGGAGACGCTTGATTTCCATCCGGCGCTGTTTTACCCGCAAATGGCCGATCTGACCCGCCTGATGAGCGAAGCGCTGCTGGGGGGCGATGCGGAGCGTGCGCAGGCGTTCATGCTGCAACATTGTCCGCACACTAATCCGGAAGATGTCGAAATCCTGATGGCGCGCCTCGGTACAACCAATGACATGATTGAATACAACCAGTTAATTAAGAGAGTCCCGTTATGATGCCGTTTTCAAATGGATTTTTACTCAGCCTGTCGCTGTGTCTGGACATTGGGATTGCTAATATCGCCATGATGACGCTGGCGATGCAGCGGGGGTATTTTCATGGATTCTGGCTGGGCATCGGCACCTGCATCGGCGACTTAATTTACGCGGTGCTGGCGCTGGCCGGGATGACCATTTTGCTGCAATACCAGAGTGTGCGCTGGGTGCTGTGGGTCGGTGGTTCACTGATGCTGATGTGGTTTACCTACAAAATGATCCGCGCCGCACTCGCGCCTGCGGAGGATCTGAGCGCCGGTGACAGCGCGCAGCCACGTTCTGTTATTCGGAATTTTGGTCGCGGCATCGTACTGGCGATGTCTTCACCCACCGCTATTTTGTGGTTTGCCGCCGTCGGCGGGGCACTGATCTCCCGCATGGGGCAGGGAAGCACGGCGAATGCCTCGTGGTTCCTGGGCGGCTTCTTTATTGCAGGTGTGTTCTGGACGATGGTGATCTGTTCCGTCGGCAGCCTTGGCGGAAAAATGCTGGGCACCAAAATGCTGAAATATTCGTATGTAGCCTCAGCGGCGATCTTCTCTTACTTTGCGCTGTATGTGGTGATCAGCGGTTATCGGGAGTTCATCTTGGTATAAGTACCTGCGACGCGTGAAGTGACTGCGAATAAAGATGGGGAGTGATCCCCATCATCTTACGGAACGTATTGATGAAATGGCTTTGATCATAAAAGCCCAGCCCTATCGCCACATCCAGCGCATTATTATTTTTACGCAGCTGATTTCTGGCCTCGAGCAAACGCAGTTGCATATGGTATTGCAGCGGCGGCATGCCGATGTGCTGACGGAACAGGCGGACAAAGTGAAACTTGCTCAGTCCGCTGATTTGCGCCAGCGTATCGAGATGGATTTTGCGGGTCAGATGGTCACGCATAAAATCGAGCGCCAGCGTAATCGGCCGCAAAGACTGTTCCTGCTCTCTGGCGGGTTCTTCCAGCAATGCCCCCAGCAGCCACAACAAATTTTGTTCCTGATCGTCGTCATTCAGCGTGCGTTTGTAATGGCACAGTGCCGAAAACAGCGCGGGATTACTCAGCACGCCTTCGGTTAACACCGGCGCGCAGTGATCGGAACGCAGATTGTGATCGACCGACACCTGACGCAGTAAAGCCTGCGGAATATGCACGCTGAGAAATTCGACCTTGTCGTTACCGAACAGCGACGACTGAACGGTGGCCGGGTTGTAAATCGTGATATCGCCGCCGCGCACAAGTTCGGTTTTGCCGTGCAGCCAGATTTCTTCCGTACCAGTCAGATTGGCACTGATGACATATTCGTCGTGAGTATGACGCGGAAATGAAGAATTGCTCGCTGTCAGGTGCGAGCATTCAATCTCATTAGCCATCGTCCATTCAGAAATAGAAAGAGACACGTTGCACTCCGAAAATCTTTGCTGTGCGGAAAAGAGGCTACATTGGTTTTTCTTATATGAAATTTATAGCACAAATTGTTAACCACAAAAGCGAGGAAAATTCATCTCTCATCGCAACAGGCCAAATTTTCAGATTTTGCCCATTCGCCAATCCGGGCAGCGGGACCCGGCGGAATGTTGTATGAATGTTGATTAATAGCCGCAGTCGTTATTTTCACCCACGCGCTGCCGATATTTGATAACGGCAATAACGGGGAATTCATTTTTGTTTTACAGGATAAAAACAATTAGCAAAACCACCGGCAAACGACTTTGACAATACGTGCTCGTTTTGACTGCCTGTTTTATTTATTGACCGTGTTTATTCTTATCCGGCTTGTAAATTCAATACTTAATAAGGCAAAATATGCGCCCCGCAAAACGGGGATGACTCATTTTTCGTTCATTGAACTACGCATTTTTCATTAAGCAAACCTTCAAATACCAGAGGCCGGGCTAAGTACCGGATAGATATTTACTTTCAGATACCGACAGTCTTGTCGCAAGGAATCATAAATGGTGCAGCACTCTTTATATGCAGCGTTCTCCGTCATGGGAAATCAACATCATGTCGGATAACCTCGTCACAGGGTCCCCTTCCCGCGTGGAATTACGTAAAAGCCTTACGCTGATTCCGGTTGTCATGATAGGTCTGGCCTATATGCAACCCATGACACTGTTCGATACGTTCGGTATTGTCTCCGGCCTCACGGACGGCCATGTGCCGACGGCGTATGCTTTTGCGCTGATCGCCGTGCTGTTCACCGCGCTGAGTTACGGCAAGCTGGTGCGCCGCTATCCTTCCGCCGGTTCTGCGTATACCTACGCGCAAAAAGCCATTCATCCTGTGGTCGGTTTTATGGTCGGCTGGTCGTCGCTGCTTGATTACTTATTCGCGCCAATGATCAATATTCTGCTGGCAAAAATCTATTTTGAAGCGCTGGTGCCGTCGGTGCCGTCGTGGATATTTGTCATCGTACTGGTCAGCTTTATGACGCTGTCGAATTTGCGCAGTATCAAAACGGTCGCCAACATTAATACGCTGGTTGTTGTCTTGCAGATTGTGCTGATCACGGTGATCACCGGCATGGTGATTTATGGCGTAAATCACGGCACCGGCTATGGCACGCTCGCCAGCACCCAACCGTTCTGGGGTGAAAATGCGCATACCGTGCCGATGATTACCGGCGCGACCATTTTGTGTTTCTCCTTCACCGGTTTTGACGGCATCAGTAATTTGTCGGAAGAAACCAAAGACGCAGAACGGGTGATCCCGCGGGCGATATTCCTGACCGCTTTAATTGGTGGCGTGATCTTTATTGCGGCGACCTATTTCCTGCAACTCTATTTCCCGGATATCTCCAGCTTTAAAGACCCGGACGCCTCACAGCCGGAAATCATGCTGCAGGTGGCAGGCCGGGCGTTCCAGTTTGGCGCGCTGATTTTCTCCAGCATCACCGTGCTGGCCTCCGGTATGGCAGCGCACGCGGGCGTTTCCCGCCTGATGTATGTGATGGGCCGTGATGGCGTGTTCCCGAAACGCTTCTTCGGCTATATCCATCCGACATGGCGCACCCCGTCTTTCAACGTGCTGCTGGTCGGCGCCATTGCCTTGCTGGCGATTAATTTCGATCTGGTCACCGCCACGGCGCTGATTAACTTTGGTGCGCTGGTGGCATTCACGTTTGTGAACCTGTCGGTGATTTCGCAATTCTGGATCCGCGAGCAGCGCAACAAAACCGTTGTGGATCATATTCAGTATTTGCTGTTGCCGCTGTGCGGTGCGCTGACCGTCGGTGCGTTGTGGGTGAATCTGGAAGAAGGCTCGATGGTGCTCGGCCTGATCTGGGGCGCAATCGGCTTTATCTATCTGGCCTGCATGACCAAAAGCTTCCGCAATCCGGTACCGCAATACGAAGACGTAGCGTAACTCATCACTGGTGTGAAAATGGCTCCTGCGGGAGCCATTCTTGTTTCTGCCTACTGAATGCCGAACCCGCGCAGCAGCGCTGTCACTGCTGCTGCCGCAATAATAATCACCATCAGCGGCGCTTTTCTCCAGGCTAAAAACAACGCCACGCTGACGCCGGTGACCCGCGCGTATCCGGCGAAATGCTGACCTTCGAACAGCGCCGACGTAGCGGCCACCGCCAGCAATAAGGTGGTCGCCGCATCCGATAACATTGTCTGAGTTGCAGGGGAGAAATTCAGGCGTGAACCCAGCCGGTAACCGGCCACGCGCATCAGAAATGTTCCGGCGGCGAGCACCGCAATTCCCGCGATCATCAGGCTGTGTGAGGTCATTTTCGGTTCCTCCACGCCAGCAATCCGAGCAGGGAAAACAGCACCGGCATACCGGCCGGAACGAAAGGCACCGCAGCCAGCGAAATCAGCGCACCGGAGGTAGCGGGTATGCGCGTTCTGCGGCTGCGCAGCGCCGGGAAAATCAACCCCAGCAAAATGGCCGGGAACACGGCATCAAGGCCGATGGCTTTGATATCCGGAATGAACTGGCCGATGTACGCCCCGGCCATCACACTGACCGGCCAGAATAAGGCGATACCTGCACCGCATAACCAGTAGGCGGTTTTGCGTTTTTCATGGGTAGATTGCGAGATGCCAAACACCACGCTTTCATCGTTCATGATGTGACAACCCAGCCAGCTCATGGCTTTGCTGCCGACCAGATCCTTCACCGCAATCCCGAACGGTAAATGGCGCGCATTGACCAGCAATCCGGCCGCCGCCGCCGCAAACGGGCTGCCACCCCCGCCGACGATGGCGATAAATAGAAACTCCGACGCCCCTGCCAGCACCAGCAGCGAAAGCATCAGCGGCACCCACAGCGGGAAACCGCCTGCGACCGCCAGCGAGCCATAAGAAATGCCGACCAGACCATCGGCCAGACACACCAGAAAGATGGCTTTAAGCACATCATTCCCCAATGGTGAAAAGAAACGCGCAGACATAATTTCATCCCATAACGAACAAGTATCCATTATAATGAACGTATCTGCATCGTTCTTCAAGTCGAACGATCGTTCGTTATACTGATCATGAGGCGGTTATGTCACAACCTATTAGCGTTATTTCGAAGGGACTGGTTCGTGAACGCCAGCGGGCTGGCCTGTCACTGGCGGAAGTCGCCCGCCGTGCCGGTATCGCCAAATCGACGCTTTCCCAGCTTGAAGCGGGCAACGGGAATCCGAGTCTGGAAACCCTGTGGGCGCTGTGTGTGGCGCTGAACATTCCTTTTGCGCGACTGATGGAGCCGGAAGTGAATAAAATGCAGGTGATCCGCCGGGGTGAAGGTCCGGCGGTAGTGGCGGAACTGGCGGATTATAAAGCGGTATTACTCGCGACCTGTCCGCCCGCTGCGCGCCGGGATATTTATCTGCTGACCACGCAACCGGGCGCTGACCGTATCTCCAGCCCGCATCCGCAGGGCTCGGTCGAGCACATCATCATCACCCAGGGACGCGCCCTCGTCGGCCTGGTTGACTCACCGGTGGAACTGAATGCCGGAGATTACATTTCCTATCCTGCCGACGTCGAACATATCTTTCGCGCGCTGGAACCGGACACCATGGCGGTGCTGGTATCGGAGCAGAGTTAAGGTTTTGTGTTAATGATCAATCTGTGATCCCGGAGGTACTGCGCGGCAGATATATACAATAAAGAGTCTGGTTGCTGAGTTATTAATGCCCTACAATTTGCGCGGGAATTATTAATGGCTAAGGGATGACATGGCTGACATTGATGATATTGCAACGCGCATTGCCGGGATTATTCTTTCCCCTGATTCTGTATATGGCCTGATAAACGGTGCACTGACCGTTCCGGTTGATTTTGGATACATGGTGTATGGGATATTTGATACCGGTTCACGTTACATACATGAAACGATGCGAATACGTATGGCGGATGCCATCAGAAACGATATTCTGAATCATCACCATATCTCTGAAGCCGTTAAGCTGGTTTTTACCGAGTTTAATAAATATGTTTCAGAAACTGAGCAAGACAAAATTTACAGGGCGGTTTTTACTTCATTCATTGGACGAATGGGAACCAACATAATAATTGCGCTGATAACTGCCTCAGTATTAGAACGAGTCTCTTTCATCTCTGCCAGTTTTCGCTATCAGCCGATATCTGCATTAACCGGCGTTTTGCTAATAGGAGGCATGACAGAGCGTTCAATACGAACATCAGAAGCTCTTGAAACTGAGGATCCTGAAGTCTATAAACTCCTCAGACCGAGGGATTACGACCTTCTATATTTTTTGTTTAAGCCTTCAGTACAACCCTTTGTCGATGCGATACATGTCAGGGTGACACAGGGGGAATCCGCATTCAGAAAGATAATGGACACGGTGAGGAGGAAACTCAATGCCGCATAATAACCCATTTATACAATTTATCCGGTCCCTGCTCTACATCGCTTATAAGATAATTACCTTCACAATAAGTCATAGTCTCGAAGCACTTATTGGCCCACTGATCGTTATTGGCTCAATACTTTGCATTATGTTTATCGAACCCTGGCCGGTGAAGTTTGTCAGCATCGGAGTATGGCTGGTGTTTCTCTATTTTCTGTCTAAGGCGATTGATAAAATCACTGGCAGAGATAAACGTGATAATTAACTTGATAAGGACATGATATGGCGGTTCCTATTCCCATTGGCATTATATCTATCAAGGGCATATGTAGGGATCATGCATTCAGGGAAACAATGAGGCGTAAAATAAATGTCAACCAATAGCCGCTTATTGGAATTTATTAATTTTCTGATTATCAAAGTAAAAAACATGGTGGCTTTTATAGTCTATCATTCGTTTGGCTTTGCATTTGCCCCGTTAGTTATTTTTGGCCCAATACTTTGCATTATGTTTGTCGAACCCTGGCCGATGAAGTTTGTCAGTATCGGAGTATGGCTGGTGTTCCTCTATTTTCTGTCAAAGGTGATTGATAAAATCACTGGCAGAGATAAATGTGATAATTAATTATCCTTGATAAGGCCCCTCCATTTGCAGGGCTCATATTTGATCCCTGCCTCAGACCGCCTTCTCAAAACGTAATCAGCTTCTTCGTCACGCTATTCTTCAGCAGCAGCATTGAAGACAACACTGAAAGCAGGAAAGTCAGCAGGATGACGAACAGTTTGGCGGTCAGGGAGTTGATCGGGATCCACTGGATTAATAAATTGAAAAAGGTGTAGTGGAGAATATAAACGCCGGTCATGGTTTTCCCCAGCGAACTGACCATTTCACTGACCGGCAACCGCGTGGCGTCCTGTTTCACGCCATTGGCCGCGATAATGATCAATACCACCAGAATATAGACCTGCGATCCGGTCAGAATAAAGCTGTTGCGCTCCAGGTTGAAGATGGAAAAGAAGAAGTGTTTTTCATAATACCAGGTGAAAATATAGACAAAAGGAATGGCGATGGCGGCGATTTTCGCCACCCGCGGGCGACCGTACAGGGCGGAAACCACCGGGTCATATAACAACTGGCCGGTCAGATAATAAAGTACCCAGGTCCAGATGCGGAACTGCGCGGGGGTTGAAAAAGATTTATGGTCAGTGAAATAGATCGCCAGCAGATCATACGCAAAGGAAAAAATCAGCAGGCTGGCGACCAGTGCCGCAAGAATGACCCGTCTTTTAGCCAGCCATTCCACCAGCGGATGAAAGGTGTAAATAATCACCAGCGTAAAGATAAACCACGGCTGAATCAGATAACCTTTCTGGTAAGGCTCCCATAAATAATAAATCGAAAACCAGAAAATGAAGAGGGTTAAGATGCTGCGTATTTTCTTCAGTTGCCATTCTGCCGTGTGCTGTGAACCGGCATCCATATAACCGGTGACCACAAAAAACAGCGGTGTGGCAATGGTGGAAATAAAGGTCAGGAAAGCCAGAATAGTGTCGTAGTTATAATTGTAATTGTCGTAAGTGTTATAAACGGTGAAAAAGGTCACGGCGGTCAGGCAGCCGAGCGTTTTAATAATATTCAGTCCCGTGGTGTTCATTGTGTACGTCGTTGTCCTTCACGATGGAAACAGTTGTAAATCACCGGCAGCGCCAGCAGCGTCAGCACGGTGGCAAATCCCAGCCCGAACATGATAACAACCGCCATGCTCTGGAAAAAGACATCAAGCAACAACGGCGCGAGGCCGAGCACGGTGGTAAACGCCGTCAGCAGGATCGGGCGCAGACGCGAAGTGGCCGCGTAGATAATCGCGTCGGTCTGGTTTTTCTCTTTTTTCTGCTGACCAATTTCTTCCACCAGCACGATGCCGTTACGGATTAACATCCCGCTCAGGCTGAGCAGGCCGATCAGCGCCATAAAGCCAAACGGAATACCGGTCAGCAGGAAGCCAAAGGTGACGCCAATCAGGGCCAGCGGCACGGTCAGCCAGATGGCGATGGCGTTTTTAACCGAGCTGAACATCAGGACGGTAATGATAAACATCATCAGGAAACCAACCGGCAGGGTGGTAAACAGCCCCTGCTGCGCCTCGGCGGAGTTTTCCGCGTCGCCACCCCATTCGATGCTGTAACCGTGCGGTAATTTCAGCGCCTCAACCTGCGGTTTAATACGCGCCAGCATATCGCCGGAGGTTTCACCGCTGGCCGGATCCGGATCGGTCTGTACGGTGAGCACCCGCGAGCGGTCGCGCCGCATGATCAGCGGATCTTCCCATTCAACTTTAAAATCACTGACCACGTTACTCAGCGGAATAAATTGCTGACGTGTCTGGCTCCAGACCATGATATTGGCCATATGATCGACATCCAGTCGTTCCGATGATGGCGGGCGTAAAACAATCGGCATCAGCGTCGAGCCATCGCGGAAAATCCCCACGGTGCTGCCGCTGAAATTCATCTGTAATGCGCTGTCGGTTTCGCCTTTGTCCACGCCGAGTTCACGTCCCAGATACGGCGAAAATACCGGGCGAACCATTTTGCTGCGATCCTGCCAGTCGTTACGCACCCCGTCGGCCGCGCCGTCATCGAGGATAATCTTATCCACCTGACTGGCGATATTACGCAACTGGTCGGGATCGGAACCTTTGATTCGCACTTCAATCGCACTGTCACCGGACGGCCCGAACATGATGCGTTTCAGGCTGGCGTTGACTTCAGGATAATGATTGCGGATGTTCTGTTCGGTGCTGTGGGCCAGCGCGGCGATTTTCCGCTGGTCATCCATGCGCACCATAATTTGCGCATAGTTGGAATATTGCCGCTGGCCGTTGTAGGTGAGGATAAAACGCATCCCGCCCTGACCGACGGTGGTGACAGTGTTTTCCACGCCTTCCTGCTTGTTAATATCTTTTTCGATTTCACCGGCGATGCGCGCGGTGTAATTAATGTCCGTGCCGTAGGGCAGCCACAAATCGACGAAGAAAATCGGTGTATTAGAGGAAGGGAAAAAGTTCTGCCGCACGGCACCGAAACCCCATACCGAAGCCACCAGCAGCGCAGCCAGCACGCTGAGCGTGAGAGCCTGGTGTGCAAGCAGTGCGGAAAGCATCCGCCGGTAGACGCGAAATATCCTGCCACCGTAAGGGTCAATCTGTTCGTCCGGTTTTTTATCCGCCACTTTCATATTGGCGAAGGCCCATTTCACCAGGACCGGCGTCAGCGTCAGCGCGGTCACCCAACTGAGCATCAGCGAAATCAGCAGCACCTGGAACAGCGATTTACAGTATTCACCGGTCGAATCTTGTGACAGCCCGATGGGCGCAAACGCCAGAATGGCAATCACCGTCGCGCCGAGCAGTGGCAGCGCGGAACGCTTAATGATTTGCGAGATGGCGTTCATCAGCGGGTTACCCTGCTGGCGCGAAATCAGCACGCCTTCCACCACCACAATCGCGTTATCCACCAGCATACTGAGCGCGATTATCAGCGCCCCGAGCGAAATGCGCTGCAGTTCGATGCCGGACAAATACATGATCAGCAGCGTGCCGAGCACGTTCAACGCCAGCGACACGGCAATAATAATCCCGCTGCGTAATCCCATGAAAATCAGCAACACGCCGACCACAATTGCCAGCGCCATCAGGAAGTTAATGATGAAACCATCGACAGATTTCTTCACTTCGGCGGCCTGATCGTAAAACACTTTCAGTTGGATCCCGGCCGGTTTATCGGCTTCAAGCTGATGCATTCTGGCTTCTATCGCCCGGCCAATGTTCATGACATTCACGCCGGGAATATAAGAGACACCAATGGTCAGCGCATTACGGCCATTGGCGTGATAAATATTGCCCGGATGATCGGTGATCCCCTGCGAGATGGTGGCGATATCACGCAGATAAATGCTGTGCGTCGAACCGGCGGGGCTGATCAGCACATTATTCAGCTCGTCAATATTTTCAAAGCCACCGGTCGGATGCAAACGGATCGACTCGCTGCCGACCGTCATGCTGCCCGCATCTGACACCATATTCTGGCGATTCAGCACGTCGGCAAGGCGCGGCAACGTGACGCCATAAGCAGCCATTTTTGCCCGTGAAATCTCAATGTTGACCTGTTCAGGAAGGATTCCGCCAATCGCGACTTTACCCACGCCGGGCACCAGCACCAGTTCACGGCGCAGTTGTTCGGCATATTTACGCAGTTCCGGGTTGCTAAAGTTGTCGCCATAAATCGAGAAAAAATAGCCGTATACATCACCGAAATCATCGTTCACAAACGGCGGGCTGACACCGGGCGGAAACTGCAACGTGGCGTCGTTGACGCGGCGGCGCAGTTCATCCCAGATTTGCGGCAGTTCGGAGGAGTGATAACGGGAATCGATATTGACGGTGATTTGCGATAAGCCGACGGCAGAAATCGAGGAAATATTATCGACGTAAGGCAGGCGTTGCAGGGCATTTTCCAGCGGCAGCGTGACTTCTTCCTCAACCTGCTGGGATGACGCGCCGGGATATTGCACTGCAACCACCGCGGTTTTAATGGTAAACGCCGGGTCTTCCAGCCTCCCGATATTGAACAACGCAATCAGCCCGCCCACGCCGAGCAGCAGGATCACCAGCCAGATGCGCGTCGGATTATTAATGAAGCTTTCGTTAATTCCCATCACAGACCCCGCTCTCTGGTCCAGATGCGAACCGGCTGCTGAGCGTGTAATTCCCCGACGCCCGCCGCCACCACTCTGTCGCCTTTTTGCAGTCCGGCGGTGATTTCAATGCCCTGAGACGTCAGCTCACCGACGGTGACTTTACGGTCTTCGACGTGCAGGGTATCGCCTTCACCGGCCACTACCCAGACGTGCGCGTCATTACGCTGGCTGCTGTCCGGATTAAAAACGGCTTCGACCGGGATAACCAGCGTACTGACCGGCGTTGCCGTGGCGAGATTGGCCGGATTAACCGTGACGGTGCCGCTTAATCCGGCCACCGCGGGGAAGTTTTCCGGACGCGGCATGACCAGCGTCACCTGCCAGGTCAGCGTATTGGCTTCGCTGCTGGCGGTGTGTTCTTTATAGGTTGCGGTGAATTCCCGGTCGGGAAGGTTGTTGATACGCACCCGCGGGCGGTAATCGACATTGCGTACATCCAGGCTGGTAAACAGATTTTCCGGCACGCTGAACACCACATCCAGCACGTCGGAACGGCTTATGGTTGCCACCGGCTGACCGGCGGCAACAACCTGATGATTGCGCACAGACAGCCGGGCAATGACGCCGCTGAACGGTGCTGTGAGGTTCAGATCGTTAAGTTCTTCCTGCGCAATTTTCAGTGCGGCAGCGGCGGAATCCCGGCTGGCTTTATGCACCTCGAGTTCGGCCTGCGACACCACGTTGCGCCGTGCCAGCGTCTGATAACGTTCAAACTGGCGCTGCGCCAGCGTGGCGGCGCTCTGACGATCGTTAAGGCGCTGACGGGCATCGTTGTTGGTCAGCCGGGCGAGAATTTGTCCTTGTTTTACCGCTTCGCCTTCGCGGACGTCCAGCGTTTGCAACTGACCTGCACGTTTGAAAGCAATGTCGGTGTTATCACCGGCTAAAATGCGCGCCGGAAAAACGCGGGTGCTGAGCGGGCTGGCGGCTTCTGCCGTCGCAATTTTAACCTGTCGGGGCGGGGAGGGGGGATCCGGGGCTTTCTGGTCACAGGCGCTTATCAGAAATAGGATGAGCAGAGCGGGAGAGAAACGAATGTCCATAATACTTCCCCTCATAAACAACACACGAAATAATAAATTAAGACAGAATATATAAGGACATTTAATGTGCTGTGCCAATATATTATATCTCTGACCTATTCTTATTGAGACTCAGGTTATCTGTTGTTTTTGTTAATCTAATTGTTTTTTCAAAGCCGGGAATTAACACTATTTAACACGGTATATTATAGTTTATACAGCTTTACGTATCTTGCCAGAAATTAACATCACAATTCTTGCATTACCCGCATCATTCATGAACCCTTTCAGGGATCAAGGAGTCAGGCATCATGAATAATCCAGCGCCATATTCCGTGAATAAAACAACAGAAACACTGTGGTATCAGCAAAGCGTAGAAGAAAGCCTTACCGGACTTCAGTCCGGGCCTGACGGGCTCTCACCCGAAGACGCGAAAAATAAACTCCACCATTACGGTCCTAACGTCCTGCCGCAAAAAGAAGGTAAATCTCTGTTTATTAAGTTTATCTCGCACTTTAAAGATATTCTTATCTATATATTATTAGCGGCCGCTGTCGTCACGGCCATTATGGGGCACTGGGTTGATACACTGGTGATATTAGGTGTGGCGGTTATTAATGCTTTAATTGGTTTCATCCAGGAAAATAATGCTGAGAAATCATTGAAAAGCATTCAGAATATGCTTTCCAGTGAAGCGCTGGTATTACGCGGCGGACAACAGGTCACCGTCGGTACTGATGAAATCGTGCCGGGAGATATTGTTCTGCTGCGCCCCGGTGACAAAATCCCTGCCGATTTACGTCTGATTGACGTGCATAACTTACGTGTCGAAGAAGCCATTCTGACCGGCGAATCGACCGTGGTTTCGAAAAAGACCGGGGCGCTGGAAGGTGAGAAATCCATCGGTGATCGCAAAAATCTGGCGTTTTCAGGCACCACCGTCAGTTCCGGTACCGCCAGCGGCGTGGTGTTTGCGACCGGCGGCCAGACGGAACTCGGTCACATCAATGAAATGCTTTCTTCTATAGAAGACAACAAAACGCCGCTATTGGTGCAGATAGATAAACTGGGGAAATCCATTTTTGTCATCATTCTGTTCATGATGGTGGCATTGCTGATTTTTGGTTATCTGCTGCGCGATATTCCGTTTGGCGAACTGCTGCTGTCGGTTATCAGTCTGGCGGTGGCGGCGGTGCCGGAAGGGTTACCGGCGATCATTTCTATTATTCTCTCCCTCGGCGTGCAGGCCATGGCGCGCTCGAAAGCCATTATCCGCAAACTGCCGACCGTGGAAACGCTGGGCGCGATGTCAGTGATTTGTTCGGATAAGACCGGCACGCTGACCATGAATGAGATGACCGTGAAAGCGGTCATTCTGGCGGATAATGTCTGGACGGTAGAAGGCAACAGCTACGAACCGATGGGCAGCTTTACCCCCGCCGGTGCGGCGACACCGCAGCCTGCGGATTCGTCACCGCTGCTGACTCAGTTTCTGCGTACCGTGGATATTTGTAACGACAGTACGCTGAAGCAGGACGCGCAGGGTCACTGGGGCATTACCGGCGGTCCGACCGAAGGGGCGCTGAAAGTGCTGGCCGCCAAGGCGCATCTGCCGGAACTGGCGTTTGGCCTCAGCAGTAAAATCCCGTTCGATTCGCTCTACAAATATATGGCAGTGGCTGGCGAGAAAAACGGCCAGTCGCAGATCATGCTGACCGGCGCGCCGGACGTGCTGCTCAAACTCTGTCAGTTTCAGCAGACACCGGAAGGCGCGGTGCCACTGGATCATGCCTATTGGGAATCGGCGATCACCCAATATGCCAGCGAAGGGCTGCGCATGGTGGCGGCGGCCTGGAAGCCGGTCGATCAGCCGGTTACCGCGCTGGACCATCCGGAACTCAGTCACGGCATGGTGCTGATTGGTATTGCGGGCATGATGGATCCGCCGCGTCCGGAAGCGATTGTGGCGATTGGCGAATGCCAGCAGGCCGGGATCCGCGTCAAGATGATCACCGGTGACCATCAGGAAACCGCGATGGCCATCGGTAAAATGCTCGGCATCGGCAACAGCGAAAACTCCATCACCGGCTATGAGCTGGAGCATATGGATGACGCGCAACTGAGAACCGCCGCCGTGCAGTTCGATATTTTTGCCCGTACCAGTCCGGAACATAAATTACGTCTGGTGAAAGCCCTGCAGGATACCGGCGAAATTGTCGGCATGACCGGCGACGGCGTGAACGATGCCCCGGCGCTGAAACAGGCCAACGTCGGTATCGCCATGGGGATCAAAGGCACGGAAGTGACGAAAGAATCTGCCGATATGATCCTGGTGGATGACAACTTTGCCACCATCGCCAACGCGGTCAGGGAAGGGCGGCGGGTTTACGACAACCTGAAAAAAACCATCCTGTTTATTATGCCGACCAACCTGGCGCAGGGGCTGCTGATCATCATCGCCATTCTGATGGGCAATCTGCTGCCGCTGACCCCCGTGCAGATCTTATGGATGAACATGGCGACCTCCGCGACGCTCTCCTTCGGGCTGGCATTTGAGAAAGCCGAAAGCCGCGTGATGCGTCGTCCGCCGCGTAACGTCAGCGCGCACGTCATGGATAAATACGCCATCTGGCGTGTGGCCTTTGTGGGCCTGCTGATTTCCATCAGCGCCTTCATGCTGGAAGCCTGGCTGCAGCCGCGCGGTTATGAACCTGAATTCATCCGCACCGTGCTGTTGCAGACGCTGGTTACCGCGCAGTGGGTGTACATGATCAACTGCCGCGATTCGGATAACTTCTCGCTCAGCCGCGGTCTGCTGCACAATAAAGGCATCTGGATTGTCACCCTGGTGCTGTTTGCGTTGCAGGCGATCATTATCTATGTGCCGCTGATGAACACGCTGTTCGGTACGCGTCCGCTGCCGTTCATCTATTGGATCATCGGCCTGATGATCGGTGTGGCGCTGTTTGTGATTGTTGAAATAGAAAAAGTGCTGACCCGCCGCTGGCGCAAAGCGAGTTAAGGCAAGCCCCTGGGATATTTTCCTCTCAGGGGCCTGTATATTACCGCAGAGAAAATACTCACCCGCTCACCTTCCCGCGCTTCAGCAGCCCGCATAAAAAACATCAACCAGCCGAAAGGCTGGTTTTTTATTGCGCATTCACCTCTCTTAATTGTCTGTAAATTCAACATATTGAAAAATTTACTTTTTAATATTTATCCGAGTTATCTGATAGCCACAATGATTTAAATGCTAATTACCCTGATTTATCTGCACGAATTTACGTTAAAAAGGCATTTTTATAAGAATAGTCTTGGTATTAACAGGCATGGATAATCAAATAATTATTATCATTTGCATGAAAATAAAGAATTAATTCTGTTTACCCTATGAGTTAAGAATGTTCTTGGGTAAATTAGGGTTTACTGGCCTGGTTAATCGCTATGCATAAATGTGTATAAAAGAGCAATAGGTTAGTTTTTTTGAGCGGTTTTTCAGATAATGACTCAATAATGAAATTTGAATGTTTAGTTTTCGTAAAAAGCAAAATCTGAAATCACACTTAAAAAAGTGAAAAATCCTGTTTTAAAACAAAAATACAGATGGTTAAGTGTGTTAATGGAGTTGTTTAAATGAGAGAGATTCTTACTGAGATAGTTCTTAGATTTTGGGGGCGCTTAACCTTAAAAGCGTCGTATACGTCACATTTTGATTACTAATTAGGAATAATTGTAAGAATGCGCCTAGAAAACAGGCATGCATTTAACGATAAGAAAGTGTAAATCGATCGGTCAAACCTATTGTTAGGTCTTATTATGAGCGAGAAAAACGATTTGAAGAGTTTCGGCTGCGTATTACTCTACGTACAGATACTGAAAAGTTTTAAATATGATTTAGAGCGGCTCTAAACATTCTTTTTTCTTATCTCTTTCTGAGAGTGCTTTATTCTTCCCCGGATTAACGAGGCAGAATTTGAGCGTTTTTAAAACCACATAATTAGGCGGCCCAATGCCTCGGGTAATAATCTGGAGTGAGTGCCAATTTACTAAATTGGCGTTGAAAGAAATAATCTCCAAGAAGCTGCCTTACGTAGACAATGTCATCCCATTTGATCAGAACGAAGGGATGAACTTGTTTGCGAAAGATTACTTGATCATCGATCCGTCAGGCGGTGGCTTCCACAGGTGTTATGAGTTTTTAAGAGAAAATCTGAATATATTGGATCCGGAGAGAATTCTGATTGTGTCATCAGCTGTTGATATGTTAATGCTCGAGCTTTTACTGAAAAAGGAGTTCAAGTTCCTTAAGAAGAAGAGTGATCTGGTTGATGTCGAGAGATCAGTTGAGCAATTTATCCGGCTTCAGGGCAGCGCGATTAACAAGGAAGAATTCAATTATAATATTACCAAAATGGAAGAAAAAGTTTTGGTGATGATGATGTCTGGTCTGTCTGTCACCAGCATTTCAAATATTCTAAAGCTCAGTGTTAAAACGATTAGTGTTCATAAATGCAACTCATTAAGAAAAATAGGCGTTGATGCCAGCAGCAGTTCAGCTTTGTTCTTTTTGCACAAACACGCCGTGGGTAACAGAATTGTCAGATAACAAAAAAACTTTTTAAGCTGACCTTGCACAGTGCAGGTCCGCGACAGACGTTGCTATTTTTTCAGGGGTATGAAATGCGATCACTCAAAAGAAGTCATCCTGGCTTCCTGTATGAACCCATTGTGTCCGTCTCGGGAGTGATACTTGGTTTTGAGCTGGTTAAGAAAAAGAATACAAAGGAAAGCAACGAGTATTCAGAGGATTACGCATTACCTCTTTCTGCTGAAGAGAAGGTGAAGGACTTCTTCGAGCAGGTCACCACAGCGTGTGTGAATGAAAGTATCTTTGTCGCCAACGGCTTTTTATTGTCGATCAATATTGACTATGAGATTGCGGTGCATATTGCCAGCAATCAGGCGATACAAAAGGTTTTGCAGCAGCACAAATATATAAGACTGGAGGTGAGTGAGGATTTTCACGAATTCAATGCCGGGCAGGAACGTCCTGTGCTTCAGTCTTTAGCTGCATGCTGCCCTTTATGGCTGGATAATTTTGGCGCAGGTAACACCAGTCTTACGCTGGTGATGAGCGAAAAGTTTGAATATATAAAAATCAGTAAGACCTTTTTTTGGCAACACCAGGGAACTCAATCTCTAAGAAAAGTGATCGCCCATCTCAGGCCCTATTGCCGTGGCATTATTATCAATGGTGTCGAGAATTCGCAGCATATTGAGTACTTAAGCGGCAGTGATATTCTTGCTATGCAAGGTGCGTTATGGCTGCCTTATAGTCAGGATGAATTAATACAGTCATTTTTTTGAAAAAATTGACTTTTAAAATAACGCTGTAATAAGCACGAATAGCTAATTACTGCGGTTATTTTAAATGTACGGGAACCTATCGCCTGACCTATTTTTGGCGAGGGGAACCTGTGCGAATTATTACCGGAATTATCGTTTGGCAAATTGGTGGCCGTAAACCAGGGGCGGTAGCATAGCTAAAATATATACCGGTCTTAAATTGTACAATAATTATTTTCTATTGATATACTCAAAGGGCCCATTGGTTATTGGGTGAACAATTCGTTTGTCAATTGAAGAGGAGTAATTATGAGAAAATTTATGTTTTCTGTTATTGCCCTGATGCTGCTGCCGCTATATTCGCAGACAACATCTGCTGCTGAACTCAGCTCAGGGGAAACAGTGGCGGCAGTGGTCGGTACCAGCGGCGCAATATTAGCCGCAGGTCTGATTGCTGTAGGTAACGATGATAGCGATGGTAACAGCAACACCAATACCTCAACTACCACCACAACCTCACGCTAATAAGTCACTTAATTATAACCACACATCCGTGTGGTTATTTTCCCACATGATAATAAAGATATAGGGAATCACTTGTGCGCTATTCCTTATTGTTCCTCTGCCTCTTGTTACAAGCATGTTCCCCTTCGCAAAACAGTCTGGTTGATACTTTTAAGGTTGCCATTAAAGGGCCGCAGGATGTTGTGGTGCCACCCCAAAGAATTGCCGCTATTCCTTACGGCAGCATTTATTTAAAACTGCCTACGTCTGCGCAAATCTTTGTGGTCGGCTATCTCCAGGATGGCTTTGAAAAATGGAGTACCGGCGACCAGGTCGTATTTATTACCCAAAATGGTCGCCTGGTCCGTTCGACCGGTTATTCGCAAGGGGATCTGCTGGAAGTCACCAATCTGCAACAAGACCCGCTGTTGCATGCAGCAAATTTGCGTGAAGGGGCAGGCTGGACACGTCTGATGCGCTGGACGGAGAACCGGCAGCCATTGTCATCCGTTGTAACATCCCGTTTCAGCCGTGAGGACGACGAAACCCTGACACTTCCCGGAAGAGTCGTTGCCTGTCAGGTGTGGCGCGAGGATGTGACGCTTGAGGCCACGGGTGACCGCTGGCAAAACACTTTCTGGGTAGATCCGCACAGCGGATTGGTGCTCAAGAGCAATCAGAGGTTGGGAGCAGATATGCCGGTGAGTATGACGTTGCTCAAACCTGCCAATGCGGGGATCCCACCAGCATGAAAATAAAAACGCTTTTATTCATTTTTAGCGCCTTGCCGGGGATGGCATTTTCCGAGGGCAACGTGGCCGTTTACACCAGCGCCTCTCAGGGGCAGCCTGCCCAGGTACTCAGCCATATTAAAGATATGCGCCAGATGATGGCGGAGTCCGATCTGATCCGCCAATCCTGGTCGCCCGGCACCGTGATTGCTGTGCCTGCCGCTACGCCTGAGGCGCAGCAACAGTATCTGTCCATGCAGAACCAGCTCAAGGCCTGGCGTGCCACGGAGAATGGCGATACGCAGCAGACCATTAACCGTGTCATTCAGCAGTTGCAGGGGTTGCAGGTTACCGGTCGTCAGTTTACCCCGATGGATGCGGATTTGATCCTCAACAACAATGCCGCTAACCGCCAGTTACAGGGGGATTATCGCGTCTATACCGCAACGCGTCCCAACAGCGTGTTGTTGCTGGGTGCGGTGAGTGGTGCGGGAAAACAGCCGTGGGTTGCAGGTCGTACGATTCGTGAATATCTCGCAGACCATCAATTTCTTTCTGGTGCCAATCTGAATGAAGCCGTGGTGATTGATCCCAATGGAACCATCCGGGTCGTGCCGGTCGCGTACTGGAATTATCGCCACGCTGAAGCCCAGCCGGGCAGTATCATTTGGGTCGGTTTTTCTGACTGGACGCTGCCGCGCCAGTTTAAAAACCTTAATCAGCACATCGTCTCTGTTTTGGCGCACCGGATCCCTGAATGATGAAACCAAAATATCTTCTCAGCCTGCTTGCTGTGTCCGTGGTTTACGCTAATTCCGTCCGGGCGCAAACGTATGATGAACCCCTTGGTCCTTCACAGTCCGATTTCGGCGGCGCGGGACTTTTACAAACACCGACGGCGCGGGTCCCGAAAGAAGGGGAGTTCAGTGCCAACTACCGCGATAATGATGCCTACCGTTTTTATTCGGTCTCGATGGCGTTGTTTCCCTGGCTGGAGACCACGTTGCGTTATACCGACGTGCGTGACCGGCTTTACAGTAGTGATCCAAACTTCAGCGGCAATCAAACCTATAAAGACAAGTCTTTCGATGTGAAATTAAGACTGTGGGAAGAGGGCTACTATCTTCCGCAGGTTGCGTTGGGCAAGCGCGATATCGGCGGCACGGGGTTGTTTGACAGTGAATATCTGGTCGCCAGTAAAGCGGCCGGACCGCTAGATTTCACGCTGGGGGTAGGCTGGGGTTATATCGGCAACAGCGGCAATATCACGAACCCTTTCTGCAAAGCCAGCGATAAATATTGTACCCGCGCGCAAAGCCATTCCACCGGCGATATTTCACTCAATGATATGTTCCGCGGCCCTGCGGGGGTATTCGGCGGCGTGGAGTATCAGACCCCCTGGCAGCCGTTGCGCCTGAAGATGGAATACGATGGTAATAACTACCGCGATGATTTTGCCGGGGCACTAAAACAGAACAGTAAGTTTAACTTCGGTGCTGTTTATCGCCTGGCAAGCTGGATGGATGTCAACGCCAGCTACGAGCGTGGCAATACCTTTATGTTCGGGTTTACCCTGCGCAGTAACATGAACGATTGGGTTCCTCATCAGATTGATGACCCGGTTCCTGCCTATCAGCCGCAGCCGCAAAGTGCGGGAATGGTTAATTACAGCGTCGCGACCGGACAACTGGCTCAGCTGAAAGGCAATGCCGGGTTTAGCGAACCGCGTATCGACATCCGTGACGACACCCTCAACGTTACGGGTCAGCAGGATAAATATCGCAATACGTCCAAAGGCGTAGAGCGTGCCAATCTCATCATGCTGAATAATCTGCCGGAGAATGTCGACACCCTGGATGTTACCCAAAACCGCTTTGGTATGCCGATGGTCACCACACGTACCCGCGTGGCGAGCCTGCGTCAGCAGCAACAGGGTTATCCGCTGGGGCAGGAACAGTCCCTGAACCAGCAACGGATTGAACCGGTCACAGACGTCGGTCAGGGATTCTTTATCGGCAAGGACCGGTTTAATTACAGCCTGTCGCCGGTATTAAGACAATCTGTCGGCGGCCCTGAAAACTTTTATATGTATCAGATCGGGGTGCTGGCGGATGCCAACTACTGGCTGACAGATCACCTGCTTGTCGATGGCGGCGTGTTTGGCAACGTTGCCAATAACTACGATAAGTTCCGCTATGACGGCGTCAGTAATGACTCTTCTCTGCCACGCGTACGAACGCATATCCGTGAATACGTTCAGAACGATGTCTATGTGAATAACCTGCAAGCCAACTACTTCCGTTATCTGGGCAACGGTTTCTACGGACAGCTTTATGGCGGTTATCTGGAGATGATGTACGGCGGCGTCGGGGGCGAAGTGCTCTACCGGCCACTGGATTCTGACTGGGCACTGGGTATTGATGCTAACTATGTCAAACAGCGCGACTGGGACGACATGATGCGCTTCACTAACTACAAAGCCGCGACCGGCAACCTGACAGCCTACTGGCGGCCGGCATTTATGGATGATGTGCTGGTGAAAATGAGTGTCGGGCAATATCTGGCTAAAGACAAAGGCGGCACGTTGGATCTCTCCAAACGCTTTGACAGCGGTGTCACCGTGGGAGCCTATGCGACGCTGACGAATGTCTCTAAACAGGAATACGGTGAAGGCTCCTTTACTAAAGGCTTCTACATCTCTGTTCCGCTGGACTTGCTGACGGTCAAACCGACACGCAGTACACCAACCGTCAGCTGGACACCACTGACGCGTGATGGTGGCCAGATGCTGGGCAGACAGTACGGCTTGTACGGTATTACTTCAGACAGAGATACGCCGCAGTTGCCTTAATGAAAGGTTGTGCCTGACTGCAACAGTCAGGCACCTACAAAATGACTTATTTATTATTTTTCTGATATGTCAGCATGTCAGGAGACCGTTAATGAAGTCCATTATTATAAGCCTATTAACCTGATGTCCTCAGGTAATAATTATTTTTTGATACTTGTTGTGAGGGAAGTATGACATTTCTCACCAGAAATTTTTACTCAAGCCTGTTTCTTGCTCTTTCGGATTTCGTCAGTTTTACCCTGTCGATTTATGTCGCTAAAATATTATTGAGCTTCATGCTCAAAGAGTTTGATGACTATATTCCCGCTCAACATGTTACTGCCCTGGTTTTATTACACTGGACGCTGGCATTTTGTTGTGTTGGCTGGTTCTCGATTCGCTTGCGGCATTATTACTACCGCAAAACCTTCTGGTTTGAACTGAAAGAAATTTTACGCACGCTGGTCATTTTTGCCGTTATTGAGATCGCGGTGATGGCTTTCGCGGAGTGGAATTTTTCCCGTTATATGTGGATCCTCACCTGGCTGTTGGTGCTGATATTTGTACCTTGTGCCCGCATGATGACTAAGCGTGTATTAACGGTTCTGGGTATCTGGCAACGCGATGCCATTATTATTGGTACCGGTAAAAATGCTCACGAGGCTTACAAAGCGATTCAAAGCGAAAAGAATCTCGGGCTGAACGTCACCGGATTTATTTCCAGCGAACTGACTGACAAGCCGGGGGACAGCATTGATGGCATTCCGATCATATTCTGCGATGACCTGTGGTTATTAACCCCGTGCGATAAGAAAACCCAGTTTATTGTCGCCGTGGAAGCACACCAGAGCGATATCCGTAACTACTGGCTGCGGGTGTTTATGATCCACGGTTACCGCTATGTCTCAGTGATCCCGACACTGCGCGGCATGCCGCTCGACAGTACGGATATGTCGTTTATTTTCAGTCACGAAGTGATGATCTTACGTGTTCATCAGAACCTGGCGAAATGGTCATCACGCTTCCTGAAACGTGCTTTCGATATTGTGGCTTCACTGGGGATTATTGCCATATTGTCTCCGCTGCTGCTGTATATCAGCTTCAAAGTGAGAAAAGATGGCGGCCCGGCAATTTATGGTCATGAGCGTATTGGTAAAGGCGGCCGTCCTTTCAAATGTCTTAAATTCCGCTCAATGGTAATCAATTCCAAGGAAGTGCTTGAGGAATTGCTGGCAAATAACCCCGAAGCACGCGCTGAGTGGGATGAGACATTTAAGCTGAAAAACGATCCACGTATTACGCGCATCGGACATTTATTGCGTAAAACCAGCATGGATGAATTGCCGCAGTTATTTAATGTATTAAAAGGAGAAATGAGCCTTGTTGGTCCGAGGCCTATTATTAACGCTGAACTGGAGCGTTACAGTGATGAGGTGGATTATTACTTGCTGAGCAAACCGGGAATGACCGGATTATGGCAGGTGAGTGGTCGCAGTGATGTGGATTACGAGACCCGCGTCTATCTTGACGCCTGGTATGTAAAAAACTGGTCGATGTGGAATGACATTGCCATCTTATTTAAAACAGTAAGTGTTGTGCTTAGAAAAGACGGTGCTTATTAACAGTCATTTAAATAATGCATCACCCTCATGTATTGGCTGCTAGTTATTAGCGTCATGGCCAACATCAATTTCTGTTGAACCACATGATATGGATTTTATGAAAAATAAAACGTTTAAGATTTCTGCATTATTCGGGGCTTTGTTACTGAGCGGATGTACGGTTATTCCAGGGCAGTCGTTAAGTACCACGGACAAAGATGTTGTTCAACCTACTGATAGCAATTATGACATTGATAAATTAGTTAACGTGTACCCGATGACGCCAGGTCTGGTGGATCAGCTGCGTCCGATCATTGCTCAGGCACGGCCAAATCCAGAGCTGGATATGCAACTGCAAAACTACCAATACCGCATTGGTTCCGGGGATGTTCTGATGGTTACGGTGTGGGATCATCCTGAACTGACCACCCCGGCAGGCCAGTACCGCAGTGCCAGTGATACGGGTAACTGGGTGAATACCGATGGCACGATATTTTACCCATACATAGGTAAAGTCGCCGTGGCGGGGAAAACTGTCTCTCAGGTTCGTGAGGAGATCAGTAGCCGTCTGGCGACGTATATTGAAAGTCCGCAGGTGGATGTCAGCGTCGCGTCGTTCCGCTCGCAAAAAGTTTATGTCAGTGGCGAGGTTGTGAAATCGAGCCAGCAGCCGATTACCAATATCCCTCTCACTGTTATTGATGCCATCAATGCCGCGGGCGGGCTGGCGCCGGACGCAGACTGGCGTAATGTCGTATTAACTCATAACGGGAAGGATCGTCGCATCTCGCTTGAAGCATTGATGCAGAAAGGGGATTTAACCCAAAATCAGTTGCTCTTTCCGGGCGATATTCTCTACGTACCACGTAATGATGACCTGAAAGTATTCGTCATGGGGGAAGTCGGGAAACAGAGCACGCTTAAAATGGATCGCAGCGGAATGACGCTGGCAGAAGCATTAGGTAATGCAGACGGCGTTTCACAGGTGATGTCGGATGCCTCGGGGATATTTGTTATCCGCCAGATTAAGGATAATAAACAGGGGAAAATCGCCAATATCTATCAGCTGAATGCTAAAGATGCCTCCGCAATGGTGATGAGTACTGAATTCCAGTTACAGCCGTACGATATTGTTTATGTTACCGCCGCACCGGTTGTCCGCTGGAACCGCGTGATATCTCAGCTGGTTCCTACTATTAACGGGGTTAATAGTATGACCGAAACTGCACGATATATTCATAACTGGAATTAGGAATGTTTGATTCATTGCTGATTATCTGCACGGGAAATATTTGCCGCTCTCCAACGGCAGAACGGATATTACGTCAATTATTACCTGATAAAAAAATAGACTCTGCAGGTGTCAAAGCATTAGTGGGATATCCCGCTGACGAAACGGCATTACTGACTGCACAGCACTATGGTGTTGCTCTGGATGGGCATAAAGGCAGGCAATTTACCAAGCAACTTGGGCGTCAGTATGACCTGATACTCGTGATGGAAAAACGCCATATTGAATCTGTCACACGTATGGCTCCGGAGGTTCGTGGTAAGACTTTGCTACTGGGGCACTGGCTGCAGCAAAAAGAAATTCCCGATCCATATCTCCAAAGCCAGGAAGCATTCAACTTTGTTTATCAGCTAATTGACCGGGCTTGCCAGAGTTGGGCAATTAAACTGGGTGGCTAAAAATTAGGAATCTATTGCATGTCATCTGTTATTTCTTTGAAGTCAGAAAGTTCACACTCGGGTGAAATTGAACTGGGTAAGTTAATTGGGCAATTACTTGACCATAGAAAACTTATTATTATCTTAACCGCAATATTTGCGGTGTTGGCGGTAGTATATGCTTTATTTGCCACTCCGATATATCAGGCTGATGCTCTGATTCAGGTTGAACAAAAGCAAGGCAATGCCCTCATTAATAGCATCAGCCAGATGTTACCAGACAGTCAGCCTGATTCAGCGCCGGAAGTCGCACTTTTACAGTCCAGAATGATATTGGGTAAAACAGTCCAGGATCTGAATCTACAGGCAAATGTTGAACAGGATTACTTCCCAATTTTTGGAAGGGGTTGGGCTCGTCTGACTGGACAGCCGAAAGGTAAGTTAACCGTGAGTCGACTTTATCTGCAAAATGTCGCCGGTAAAAGTCCTGAAATTACGCTTACGGTGCTTGATAAACATCATTTTAATATCACCGGTAATGATATCGATTTAAAAGGAACCGTCGGTGAGCTTATCGAAAGTAAAGGCATCTCATTACTGGTTAGTCAAATGGATGCACCGCCGGGAACTAGTTTTACAGTAAGCTATCTGACATATCTGGATGCCATTAACAAAGTTCTGGGTTCTTTCTCTGCGGAAGATCAGGGGAAGAATACGGGTATCCTTAATTTGACATTCACAGGCGATGATCCTGAATTAATTAAAGCTGTTTTAAATAGTATCAGCGAGAACTACCTTGCACAAAATATCGCCCGGCAAGCTGCTCAGGATGCGAAAAGCCTCGAATTTCTAAATACACAACTCCCCAAAGTCCGTAGCGATTTAAATATTGCGGAAGATAAGTTAAATACTTACAGGAAACAAAGTGATTCTGTTGACCTGTCACTGGAAGCAAAGTCGGCTTTAGACCAGATTGTAAATGTTGATAATCAATTAAATGAGCTTACTTTCCGTGAGGCTGAAATTTCTCAGCTTTATACCAAATCGCATCCAACCTATAAGGCGCTTATGGAAAAACGCCAGACATTGGAGGAAGAAAAAGAGAAGCTCAATAAGCGCGTCTCCGGAATGCCAGCAACCCAACAAGAAGTGTTGCGATTGAGTCGTGACGTAGAATCCGGTCAGGCAATCTATATGCAATTGCTGAACCGGCAGCAGGAATTGAGCATTGCAGAATCAAGTGCTATTGGTAATGTAAGAATAATTGATAGCGCGGTGACTGAGCCTAAACCTGTAAAACCCCGAAAGCTTTTGGTTATATTTATAGGGATTGTTTTAGGGGGAATATTCTCATTATCTATTGTCCTGTTAAGAATTTTCCTGCACAGAGGTATCGAGTCACCTGAACAGTTAGAAGAATTGGGCATTAATGTGTATGCAAGCGTTCCTCTGTCTGAATGGATTGTTAAAGAATCAGTATCAAAAAAAGGAAAAAAACAAAAGAACAAAGACAACTTTTTATTTTTAGCGCAAGAAAATCCTGCCGACCTGGCAATAGAGGCAATTCGTGGGCTGCGTACCAGTTTGCACTTTGCCATGATGGAAGCTAAAAATAATGTCTTAATGATCTCCAGTGCAAGCCCGAATGCCGGTAAAACATTTATAAGCAGCAACATGGCTGCATTGTTAGCCATGGGAAATCAGCGCGTACTGTTTATAGATGCTGACCTGCGCAAAGGTTATGTGCATAAACTGTTCAAGGGTAGTCTGGAGCATGGTCTGTCTGATATTCTTGCTGGGAAATCCACTATCGAACAGGGTGTTAAAACCTTGCCAGGTGTCGGGTTTGATTATATTACGCGCGGTAAGGTACCCCCGAATCCTGTCGAGTTATTAATGCATTCGCGCTTTAATAAGTTAATCGAATGGGCTGCTGAGAATTACAATATTGTTGTCATTGATACTGCCCCTATTCTTGCGGTCACTGATGCCGCTGTCATTGGACGCTATGCTGGCACATCGTTGCTGGTGGCACGATTTGAGGTCAATACTCCAAAAGAAATGGAAGTGAGTATCAGACGTTTCGCACAAAGTGGCGTTGAAATTAAAGGATGTATACTTAACGGGGTTGTAAAAAAAGCCAGTAGTTATTACGGCTACGGATACAATCATTATGGCTATGAATATTCGGATAAAAAATCTGACGAATAGTATGCATGTTTATGTCAGATCGATACTTTAATTGATGAATGCGGGTTGTTTGTCTTAAAACATTAACGCATAAAGAAATTCAGGCCAAAAAATGAAAAAAATTCTTGTTGCTTGTCGTGGTTATTATCCTGATGTCGCCGGGGGTGGCGAAATTTCAACTAAGTTGTTGACTGAACAATTGTCAAGTTTAGGCTATGAAGTTGAAGTACTTGCTGTCAGTGATGCTGATTATAAAGATCAGGTTAATAGCATAGATGTTAACAGGGTTAAGTATTCTAATTTGTATTGGTCCATGAAAAACAAAGAAGTATCTAAAGTTAAGAAGCTAATCTGGCATATTGTGGATTCTAATAACATTGCATTTGCAAATAAGATTGGTGCGATTTTAGAAAAAGTAAAACCAGACATTTTTATTACCAGTACGATAGAGGATATATCTTCACTGGCCTGGAAAATTGCAAAGGAAAAAGGAATACGGACTATCCATATCTTAAGGAGTTATACATTATTATGTGTAAACGCAAATATGTATAAGGAAGATAATTGCGGTAGTCGATGTGGATTGTGCAAGAGCATGACTATTCTTAAAAAATCCAACTCAAAGTATGTGGATGATGTAGTTGGTATCAGTCGTTTTGTCTTGGATGAACATATAAGAAGCGGTTATTTCAAGAACGCACAACAACATGTTATTTATAATATTTGTTTGGAAGATGTTTTAAAAGAAAGGCAATATAATGGTTTTAATGGAAAAATAATAAATTTTGGTTATTTAGGGCGCGTTCATAAAACAAAGGGAATAGATTTGATATTTTCAGCGCTTAGTAAGCTCCCTGACAGTATAACCAAAAATATTAGTTTGAAAATAGCAGGTGATGGAGATAAAGATTACATACGCCATCTTTCTGATGAAGCCAGGAAAAGTAAGTTGAACGTTGAGTTTCTGGGTAATGTGCCTGCAAATGACTTTCTTGATTGCCTGGACCTTTTAATTGTGCCATCAAAATGGAATGAACCATTTGGCAGGGTGATCATTGAGAGTATGGCAAGAAAGGTTCCTGTCGCAGCGAAGAAAGTCGGTGGGATTCCTGAATTACTGTCAGATAACCAAGGCTTTTTATTTGATAATGAAGAGCAACTTACTTTATTAATCCGGAACTATTTAGAAAGTAACCTGCATTTTAAATTTATATTGAACAACTTTGAAACAAAAAATATTGTCAATAAATGGAATGATTTATTGTCTTAATTACAAGGGGGGGGGATGAAAAAAATAATATTCGATAAAAGATGGGAAGGCGGCCATGGGATTGGAAGATTTTCATCAGAAATCACGAAGCGTGTCAACTTCGACGGGTACATAAAACTAAATATAAAGCCCACCAGTCCTTTAGATATCTTAGTCACTCCATGGTATCTGTTTTCTAATAAATCAATATATTTCACCCCCGGATTTAATGCCCCCTGGTTATTTGTCAATCGTAGTATTATTACTATCCATGATTTAAATCATATTGATATCAGCGGAAATGATAGTCGTCTAAAAACTATTTATTATGACTTTGTTTTAAAGCGGGCTTGCAAGAAATCGTTGTTAATATTTACCGTGTCTGAATTCTCCAGAAGGAGGATAGCTGAATGGGCAGGCGTCTCTCCCGAAAAAATTGTGGTAGTTGGAAATGGTGTATCTAAAGATTTTAGACCTGAGGGAGATGTTTTTAAGCCCGGATACAAATACTTTTTATGTGTAAGTAACAGGAAACTACATAAAAATGAAGAAAGGTTAATAAAGGCTTACTCCACGATTGAAGACAAATGTGGAATCAAACTTCTTTTGACAGGAAAAGAAACGCCTGAGTTAAAAGAATATATTGCTTCTCTGGATTTGTCAGATGATATTTATTTTACCGGTTATATCGATGAAGAAAAGTTGCCATCTTATTATCGTGGTGCTAGTGCATTGCTAATGCCTTCGTTATACGAAGGTTTTGGTTTACCTGTCATTGAAGCAATGGCTTGTGGTGTACCTACGTTGGCCTCGAACACGACAGCACTTAAAGAAATCGCTGAAGGTTATTCAGTTCTGGTTGATCCTGAATCTGTCGAGGACATAGCAAGAGGAATAAATTCTCTGATAAATAATAAGGTTTTGGTTAATGACCTACAGATTAAGGGCCTGCATCGTGCCAGGCAATTCACCTGGGATAAAACTGTAAGTTTAATTAATCATTCGCTTACGAAATTAAGAAAATAGAAAGTGAAATCTGTACTACTACAAACTGACATAATCTATTTTTTACTAAGTGGTTAGGATATAAATCTTTCCTGTATAAAGTTATGGGGTGAGTTAACTGCTTGACGAAAAAATAAGCTAATAATCGGCCTGCGAGATCAAAAAAAGTGATGGGTTATGAAGTTTAATAAAATAGAACTTACGTCATTTGCATTTTCATTATGTACGAGTGTTGACCTGTTAAGTTTTATGGGGTTCAGGGTATCACTTATTCCGATGGTCATATATGGAGTTGCATTAATCATTAAGAATAAATCCATTGACAAAAATATTTTCTTTGTTTTGGTTTTCTTTTTATGTTGTGCTCCTTCGGTTATGTTTAGTTATGCTTTCGGTAAGTCCGCTGGATATTTAATATGGATAATTTTTAATTTCTTTTTTATTTCATATATATTCAAACATCTTGCTCAGAATGATTATTCTGCTACCTTGAAAGGGTTATTTAACTCTTATCGCTTTCAAATTGTTTGTGGTGCAATTTTTTATTTCGCACATTTGCAAGACAGAGCGCACTTTCTCTATTATGAACCTTCTTACTTCGCCATCGCTTTAATACCATATGTTGTGATCGTTTTATGTAATTTTTTCCAAAAAGACAACAAAATACAAATACCCAAAGCACAGTTTTTTGATATTTTTTTATGTATCGTTGCAATTTATACAACCAAAAGTGCTAATTTACTTTTAGTTTTCCTAATTGGTACCTGCGTCATATCGTTACATGGAAAGAACAAGATGTTAAAAATATCAATTTCTTTGCTTATAATGTTTATTGGTTTCGTGGGTCTTTATTTTTATGCTAAAACAAACAATGATTTGATTGCTATTACCTTTAGAAATGTTTTTATGTCGGGTGATGTTTTAGAAGGTCTGAAAGACCGTGTGGGTAACAGATGGTACAGAGTTGAAATGGCTTATCATGTTGCCTTAGAACATTTTTGGGGGGTTGGGATTGGTGCTTATACCGAGTACACATTAAGTAATAAAAGTGCCTATCCATTTTACAATTCCCTGCCGTGGTATTTAAATCCCTTCGGGCTTCCAGCGATCAATCTTTACGTCGAAATGGCGGCTACATGTGGTTGGATGGCACTGATTGTATGGTTGATATGGCATCATAGGTTGTTGTTTGCTCGTGAAGCCGTGTTGTTTAAAGGAACTGTTATTTACTTCTCGTTACTTATATCAATGATAATTCTTATAATTGAATCTAGTTTTATGAGACCTTATTACTGGGTGTTAATTGGAATTTGTATGTCGCATAATCGATTTACTTTTAAAAGAATATTTACCAATGAAAACACCCTTAAATAAATATATGATTCATTTTGAGCTATGATTATAGCTAAATTTAATGTATTACAATTGCCAAAGTTTAAAAAGAGGTGGGCGCGATGATTAATAAGGTAATGAGATGGGGCGTGAATGTCACTCTAATTGTACCTTTTGTTCTTCTATCAATAAACCAAGCTTTGGCGTTTAATGTCGGTGTGGGTGTACACCCCGATGGTTTCTATGGTACCCCTGAGGAATTTATTTCATTAATGAAGAAGTATGATATAAATTCCTTAAGAACAGATTATAAATGGGATTCTGTGGAAAAGGTAAAAGGACAATATTCTGCACCGAATAGTAAAACTGAAAAAGTGCTCGACATAGCTTACCAAAACGGAATTAATCCTGTTGTTATACTAGATTATGGAAACGAATTATATGGAAAAGGAAAGCCAATAACTGACGAGCAAGTTTCTGCTTTCTCTAACTATGCAGCATGGACTGTTAAGCATTTCAAAGGTAAGGCTTCTGTCTTTGAAATATGGAATGAATGGTCCAACAGGGTAGAACCTGGAGCTAATAATGATGAGTCTGCCAAAAACTACGTCAAGTTAGTGGAAGTTGTTTCAAAAGTTATTAAAAAAGAAAATCCGCAGGCGACTGTCATCGCCGGTTCTTTCAACCCTATGGATTATATTGATCTTCGATGGGGGAAAGAAATCGTCAAGCTGGGCATCCTGGATTATATTGATGGCCTGTCAGTGCATCCTTATACGTGGGGAAGTAAAAGAGCCTCAATCCCCGAATTCAATATAAAAATGCTTGATAAGACTCAACAGGACCTGATGGTGTTGGCAAAACGAACTTCACCTATACCTTTGTATATAACTGAGATGGGTTTCCCAACTTCTGATAAAAAGCCTGTTCTCACACAGCAAGAAATTGCTGACTATGCCTATAAGTATATCCTCCTGGCTAAAACTAAACCTTATATTAAAGGTGTGTGGTGGTACGATTTTATTAATGATGGGAATAATAAAAATTATCGTGAACATAATTTCGGTATTCTTAATAGAGATTTGAGTGAAAAATCTACAGCAGATGCTATAAAAAATGCTTCTAAAAGTATATCAATAGAAAAGTAACAGTCATTGTTTAGTATTGTTGCAGCTGTTTTTTAAAGGACGTTATTTATGAAGGTTGCATTTTTTGTCTACAAATTCCCAGTGGCATCAGAGACATTTATTATTAATCAAATTGCGTATTTTATAAAAAAAGGGATCGATGTTGAAGTCGTGTCAGTTTTCCCTGGTGATTTCAACATTAAACACAAGTCACTTACCCAGTATTGCATATTAGATAAAGTAAGATTTCTTCTGGATAAAGAACCAGACAGTAAGGGACAAAAACTCATTACCAGAGTTATTGCTGCTACCGGTGCACTTACAAATAAAAAAGCATTTGAAAGCTTGAATTTCAAAAAATATGGATATTACGCAAAAACTCTAATTTTATCCCAAATTTTATCTAGGAATAGCAGGAAAATAAAATCCGACATAAATATTGCACATTTTGGAACTACAGCAGCGTTGTTAAACCAACTAAAAAGATTGGGTTTTGTTGATGGGAAAATAGCTGCTGTTTTTCACGGTAATGATATTTCTCAAAAAAGAATTTTGAATTTATTTCATTCCGATTATGAACAGCTATTCAATGATGCAAATTATATTTTTCCGGTGAGTGAGTTGTGGGCGAGTAAGATAGCCTTAACACCTGCAATAAAAAATAAAACACACGTGATAAGAATGGGCGTGAATGTTAGTAAATTCATTTATAAAGAACGGATTACTATCAGTCATCCAATAAAACTGCTCTCTATCGCCCGACTCACAGAGAAAAAAGGCATCTCAGTCGCTATAAATGCCTGCCTGTTATTGAAACAGCAAAACGTTGACTTTGATTACACCATTATCGGGGACGGGCCTCTGCGAAAAGAACTTGAATCTCAGGTCGCCAATCTTGGGCTGGGTGACAAAATTGCCTTTTTAGGTGCGCAGACGCAAGAAACTGTCTCTGAATATTTAAATAACTCGGATGTGTTTTTACTACCTTCTGTCACGGCGTCAGATGGCGATATGGAAGGGATCCCGGTTGCACTGATGGAAGCAATGGCAATCGGTATACCTGTGATATCGACGTTTCACAGTGGCATCCCTGAGCTTATTGAAGATCGCGTGTCTGGTTTTCTGGTCAATGAAAATGATGCCGCCAGCATTGCAGGTGTCATCTCTGAAATAATCGATAATCCCGGTGTGTTGCCGGATATTTGTCGTAATGCGAAACAAAAAATTGATAACGAATTTGATCAGGATAAATCCTATTCCAGGATGTTAAATATTCTACTCGGCCAGCCTTTACATATTAACCGGTGATAAATTGAAAATTTACTATTATAAATCTGCGCATGGAAATTTTGGGGATGATCTTAACGCATGGATTTGGGATGCACTACTTCCTGGCTTTTTTGATGACAATGAGAACGTCAGGGTATCCGGTATTGGCACTATTATTACTTCCGCTATGCCGCCTGCTAAAAAGTGGTATGTCTTCTCCAGCGGTGTGGGTTATGGCTATCCACCGGCTAACTTTGGTGACAGCTCCTGGGAAACGTTGTGTGTCAGGGGGCCGCTCAGTGCTGAAATTTTGGGATTGCCGAAAGACAAGTTTATTACCGATGGCGCCGCGCTGTTAAACACGCTCGCCGAGTTTAAACCCCTCTCAGAAGCTGAACGTAAGGGGGTGATTTTTGTTCCTCATCACCATGCGCTCGTCACGGGGCAGTGGGAAAAGGTTTGTCAGCAGGCCGGGGTTGAGTTTGTGAATCCACAGTCGGATGCGAAGACCGTTATTCAAAAAATCCGAAATGCCAAACTGGTGCTGGCGGATGCCATGCATGCTGCGATTATTGCAGATGCAATGCGTGTACCTTGGGTTCCTTTGATTACTTCTTCACAGATCAATACATTCAAATGGTTAGACTGGACTCAGACAATAAGCCTTCCTTACAGGCCAACTGTTCTGGGTAGCAGTTCATTGCGTGAGTGTATGCGTGATAAGGGTTTATATGTTTATGGCGAGAAATACCATTTACCTGATGCTGACGTTGAGTATGCCGTGAGTTATTTTAAAAAACAGCGTGAACTGAAGAATAAAAAATGGTGGCCTCACTATCATGACCTGACACGTCTTGCCTTATACCGGATCCCTAATAAAGGTATTCAAATTATTGAAAAAACCGCTAAATTAAATCTTGATAATCGCTTTATCGATAATGCAGCCAATATCCTCTTAGCTGCCAGAAAACAGCCTGGTTTTTTGAGTGAGGATAATCAGTTTAATAATAATGTAGAACGTCTGCTGGCTGGTATTGATATACTTTCAAAATGCAAGTGATATGTAAAGGATGTAACCTTGAAATCTCAAGAAAACGCCCGCAGGCCCAGTATTCTTTCTGGTGCAATCTGGTCTATTCTGGATAATACTGCGTCTCAGGTCATTACGTTTGTCATATTTATTGTACTTGCTAAGATTTTAACGCCCAGTATATATGGCATGTTAAGTGTTTCTTTATTAGTGACTCAATTTTTCAAAAGCGTTCTCTTTGATAGTATTGCGACTTCAATTGTCAGGAAAAAATCACCTTCTGAAGTCGATTATAACTCTGCCCTTTTTTTGTGTTTTTCTTTATCTGTTCCCGCTTTTCTGATTGTTTTTTTCGCCGCTCCTTTTATTGAGGCGTATATGAACGTGCCGCAGTTAGCCAATGTGATCCGCGGCACTGGCGTTATTATCCTGGTGAGTGGTCTGAGTCGTACTCATGAAGCCTGGCTGTCGCATAATATGATGTTTCGCCCGTTAGCGATACGTTCTATGACGTCGATTTCTATCGGCGGTATTGTCGGGGTAGTAATGGCCTACAATGGCTTCGCCGTCGCCAGTTTAGTTGTGCAGCAAGTTGTGACGTCTTTGATTTCACTGGTAGCTCTGTGGGTGGCGACACCCTGGAAACCCAGAATGAAAATTTCCAGAGAATCAATGAAGGAATCATTGGGATTTTCAAAGCATGTCGCGTTGAGCAATGTCACTAACTTTGCAAATCAGAATAGCGATGTTTTCTTTATAACTTATTTCCTGGGAAGTGCAGCAGCGGGGATTTACTCTGCCGGCAAGCGTATTGTTAATACATTGAATCTGGTTCTGGCATCGGCCTTAATGCGTGTTTCACTGCCTGCATTCAGCCGTTATAAAAATGATATCAACGAGTTTGGTAAGAAGTATTTGCAGGCGACATATTTAACGGTGTTAGTCACTGCGCCTGCTTTTGTGGGGCTTGCAACATTGTCCCATGATATTACTTTTTTACTTTTAGGGCATAAGTGGATGAATTCTGTCCCTGTTATGCAAATTGTCAGTGCTGTCGGTTTTGTCACTTCAATTGGCTATTATAACCATTCAGTGATGTTTGCCAGAGATAAGCCTGAATGGCAGGCACGACTGACATTGGTTTACGCTATTACCAATGTGGTGGCTTTTTATTTCTTTGTAAGATTTGGACTTATCGCTACCGCTCTCGTCTTCTCAATCCGAACCGTGTTGCTTTACCCTATTTCAGCATGGTGTGCCCTGACTCTGTTGAATTTAACTTTCAAACAATACGTAAAAGAGTTGATTACGCCCGTTATTTGTTCAGTTCTGATGTGCATGATACTCGTGGCGGTACAACAATACGCTGTCCTGAGCGAGTCCTGGTTTGGATTAATGATAAAAATAGGTATTGGTGCAGTGTGTTATTTTGCTTTGATTTTTACTTTCTCCTCAGTGAGTAAGAGAACAATGATTTTTTCTCTTGCAAGAAAAATTCTTCAGAGAGGATAAATGATCTCATGGAAAAAAACTCATCCTTAGTGAGTATCTTAATACCCGTCTATAATTCAGAAAAATTCCTCAGGAAAGCGCTTCAGTCAGTTGCAGATCAGACATATTCAAACGTGGAAATAGTTATCGTGGATGATTGTTCGAAAGACTCATCGCGAAAAATTGTCACCACTTTTTTTGAAGAATATGAACACATCCAGCACAAAGTCATCAATAATAAAATCAATCAAGGGGTCTCTTTTGGGAGAAATACTCTGGTTGATAATGCTTCAGGAGAGTTTATCTGTTTCTTAGATTCAGATGATTATCTTGAACCTGATTTTGTCAGTTACCTGCTCGGAGTTCTGACGAAAAATAATACCAGTATGGGGCAGTGCCTGTATTTTTCTGAGGAACCCTCGGGAGTCTCCGTTGGCAAAACGAATGATTTTGCATCAGATACTACCTTACAGGGTAAAAATGCTGTTTTTTCCATGCTGGAGGGTAAGGTAACGGGATATTTGTGGCATAAAATCTTTAAACGCGACTTGTTTGATGGCATTCGGTTTGATACTACATTGACCGTTTTTGAAGACTATGAAGTGATTATGAAAATGTTTGTTAACGGAGCAAGTATCGCTTTCGGTAATGAGCGTAAATATCATTACATCCAGCACGCGTCGTCATTAACTAAACAATCTTACCTTAAAATATTAAACCGACTGGAATACCTTAACAGGACGAAGTCACTTGTATCGCCACTTATTATCTCTGAAACCGATAAAGAAAAATGGGCTAAACATAGTTATCTGGTCATTTTAATGGTGTTTATCAATGCCGTCAGATATGGGGCGCCGTTAAAGGATGTTATTGGCATCAGGCGCTCTATTGATCTCTCGTATGTTGCGAAATTATCTAAATCGGTCAGTTTAAAGAAACTCTCCGCCATTTCATTAATTAAAGTTTCCCCCTATTTGTTTTATTTTATGCTTAAGACTGCTTTTAAAATAAAAGCATAGTGTTTTTCATATCCCTTTGTACCCTGCTGAATTATTAGTAAGTTATTCCTCTGCACACTGAGTGGTTGTATTCGGTGGTTTAATCTTATTTAACTCTTTTATTTTTGAGACGAAAACTATGATCCTTCCAGTAATCATGGCTGGCGGCACCGGTAGCCGTTTGTGGCCAATGTCTCGTGAGCTTTATCCAAAACAATTTCTTCGTCTGCATGGCGATAATTCCATGTTGCAGGAAACGGTCACCCGTTTAAAAGGGCTGGACGTTTCTGCACCGCTGGTTATTTGTAATGAAGAGCATCGTTTTCTTGTTGCCGAACAATTACGACAAATAGACCAGCTCTCCGACAATATTATTCTTGAGCCTGTCGGGCGCAATACGGCGCCTGCTATTACGCTGGCTGCGCTCAGTGCCATCGACAACGGTTCTGATCCGTTACTGTTGGTGCTTGCAGCCGACCATGTGATCGAGTCTCCGGATGCCTTCCATCAGGCCGTGCAGAATGCTATTCCGTTCGCTGAGCAGGGGAAACTGGTCACGTTCGGTATCGTGCCAACAGGCCCTGAAACCGGTTACGGTTATATCCAGCGGGGAACAGAATTCAGCAGTGATGCCGATCCTGTTTTTCGGGTGCAGCGTTTTGTCGAGAAACCGAATCTTGAGACTGCATTGCAATATCTGGAAAGCGGCGAGTATTACTGGAACAGCGGTATGTTTTTGTTCCGCGCCAGACGTTTTCTTGAAGAGATGGCGAAATTCAGGCCGGACATACTCGAAGCCTGTCAGAAAGCGATTGAGACTTCGCATACTGATGAGCAGCAAGATTTTATTCGTGTAGATAAAGCGGCATTTATTTCCTGCCCGGATGAATCGGTTGATTATGCCGTAATGGAAAAAACCACGGATGCGATTGTTGTTCCGTTAGATGCGGGCTGGAATGATGTGGGTTCCTGGTCGGCGCTTTGGGAAGTGAATGATAAAAACGCTGAAGGGAATGCCATCAATGGCGATGTATTTACCCATAATGCGAACAATTGTTATATCAACACCGATGAGAAATTGGTGGCCGCCATTGGTGTGGATAATCTGGTCATCGTAAATACGAAAGATGCCGTTTTAGTGATTGATAAAAACCAGGTGCAGGACGTTAAAAAAGTCGTCGAATATTTAAAAAATAATAAACGACGGGAATATCGTTTGCACCGCGAATCCTATCGCCCGTGGGGCCGTAACGATAATGTCGTGACTGCACCCCGTTATCATGTGAACCGCATCACCGTTAAACCGGGCGGACAGTTCTCATTACAAATGCACCATCACCGCGCGGAGCACTGGGTTATTCTGTCGGGCACCGCCAGAGTTATTCTCGAAGATAAAAATTATCTGCTCAGTGAAAATGAATCAACGTTTATCCCTATTGGGGCTCAGCATATGTTAGAGAACCCGGGAAAAATTCCTCTGGAACTTCTGGAAATACAGTCGGGATCCTATCTGGAAGATGACGATATTATCCGTATAAAAGATCACTATGGTCGCTGTTAATTTGGGGATGAAATATGTCAGGTACATTAACTTGCTTTAAAGCTTACGATATCCGCGGTGAATTAGGCGTTGAATTAAATGAAGATATTGCCTATCGCATAGGGCGTGCTTACGGGGAATATTTAAAACCTAATAAAATGGTATTGGGAGGCGATGTCCGCTTAACCAGCGAAGCATTAAAACTTGCGCTGGCGAAAGGTTTGCAGGATGCGGGAACCGACGTTGTTGATATCGGCGTGACCGGTACAGAAGAAATCTATTTTGCGACGTCTTATTTGTGCCTTGATGGCGGCATTGAAGTGACGGCCAGCCACAATCCGATGAACTACAACGGCATGAAACTGGTGCGTGAAGATTCCCGTCCGATCAGCGGCGATACCGGCTTACGTGATATTCAGGCGCTGGCGGAAGCTAATAATTTTCCACCGGTCGACCAGGCTAAGCGCGGCAGTTACGAGAAAGCCTCCGTGCTGGATGAGTATGTTGATAAGCTGCTCAGCTTTATCAATGTAGAGAACTTTACCCGCCCTTTAAAACTGGTGTTTAACTCCGGTAATGGGGCAGCGGGCCATGTTGTTGATGCCATCGAACAGCGGTTTATTGCAGCCGGTGTGCCGGTTGAATTTATCAAAGTTCACCATGAGGCAGACGGCACATTCCCGAACGGTATTCCTAACCCGTTATTGCCGGAGTGCCGTCAGGACACGACGGATGCCATCATTAAGCACAAAGCAGATATGGGGATCGCTTTTGACGGTGATTTTGACAGATGTTTTCTCTTTGATGATGCCGGTAATTTTATCGAAGGGTATTACATCGTCGGTCTGCTTGCCGATGCCTTCCTCGAAAAATATCCTAACTCAAGAATTATCCATGACCCGCGTCTGAGCTGGAATACCATTGATATTGTCACCGGTGCGGGCGGCGTGCCTGTTATGTCGAAAACCGGCCATGCTTTTATTAAAGAACGTATGCGTCAGGAAGATGCGGTCTATGGTGGTGAGATGAGCGCCCATCATTACTTCCGCGATTTCTATTATTGCGACAGTGGGATGATCCCCTGGCTGCTGGTCGCTGAATTATTGCATCTGAAAGGCAAGTCTCTGCGGCAACTGATTAATGACCGGATCACGGCCTATCCTGCGTCCGGGGAAATTAACAGCTATTTGCAGCAGCCTAAAGAATCCATTGCCCGTGTATTAGCCATGTATGAAGGTGAGGCGGTTAACGTCGATCATACTGACGGGATCAGTCTTGAGTTTGACGAATGGCGTTTCAATCTCCGCAGTTCTAATACAGAACCTGTTGTAAGGTTGAATGTTGAATCCCGCGCAAATACAAAACTCATGCAGGAACAAACCAGAAGAATTCTTTCTATCCTCCGCAGTATGTAATTATTAAAAATATCTTATTTAAGTGAGTAATGATAACTCGCTGTGGGTTTGTATTACTCACTTTTCATTTTATAAGGTTTAAATTATGTCACATGATGTGAGTGTTGGGATTGTTGCTGACTGGTTGGTGACATTTGCAGGGTCAGAAAAAGTTATTGCAGAGTTTATTAAATTATACCCAAATGCTGATATTTATTCTGTTGTCGATTTTCTTTCTGATGAATCCCGGAAGAAATTCTATGGAAAAGAAGCGACGACCTCTTTTATACAGCGGTTACCTTTTGCGAAGAAGAAATATCAGCAGTATCTGCCTTTAATGCCGCTGGCTATCGAGCAGCTTGATGTGACGGAGCATGACATTGTGCTTTCCAGCAGTCATGCGGTGGCTAAAGGCGTATTGACCGGCCCTGATCAGTTGCACATCAGTTATGTGCATTCGCCGATCCGCTATGCCTGGGATTTTCAGCACCAGTATTTGCGTGAGGCGGGGCTGAACAAAGGCCTGAAAGGGAAACTGGCCCGCTGGTTCCTGCATAAAATCAGGATTTGGGATTACCGGACAGCCAATGGCGTGGATCACTTTATCGCTAATTCCCAGTTTATTGCCCGGCGAATTAAGAAGGTCTATGGCCGGGATGCGGATGTTATTTATCCTCCTGTCGATGTAGAACGTTTTACTTTGCAGGAGAATAAAGAAGACTTCTATTTTACCGCCTCCCGCATGGTGCCTTATAAGCGTATCGACCTGATTGTTGAAGCATTCAGTCAGATGCCGGATAAGAAACTGGTGGTGATCGGTGACGGTTCTGAAATGGCGAAAATAAAATCCCGGGCTGGCAGCAATATCGAAATTCTGGGTTATCAGCCTGACGATGTGATGCAAGATTACATGCGGCGCACCCGGGCGTTTGTTTTTGCTGCTGAAGAAGATTTTGGCATTACGCCGGTCGAAGCACAGGCCAGCGGGACGCCGGTTATTGCCTTTGGCAAAGGCGGTGTTCTGGAGACCATCAGACCTTATGGCGAAAGTAATGCCACCGGGGTATTTTTCTCAGAGCAAACGGCGGAATCACTGATTAACGCCGTGCGTCACTTTGATACGATTAAAGACTCTATCCTGCCCAAGGACTGCCGCGAAAACGCTTTAAAGTTCTCTGCACAAAGATTTCATGATGAGCTGGATGAGTATATCAAAACAAAATGGCATGACTTCAATGAACGTAAACGCATCGTTTATTAATTTTTATCCTTTTTAATATTGTTCTTTTTTCTGTCGTTGACTGTTTATTCTGCGATTCATCTTACTCAACATAACCTTGCAATTATAATCGTGCATCTGTCCGGATGCGTTTTTTAAATTGTAATCTAAGGGTTTACTATGTCTAAGGTCGCTCTTATTACCAATATCTCCGGGCAGGACGGGTCTTATCTGACTGAGCTTTTGCTTAAAAAAGGCTATACAGTCCATGGGATTATCCTGCACAGCCCGGTACCCGATACTGAATTTGTCACTGATGATTTACATGCAAACAATCCTGATTTCCATATTCATCACTATGGCTGGGGTGAAATCTTAGATCTGAGGAGTTTGCTGGCGTTAATTCGCCCGGATGAAATTTATAATCTGGATATCACCAGTGAAACTACCGCGCATTCTACATTTCCTGTCACCGGGATCAGTGCGCTGAGAATGCTGGAGGCTATCCGTTCTGAGGGGCTGGAGCGCACAACCCGTTATTATCATGCCTCATCTTCCGCGTTGTGCGGGCTGGTTAACGGCATGACCATCAATGAAATGGTGACGTTTAATCTTCCGCCTTCGGAGACCGTCGCCAGAGTCAGTGATTTCTGGACCGCCGTGAATTACCGGGAAACATTCGGTATGTATGCCTGTAACGGCATTCTGTTTAACCATGAGTCGCCGCGGCGCAGCGAAAGTTTTGTCACGCGTAAAATCACACGCGGGCTGGCGAACATTACTCAGGGGCTGGAGAAGTGCCTTTATCTGGGCAATCTGAATGCCTTACGTGACTGGGGGCATGCCAGAGATTACGTCAAAATGCAGTGGCTGATGCTGCAGCAGGACAAACCGGAGGACTTCGTCATTGCAACGGGCGTGCAGTTTACGGTGCGTCAGTTCGTGACTTTTGCGGCCCTTGAACTGGGGATCAAACTGCGGTTTGTCGGCAAAGGCGTGGAGGAAAAAGGCGTGATTGCGGCGATTATCAGCCCGGTCGCGGCAGCGCTGAAAGTCGGAGATGTGATTGTCGCCGTCGATCCGCGTTATATGCGCCCGTCGGAGGTCAGCAAGGTTTCGGTTAATCCGTCAAAAGCACGGCGTCAGTTAGGCTGGGCACCTGAAACCTCATTACAGGATCTGGTGATTGAGATGGTGCAGGCGGATCTGGCCTTCGCCAAAAAGGCGGCGCGTCTGAAGCTGTACGGCTAACGCCAGTCGCTGTTTCTGACGATGTACGAAAAAAGCCGGAGAATGCGCTGACATTCTCCGGCTTTTTTTTGTCTTCAGGAAAGCTGTTTATTTAGCGCCAAAACAGGCATCCAGCCCTGCCTGAGTATCTTTGCTTGCCAGACCTGGCATAGGTTTATCGGCGATAAGCGTGACGCCGGTATCCACATACCCGGAAACTTTTTTGCCGTGTCTGGCATAGGCAACGGCAGCATCAACACCCATCGCCGCCATCGTTAAAGGATACTGCTGGGCCGTGGCGGCAATCTTGCCTTCACGTACGTAATTTACCCCCGCACACCCGCCATCAACAGAGAGAATCATGGCATTCTTTTGTTTACCTGCTTCCTGCAAGGCTTTGTAGGCTCCGGCTGCGGCCGGTTCATTGACGGTGTAAACCAGATTAATGTCCGGATGGGCTTTCAGGCAATTTGTCATGACCTCGTAGCCTTGTTTCTCAGCCCCTTCGCTATAGCCTGCACACACAATTTCGGGTGCGGCGGACAGTTCACTGGATTCGGCACCTGCCGCAGTTAACCCCAATCCTTTCATAAACCCGTTGTGTCTTCTTGCCCCTACCAGATGTCCTGGCGATAAATCCAGCATCGCTATTTTGAGGGGTTGTCCCGCGAACGTCAGCGGCATGGCCGCCTGAGCATACTGGCCAATCAATTCGCCAGCTTTATAGTTATCGGTGGCGAAGAGGGCATCGACGGCACTGATCGGATCCGTCGGGGAATCGAGGGCGATAACCTGCACGCCTTTCGCCCGGACCTCATCGAGTGCGGGCACAATGGCCTTAGCATCGCTCGGCGTAATGAGCAACGTGGTCGCACCAGAGGCCACCATGGACTGAATCGCGATGATCTGTGAAGGATAATCGCTGTCTTCTTTACCGGCTGCGGTAAGCAGTTTGACCCCGTGTACGGTGGCCCCCAGCATGGCACCTTCTTTCATTTTCAAAAAGAACGGGTTGGTGTCTGTTTTAGTAATCAGGCCTATCGTGATGTTCTCATTGCTGCTGGCAAGAGCTGCCGATGTCAGCAGGGTCGTCGCCACGGCAAAAACGCAGGAAATTTTCATGTAAATACCTTAGCGGGTGGCTGTTGCAGTGACATTAAGATTTCCCGCACGTGAAATATCAAATGCAGAAATCCCCTCCAGCAAGATATGAGCCTGTTGTTTTAAACTGTCCGCTGCTGCCGCACTTTGTTCTACTAACGCGGCATTCTGCTGCGTCGCCTCGTCCATGTTGACCACGGCTTTATTGACCTGATCGATGCCAGTATGTTGTTCGCTTGAGGCAAGGGTAATCTCAGCCATCAGGCTGTTGACGCCTTTGACCGCATTCACCACTTCCATCATGGTGGTGCCCGCTTCATCCACCAGCTTAGAACCGACGTTAATCCTTTCAACAGACTCGCTAATCAGGTTTTTAATTTCCTTGGCGGCATTGGCGCTGCGCTGTGCCAGCGTTCGCACTTCACCGGCAACCACCGCAAAACCACGTCCTTGCTCACCGGCACGGGCTGCTTCAACGGCGGCGTTAAGCGCCAGAATATTGGTCTGGAAAGCAATGCCTTCAATGACCGTGATGATTTGTGTCACTTTGCCTGAGCTTTCGGCGATTTCATGCATGGTACTGACGACGCGTTCAACGACGTTGCCGCCGCGTTGCGCCACTTGTGACGCACTTGTGGCCATCAGATTCCCCTGATGGGCATTGTCGGCGTTGTGTTTCACTGTCGCGGTCAGTTCCTCCATGCTTGCTGATGTCTGTTCCAGCGAGGAAGCCTGGGCTTCGGTCCGGCGACTCAGATCCTCATTGCCCAACGTAATTTCGGTGGATGCACTGACAATGCTTTCAGCGGAATTAGCCACCTGGTTGATTAACTGATGCAGTTTCGCCTGCATTCCGCCAAGCTCTGCCAGAACGCTGTTTTGTGGTGCGTTTTCCGCGCCTTTCACTTCACTGAGATCACCCGCAGCAATACGTTGTACCACCTGACCTAAAACAAGCGGTTCTTCACCCAGTGCACGGAACAGGGAACGGATAATAATGCCCCCCAGAATAACCGCCAGACTCAGTGCGACCAGGCTGATAACGATGAAAATGAGGCGGGTTTGTTGATACGCATCTTGTGCGGTATTCAGGCTCTCTTTAGCCCGTACGTTACTGTACTGGAGATAGTCATTGGTCGTATTCAGCAGCAGCGCCAACTGAGGTCGTAGCTCGCGATTCATGCGGTCAATCGCTTCAGCTTTCTTCTCTTCAAGGGCCAGATCAACAATATGTTTAGCCACCGGACGGTATCCTTCTTCCGCATTAGAAATCGCGGTCACGAATTGCCGATCCTTATCTGTGACGTCAGAGTGTTCTTTGATTGCCGCCTGAAGCCGGTTCAGCGCGGCTGCGGTTTTCTCTTCTGCAGCAGCGACTTGTCTTTTACCTGCTTCGATATCAGCAGCCTCACTGACCAGCACCAGCCCGTAAATATTCAATGAACTGTCTTTTACGCCGCTGAGAATTAAATTCACAGCTGCCTCACGGGCGGAAACCTGCTGTACGTGAGTTTTGAATCTGTTGTTGGCCTGGCTTAACGCGTTGATAGAGAGCAGGACTACTGCGAGAACAATGACGACTAAAACGCCAAATCCCAGCGTAAGCTGGGTGCGTACAGTAGTGTGTTTAAAAGACATAGTGGTAACTCCCTGAAATTGCGATTAAAAAGGTGCGGGCACCTTAAGTTATGACAACATTTCAATCAGTCTCGTGCGTAAAATGTCGTTACCGGAGTAGCCTGTCAGGAAACACAGGATAGAAATCTGTCGGGAAGAAACTGAAGTTGGTCACGTGAACCGAATGAGTTTTAGTGATTAAGTTAACGGCACACTGGCGAGGAAACTTGATAGCAGGGGGCGGACAGCCGGTTTGTTTGTCAGAAAAGTGTGATGTCTGTCAGATTTTTATGCCGGCCAATTTTGGCACGCGCTGTTGCGCATAACCTCTGAACGAAAGGCGCGGGCACAGGGCCGTCAGTGTGGCCGTCACGCCGGTTTCATCATCAGAAAAATCATTCCATTTTTATAATCTCAGGCAATGATTCAAGTTTCATATTTTGAAACATAAAGCTCTTAATAACCCTCAAACTAAGCTTGCACTATAGAGTATAGCCGGTGCTATATTCGTCTTTGCCGGATAAAATTCACACAAAAATAACAAGCAAGAACAGGGCGGGCAGTATGCGTGGAACAGGCCAGACTTCTTCTCTAACCGACAGAACCAATGCGGCGATTGCTAACGCCATGTCCGGCCGCAAACGCGGCCTGATGACACCGCTGTTGTTTGCGGGGCCTGCGGTGATCGCCTCGATCGCCTATATGGATCCGGGTAATTTTGCGACCAATATTCAGGCTGGCTCGCGCTATGGCTACGCGCTCCTGTGGGTGGTTGTTATGGCCAATATGATCGCCATGCTGTTTCAGGCGCTCTCCGCCAGACTGGGGATCGTCACCAACAGAAATCTGGCGGAAATGTGTCGCGACCAGTTCTCCAGACCCGTGGTTTGGGGGATGTGGGTGGGCAGCGAAATCGCCGCAATGGCGACCGATCTGGCCGAATTCCTCGGGGGGGCTTTAGCCCTGTCGTTACTGTTCCATATGCCGTTACTGGCCGGGATGGGTATCACGGCGCTGGTTACCTACGGCCTTTTGATGGTGGAAAAGCGTGGTTTCCGCCCTGTTGAGCTGATGATCGGCGGGTTAGTGGCGGTGATTGCACTGTGTTATCTGGTCGAAATGTTTATCGCGCAGGTTGACTGGGCCGCAGCCGGTCTGGGCATGGTGACACCGCAACTGCCCGACGCGCAGGCGCTGACCATTGCCGTGGGGATCATCGGAGCCACCGTGATGCCACATGCGATCTTCCTGCACTCGGGGCTGACTCAGCACCGTACCCATGCCAGGAATCCGGGCGAACGTCGTACACTGCTGCGTTTTTCCAATATTGAAGTGGTGATCGCGCTGACCCTCGCCGGATTGGTGAATATCGCGATGGTGATTATGGCCGCCAGTGCCTTCCATGCCGGCCACAGCGATGTGGCGGAAATCGAAACGGCTTACCATACCCTGACTCCGCTGTTGGGGGCGGGGGCGGCAGGTTTCTTCCTGCTGTCATTGATTGCTTCCGGTATTTCCAGTTCAGTGGTAGGCACTATGGCAGGCCAGATGATCATGCAGGGCTTCGTCGGTTTTCGCATTCCCGTCTGGTTGCGCCGTCTGGTCACCATGATCCCTGCGTTTATCGTGGTAGCGATGGGCGTTAATGCCACCGACGCGCTGGTATACAGCCAGGTGGTGCTCAGCCTGGCGTTGCCTGCGCCGATGATTGCATTGGTGATATTCACCAGCCGTCGCGACATCATGGGGGAGTTTGTTAACAGCCGCCTGACTGTCGTGACTTCCATCATCGGCACCGTGGTGATTGTGGCGCTCAATATCATCCTGCTGCTGCAAACATTTGGCGTGAATATCCCCGGTCTGGAATAATGCCAGAAGGCTTACTTCGCCATCGCCTTCTGGTTCTTCGCCCGCAATTTCTTCGCCCGGCTCTCCAGCATCAAATAGCACACCAGCGCCAGCAGCAGCGGCAGGAAGTAGTAGAGCATACGGTAGGCCAGCAGGGCGGCGATAATCGTGCCCTGCGACGTATGTTCTCCGGCCAGCAGGGCGATAAACACCGCTTCCAGCACGCCGATCCCCGCCGGAATATGCACAATCACCCCGGCGATACTGCTGACTAACAGCACGCCCAGCACAAAGAAATAGTTCACATCCTCGCCTAACAGCAGCCAGATAATCGCCCCCATGGCCATCCAGTTGGCGCTGGAAATTACCATCTGCGCCACGGCAAATTTAAACGACGGTAGCACCAGTTTTTGCCCTTTCACCGTCATATGGCGGCGTTTAGCATAGGCGCAGAACCAGACGTAAGTGGCCACCATCGCCAGCAGCACAATGCCCATAATGCGCAGTGTGCCTTCGTCGATGTACCAGTGCGAAGGCAGCTCCACGACGCCGAAGGTGAAGATAATTCCGCCGAGCAAAATATAGCCAAGCCAGTTGGTGGTAATGCTCAGTGAGAAAATGCGGGTGATCGTGGCGCCGGGCAGACCCAGGCGGGAGTAGAGCCGGTAACGCATGCCGATGCCGCCAACCCAGGTGCTGAGCGTGAGGTTAAAGGCGTAGCAGATAAATGACACCAGCATCACCTGACGGGCCGCGAGTTTGTGCCCGCAATAAGCGCGCGCCAGCAGATCGTAACAGCCGTACAGCAGATAGCTGATGATCACCAGCACCACTGATATCAGCAGTGGCGTGCGGTTGTAATTGCGAATGACCTTCCACACGTCTTCCCAGTTGACCGTGCGGGCGTAAACCACCAGCAGCACAGCCACGGCGATAAAGAAAATCCAGGTGAGTATTTTTTTCGCCAGACGCCACTTCGGATGTGATGCAGACATTATGATTTCACCTCTGAATTCTCTGACGTCACCCGATCCTGCGTTTCAATTTCGGGTTGTACGGGCGGCTTTACCTGGGCAAGCCTTGGCGTGTGCGCCGGTAGCCAGCCGACCATGGCCGGAAATTTACGCAGGAAGTGAAACGCCACCACGCTTTTCGCCAGGTTCCACCAGGTGCGTTTCGGGGCCATAGTTTGATCTACGCGCTGGCAGTCTCTGGCGATAATACCGTGCAGGTTCTCGCGCAGCGTCTGGTTAAACGTCCGGTCGTGGATAATCAGATTGGCTTCAAGATTGAGCGACAGGCTCAGCGGATCGAGATTACTGGAGCCGATCGTCGCCCAGTGAGCATCCATCAGCGCGACCTTGCCGTGCAGCGGACGACGGCGATATTCATACACCTGCACACCGCCTTTCAGCAGATAGTTGTACAGCAGCTCTGCACCGACTTTTACAATCGGCATATCCGGCTCGCCCTGCACGATGAGTTTTACCTGCACGCCGCGGCGGGCTGCATTGCGCATGGCGTGAAGCAGACGGTAACCAGGAAAGAAATAGGCGTTGGCGATAATCACTTCGCGCCTGGCGCTGGCCAGCATTTTCAGATAGTGACGCTCAATATCATCCCGGTGATCGTCATTATCGCGCCAGACAAACAGCGCCTGCGCCTCGCCGGGATTGCGATTTTCCGCCGCATGATAGCGGCGACGTTGCTGCCACCATCGGTGGGTATGCGCATGATCAGGCAGATTTTCCAGCTCAAACTGCAAAATATCATCCACCACCGGACCTTCCACCCGTACGGCGTAGTCCTGCTTGGCCTCGGGACCGTAATCGGACATGTGCTCGGCGGAGTAATTAATCCCGCCGACAAACGCCACTGTATTGTCGATGACAACAATTTTACGGTGCATACGGCGGAAGAGATTGGTTCGCATACCGAACAGCGGCGGGCGCGGGTCGTAATAGCGAAACACCACGCCTGCTGAAGTCAGTTCGCCGACGAAATCATCGCTCAAATCAGGCGATCCGTAGCCGTCGAGCAGCACTTCAACCCCGATACCGCGCTGTGCGGCACGCAGGAGCACCGCGTGTAACTGGCGACCCACGTCATCTTCAAACCAGATAAAAGTTTCGAGAATCACTTTACGCTGAGCGTTATCGATAGCGTCAAATACCGCCGGGTAATATTCGTCGCCATTTTCCAGAAGCTGGATGCGGTTGCCTTCCCGCCATGCGGTTTTCATAGATGGATCTCCGCGCTTAACGGGGCATGATCGGACAGATGACGCCAGTTACGCAGCGGCAGCACCGCAGGCGCGCTGGCATTGGCATTTTTCACATAGATCCTGTCAAGACGCAGAAGCGGCATCCTGACCGGGAAAGTGCGCGCCGGGCGGCCTTTTGCGCGGGTGAAAATCTCATCGAGTCCCGCCTGTACTTTAAGCGGGCGATTGGCTTTTTGCCGCCAGTCGTTGAAATCGCCCGCCACCAGCACCGGTTCTCCCTGCGGGAAAGCGTTAACCCAGTCGGCCAGCATCTTGAGCTGCGCCTGGCGGTGCGCTTCGCGCAGACCCAGATGTACGCAAATCACGTGGACAGGAGACCCAAGCTGCGGGGGCACGATACGGCAGTACAACAGGCCGCGATTCTCGCTACCCGCGACCGACACGTCGCGATTCTCGTAATGTTCAATGGGATAGCGTGAAAGGACGGCATTGCCGTGATGACCTTCCGGGTAGACCGCGTTGCGCCCGTAGGCGAAGTCGCTCCACATGGTGTCAGCAAGAAACTCGTAATGGGGGGTGTCCGGCCAGCTTTCCACATGCAACGAATGCACATCATGTGCGCCCGTCACTTCCTGCAGGCAGACGATATCGGCACCGACGGTGCGTACCGCGTCGCGCAGCTCGGGTAAAATGAAACGTTTATTAAACGCGGTGAAGCCCTTGTGAGTATTAATCGTCAGTACTTTCAATGAAAATTGCGGTCTTTGTTGGGTCATTCTTTATCCTGCCAGCGTCACTATCCTGATGAAAATAAAGTATAGTTTCTGTTACGAAAAGAGGCGGCGTCATGTGTGTCCGGGTGAAACGAGCACCGGGGTAATGCGCGCCCTTTTTTGACAGCCCCTCACTTTCGATGGCTCTTTTCTGCTCCTTTCTTCTCACTTCGCCAAATCAAAAATTCCCATTTTTGTTTACTTCCGTTTTGCTGGTTAAGCTATGAGCATCATCACTCTTTAATCAGTTTCGTGCACTTATTCTGAATACAGAGAAGGCGGGTGGATATGTTTCTTGAAGAACGTCGGCAGCAAATCCTGGAATATCTGGATAAAAACGAGCGGGTAAAAGTGGAGGTTTTGGCGTCCCTGTTTGCGGTGACCAGAGAGACCATTCGCAGTGATCTGAATGCTCTGGCGGCTGAAAAATTGGTTCAGCGATGTCATGGCGGTGCAATGGTGATACGGCGGAGTTTGCAGTCAAAGCTAATTGCTGACACCGGTGGCAACTTTGAAGTGTTGCTGCAACGGCTGCAGAGTCAGAAAAGAAAGCAGAGCGTACAACAGGGGAAAGGAAAGAACATGAAAGGTAAGGTTTGCATTCTGGGTTCATTTAACGTCGATATCGTGGCGAAGGTTGAACGTTTTCCAAAAGGCGGAGAATCCCTGTTGGCGTTGGGCAGCACGCTCGGCCCGGGCGGCAAAGGGGCGAATCAGGCCACGGCGGTCAGTCGTGCGGGTGCCAGAGTGCATTTCGTTTCCAAGGTGGGTAAGGATCAGTTCAGCCAGTTTGCTTATGATCACCTGACCTCCTCGGAGATCCACTCCTTTACCCTTTATCAGTCGGACACTGAGCCGACCGGCAACGCCATCATTTATGTCTCGCAGGAAAACGGCGAGAACATGATTGCCATTTATTCCGGTGCCAATAAAACCATCAGCGAAGACGAAGTGGCAGCGATCGCCCCCGAACTGGAAGATTCGGACGTGCTGCTCGTACAGCTCGAAAACAATTTTGCCGCTACCCTGAGCGCGATGAAATTGGCCAAAGCGCTGGGCGTGAAGGTGATACTCAACCCGGCCCCTTTCTCGAGCCATGCGCTTGAGTGTCTGGAATATGTTGACGTTATTACACCTAATGAAACTGAGGCATCGCAGCTTTCCGGCATTGACGTGAAGGATTTAGCCAGCGCCAAAGAGGCTGCACAGCGTATCGTCAGCCAGGGGGCGAGGCGGGTGATTATTACCATGGGATCGCGCGGCGCGTTGCTGTTTGACGGTAATCAGTTCCAGCACATTCCGGCCTTCCCGGCGCTGAGCGTTGATACCACCGGTGCAGGCGATGCTTTCAACGGCGCGCTGGCCTCAAGTATTGCCAATGGACAAAGTCTGGTTCAGGCGGCGACCTATGCCGCGGCGTTTGCCTCGCTGGCCGTCGAGCGTGAAGGTGCATCAAACATGCCTGATAAGGCTCAGGTTTCAGCACGTCTGGCGCAGCGATAAATGCTGCGGTAATTCTTTAGTTTCTTGTGACGGTCGCTGCCTTGATGCATTGAGTTTAGCGGCCACGTAATCGATTCCGTCTTAAGGAGCAGTCATGACTAAAAGTATTGAAGGCATCGTGCCGGTGATGTTGACCCCTTTCACCGAAGACAACCAGATTGACTATCCGGGCCTGACCCGTTTGATCGACTGGTATCTTGAGAAAGGTGTGGATGCGTTGTTCGCCGTGTGTCAGTCGAGCGAAATGCAGTTTCTGACCCTCGAAGAGCGCGTTGCGCTGGCCGGGTTTGTGGTGAAGCACGTTGCGGGGCGCGTGCCGGTGATTGCCTCGGGCCATATCAGTGATGATATCAATGACCAAATCAGTGAGCTGAGTGCGATGGCGAAAACCGGAGCCGACGCACTGGTGCTGGTCACCAACCATCTCGATCCGAAAAATCAGGGCAGTGAGACCTTCTTTGCCACGCTGGATAAGTTGCTGAGTGCCTTGCCTGAATCCATGCCGCTGGGTTTGTATGAGTGTCCTGCACCGTATCGCCGTCTGCTGACCGACGAAGAGCTCACTTACTGCGCCAACACCGGCCGCTTCGTTGTACTGAAAGACGTGAGCTGTGACCTGGCAACCGTTACCCGCCGCGTGAAGCTGGTGGCAAATACGCCGTTGAACATCATTAATGCTAATGCCGCGATTGCTTATCCGGCGATGCAGGCGGGGTCTAAAGGATTCAGCGGCGTGTTCACCAATTTCCACCCCGAGCTTTACAGCTGGCTGTATCACAAGGCGGCAAGCCAGCCGCAACTCGCCGACGAGTTAGCCATTTTCCTGTCGCTGGGCGCGGTGACTGAAACACTGGGGTATCCGAAGAATGCCAAGATTTATCATCAGCGACTGGGCACTTTCGACAGCGAGTTATGCCGTGTGAATAAAGACAATGTGCTGGAAAAGTTCTGGGGGCTGACCGTATTGCTGGATCAAATTCACAGCGGCACGGCGCTGTGGCAGAAAAAAATCGCCGCCGTATAAGGTGAGATAGCCATGAGTGATGCGGATGGGCTGACATCTTATCCGCTGATTAATGGCCTGGTCGGATATTCAATGCACATGATGATGCTGCCAGGCCGTCAGTTTCAAATCTATAACCTTTTTAGCCGTAATCCGACCCTGAATATAAATATAAAAGGATTATTCAACATGATCGTATGTTGCCTGAGAGACTGGGAACGTGAAAAATTCGCTTTCCATCCGATTATTAATAAAGGTATTGAGTATATTACTCAAACCGATTTTACCACGCTGACACCAGGGAAATTCGATATTATTCCGGACAAGATGTTTTGCCTTCTCCAGGAAATGAATACCGTTCCTGCTCATGAAATGCGGGCTGAGTCACATTTCAGGTTTGCAGATATTCAATTTCTCTTGCAGGGAGAAGAAACCATCGGTGTGGCGCGCGGTGCGGCGGAGCACGAGGTGGCAGAAGACCGGGCGGAGAAGCACGACATCGTGTTTTATCAGGAAACGAATAATGAATCGCTGATTCGTTTGGAACCCGGCATGTTTGCCGTTTTCTTTCCGCAAGATTTACATCGCCCTTGCTGTAATACCCGAAGTCAGTCTTTTATTCGTAAAGCTGTGATTAAAATTCACCTGAGTCTGTTCAATGATGACTTATTTATGAATAACCAATAGTGGATAATTAAAATGATGAAAGACGCTACCTCTCCTCCCGATACATCTTTGGTTAAAACGGCTGCTCCTGTTGTTTCACGCTTGCGCTGGGGCATTATTTTTATTTTGTTAATGGCGGCGGTCATTAATTATCTCGACCGTGCCAATTTAAGTATTGCTAATACCACCATTGCGAAAGAGTTTGGTTTCAGCCAGACGGAAATGGGCCTGCTGCTGTCTGCTTTCCTGTGGCCATATGCGCTGGCAAACCTGCCTGCGGGCTGGTTGGTTGACCGTTTCGGTCCTAAAAAAATGTTCTCGTGGGGCGTGGGGCTGTGGTCCACCTTCACGGTGATGGCAGGTTTCGTTAATGGTTATTCCATGTTCTATGCCCTGCGCATGCTGCTGGGCATTTCCGAATCACCGTTCTTTACCTCCGGCATCAAGATTACTCACCGCTGGTTCTCTGATAAAGAGCGCGCGCTGCCGACCTCCATCATCAATACCGGTTCGCAGATTGCCAATGCCATTGCACCGCCAATCCTGACCGTGCTGCTGTTAACGCTCGGCTGGCGCGGCATGTTTATTGCCATTGGCCTGGCGGGGATCCCGCTGCTGCTGGTATGGCTGAAATTTTACCGCAATCCGACCGAGCGCGAAGAAAAGGTGATCCACGCCAATTCTCAGCTGGTGCAGAAGTCGGTGACCGAAGTTAACGGCAATAACAAGGCGAGTTGGGGAGCGTTGTTCAGGCATAAAACCACCTGGTTTATGGTGATCGGCAACTTTTCTATCATGTTCACTATCTGGGTTTACCTGACCTGGCTGCCGGGCTACCTGGAAAAATCGCTGGGTTTTAGCCTGAAACAAACAGGCTGGCTGGCGGCCATTCCGTTCCTGGCGGGGATTTTAGGTGTGTTGTGCGGCGGGGCTATCTCTGACCGTCTTATCCGTCGCGGTGTGAAGACGATTACCGCGCGTAAGGTGCCGATTGTGGCCGGTGCAGCGCTGGCGGCCTGCTTTGTGGCGCCGATTCCTTTTGTGCACAACACAACACTGAGTATCGCGCTGCTGTCAGTTGGCTACTTCTTCTCGCAACTGCCGCAGGGTGTCATCTGGACGCTGGCCTCAGACATTGCGCCGAAAGAGCAGGTGGCATCGATGGGCGCCATTCAGAACTTCGGTGGTTTCCTGGGGGCGGCCTGTGCGCCGATTGTCACCGGGCTTATTCTGGATGCAACCGGGCAGTTCACCAACGTCTTCTTTCTCGGTGCCGGTTTACTGATGCTGGGCGCGTTAAGCTACGGACTGTTCGTGAAAAAGCCTATTTTGGTGACAATGTCGAAATAGCGACAATCGTAAACTTCATTAAACGCCTGGCTATCGGGGCGTTTAATGAGTACGGGTTTCCCTGACACACTGAAGAAGTCCGCATCTCTGAAAGCAAAAAAACCGCCATAGGCGGGTTTCTTTAAATTTGGTGCCCGGACCCGGACTAACGCCGCAGGCGTTTGAACAACGGCTTTGCCGTTGGCCCGCAGGGCGAGCCTGTCAAGGCGAGTCATCGAACGGAGTTCGATGGAGAGTCCGTATCTCTGAAAGCAAAAAAACCGCCATAGGCGGGTTTCTTTAAATTTGGTGCCCGGACTCGGAATCGAACCAAGGACACAGGGATTTTCAATCCCTTGCTCTACCGACTGAGCTATCCGGGCAACGGGGCGCATTAAACCGTATCGGGCATGTGCCGTCAACGGCTTTTTGTGACAACCGCGGGGTTCGTCAACCGACTGATGCTTTTTACGACAATTTGACGATTTAACTTAGGGTTCAGGCCGCTTACCCCGTTCGTACCCGGCAATAATCCCGAAAAGCGCGGAAATTCCGGGCGTAATCCATGTCGCATTCTGTAAGAAATTCGCGCAATGTTCAGGGTTGAACAGGGGGGTAAAAGATGCCATTATTGCGCCGATTTATTAAACAACTCTGATCCCGTTTTCACGCGACAGCTCAAGAGGGTTGCGGCATGGCTGGTTTATCACATCGCACTGTTCGTCAGTGCACAAACAATCTGATGATGATCTCCGGGTGCTGTAAACACCACGATTTCAGTTTTCCTCCATTTGTAGTCTCTTTCATGCGGTAAGGCTACCGTTTGCTCGCTGTCAGGCATTATTAAAAACAGAGAATAAAACAGAGCAGTTCTCTGATTTTAATGTTGTCTATCAGACGTGGCCTGGCCTGAAACCCGATTTGTCACCACTTTGCCATACCGGCATTGTTCTGTTGCACTCGATATCTCGCTTTAGCCAACGTCATTTGCCGGGCTGGACTCTGCGCTCTATACCTTTAATGACGTATGCGCCAGCTCATTGCCGTGCCACCTGGCACACCCTCTTACTTAACCGTTTGAGAGCCTGAATGAAACACTTAAAACTTGCAGCAAGCGCTTCCGTCGCCCCTTATCTCCAGACAGCACGTCTGGTCGTTGACCTGCGTCGCGCCGATTACGCGGACGTTGCGGCCATCATTATTTCTGTCGGTGACCTGAACCACGGCAGGCTGGCGGATATTGAAACGCTGGGATTTGGTATTCCCGCGTTTGTTGCGGTGCAGGGTACAGAGCAGATTTCACCTGAGTTTCTGCCGTTGCTGAAAGGCGTAATCACGCTATCGGACGCCAATCAGGCATTTTATGCCGCGCAGATTGAGTCTGCCGCACAGGTTTATGAAGAAGCCTTATTCCCGCCGTTTTTCGATACGCTGAAAAAGTATGTCGAGATGGAGAACGCCACTTTCGCTTGTCCGGGGCATCAGGGCGGCGAGTTTTTCCGTCGTCATCCGGCAGGGCGCCAGTTTTATGATTTCTATGGCCCGAATATTTTTCGCTCCGACATGTGTAATGCGGACGTCAAACTGGGCGATTTACTGATCCACGAAGGTTCAGCGAAAGATGCCCAAAAGTATGCGGCTAAAGTCTTCAGCGCAGATAAAACGTATTTCGTGCTCAACGGCACGTCTGCGGCCAATAAAGTCGTCACCAACGCGCTGCTGACCCGCGACGATCTGGTGCTGTTCGACCGTAATAACCACAAATCAAACCATCACGGTGCGCTGTTGCAGGCGGGCGCTACGCCGGTTTATCTCGAAACAGCGCGTAATCCGTTCGGTTTTATCGGCGGCATTGATGCGGCTTGTTTCGATGAAACTTATCTGCGAGCACAAATCAAAGAAGTGGCGCCACATCGCGCGACTGAAAAACGTCCGTTCCGCCTGGCGATTATCCAGCTTGGTACTTATGACGGTACCGTGTACAACGCGCGTCAGGTGGTCGATAAAATCGGTCATCTGTGTGATTACATCCTGTTTGATTCCGCGTGGGTCGGTTACGAGCAATTCATCCCGATGATGAAAGAATGCTCGCCGCTGCTGCTGGAGCTGAACGAAAATGACCCTGGCATTATCGTTACGCAGTCGGTACATAAGCAGCAGGCCGGATTCTCGCAGACCTCGCAGATCCACAAAAAAGACAATCACATCAAAGGCCAGAAGCGTCATTGCAGCCATAAAAAGCTCAACAATGCGTTTATGATGCATGCCTCGACCAGCCCGTTTTATCCGTTGTTTGCCGCGCTTGACGTCAATGCGCGCATTCATGCCGGTGGCAGCGGAAAACACATGTGGATGGAGTGCGTGAAGCTTGGCATCGAAACCCGCAAAATGCTGCTTGATCAGTGCTCGATGATTTTACCGTTCGTTCCTCCAACCGTCGGCGGCAAACGCTGGCAGGATCATGAAACCAATGAAATGGCCAACGATGTGCGTTTCTTTGATTTTGTGCCGGGTGAACGCTGGCACGCCTTCGACGGTTATGCCGAGAAACAGTATTTCGTTGATCCGTGCAAGCTGCTGCTGACCACGCCGGGCATTGATGCTTCCAGCGGTAAATACACGGAGTTCGGCATACCGGCGACCATTCTGGCGAACTATCTGCGCGAGAATGGCATCGTGCCGGAGAAATGTGACCTGAACTCGATTTTGTTCCTGCTTACCCCGGCGGAAACACCGGCCAAAATGCAGTTGCTGGTGGAAGAGTTGGTGCGGTTTGAGCAATACATCGAAGAAGATGCGCCGCTCAGCGAAGTGCTGCCGACGGTGTATCGCAAAAACGAAGATCGCTACCGGAATTACACCATCCGCCAGCTGTGCCAGGAAATGCATAATCTCTACGTCAGCTTTGATGTGAAAGAGTTACAGAAAGAGATGTTCCGTGAGAGGAGTTTCCCGAAGGTAGTGATGAATGCGCAGGATGCGCATAACGAGTTTATCCGCGATAACATCGAGCTGGTGGCAATTGGTGATGCCGAAGGCCGTATCGCTGCGGAAGGCGCGCTGCCATATCCTCCTGGCGTGCTATGTGTCGTGCCGGGCGAACTGTGGGGCGGGGCGGTTCAGCGCTATTTTATGGCGCTGGAAGAAGGTATCAATCTGCTGCCGGGTTTCTCCCCAGAATTGCAGGGTGTGTATATTGAGAAAAAAACGGTCGGCTGGAAGCGCGTGATGGGGTATGTGGTTTCTGCGTAATTTGCTGTAAAAAATAAATTATCCGCTTGCTGGTTTTCAAATAATGGGGAGGCAATAACCTCTCCATTATTTATGATATTGATATGCTTTGTGAATGTTTTATTGTTTCAAGTATTGCCATTAATATAAATAGTCTGTGTTAGTTCGTTTGATTATTTGTTTGTGTTATTAATTACAGAGAATAATTCGTTTTTTGTATGCTTTGTGTGATATTAATTGTACGTGTTATTTTCATGTTCTTCCTCTCAACTTTCAAATCAAACTTGTTTCCAGATGTTGCTTTTTACTTTCCGTTCCTATAAATTGCCAAGCTTACTTCAACTGTTAAAATAAAAACTCCATGGAAAAGGATGTTAACGGGATGTACGGATTTTTATTTGTCACCCCTATCATTTGTTTTATTTTTTTACTGGCGGCCAGGGCTGTAAGTATTAAATTAAAACTGGTCGACAAGCCTGATTACAGAAAAAAACACAGCAGTAATATTCCGCTGGTAGGCGGCATTGCTATCTATCTCACGGTGGTAGTAATAAATTTACTTTTTTTTCCTTCCGTTGCGCACAATAATGCTTTTCTGATGAGTAGCTTCCTTCTGGTTTGTATCGGTGTTCTTGACGATCGCTATGCTCTTTCAGTATTTCTTCGCGTGATTGTTCAGGCGGCAGGTGCAATTATCATTATGTCTGACGGCGTATATATTAGCTCTTTCGGCAATTTGTGGAACAATTACGAGCTTAGGTTGGGGATCTTAAGTTTCCCCGTCTCATTGCTGGCTGTCTGGGCATCAGTTAATGCTTTCAATATGATAGACGGAATTGACGGGCTGTTAGGCGGGTTAAGTATTCTGTCATTTACGGGATTGGCAATCTGCTTTGCTGTGGCAGGGAAAATACCTATGGCGCTGTACTGTCAGCTTTTTATTGCGGCAATTGTTCCTTTCATTATCCTGAATGTCAGCTGTTCCAGGTTGAAAGTTTTTATGGGAGATGCGGGGAGTACATTCCTTGGGTTTACGGTTATCTGGGCTATCATGCTGGCCACCGGGGAATATAACGCCGTGATGGCACCTGCAACCGCAATCTGGTTGATCGCTGTCCCACTGATGGATCTGGTTGCGGTGATGTTTGGGCGTCTCATCCGAAGACATTCTCCTTTCAAGCCAGACAGAACGCATCTGCACCACTTGCTCATAAATTATGGTTTCTCCAATAAAAAAACTCTCAGTATTATTCTTCTTGGCTCTTTTTTGATGAATGCATTTGGTATCGGATTAAATATTCTTAAAGTAAATGAACTGCTGTCTTTATTTTTATTCTGCCTGATTTTTGTCATCTATTGTTTTGTTCGTCACTGGCTGGCGATTCATACAAAATATTCAGAAGTCTCCCCGGGAGATGAGAATAATAATGAAACCATAGAAATATCAGTACAATAAACACGACGATAAACGATCTGTTATTGTCGTCGGCATTTATACTAATTTATAGATATGTTTAAATTCTGCTTTTTTTAAGCGGAGACTGGCTAATATTAAATTTTTTGTAAAGGACTTATTGGTGATTTTATTATTCTAATGGATGTCTACAACATCCATGGGCGGTAGCGTGAAAAAATACTCAATGCTATCGCAATATTTATCGATCCCTAAATTGAGTAACAATATTCCCTCCAGACTCCTTGTGAAGATTTTGCTAAAAACAACACCATTAAATCTACTCCCCATGAAAATAAACGGTTAAAACGTTATGAAAGTTAAGATTGTTACTATTCCACTCATCATATTTGTAGTATCGCTTTGTGGATGTTCGTTATCGCCTGGTATCGGTATAAGTACTTCGGGTAAAAATGTCGTGGAAGAAAACGGCCCTTATCAGGATATTAATGCAATGGTCGATATTTATCCCATCACGCCTAAACTGGTGGAGTCACTTGTTCGTCACCCTGCCATTGCGACAGTCAATAGCGACCTTGATTCACGTGTTAACAAGTACCAGTACTATGTTGGCATCGGCGATATATTAACAATTACGGTATGGGATCATCCTGAACTGACGACACCTGCCGGTCAGTATCGAAGTGCCGGCGATGCCGGGAACTGGGTTAACGCCGAAGGTGCCATATTTTACCCTTACATAGGGATGGTCAACGTGGCAGGCAAAACGACCTCTGAAATTCGTCGTGATATTACCGCTAGGCTCACCCAATATATTCAATCGCCGCAGGTCGATGTCAATGTTGCGACGTTCCGCTCGCAGAAAGTCTATGTCACCGGTGAGGTGGAAAAATCCGGTCAGTTAGCTGTCACTAACGTTCCCATGACCATCATGGACGCAATTAATCTGGCGGGGGGATTAAGTGAAAATGCGGACTGGAATAATATCGTGTTGTCGCATAATGGCGAGAAATCTCTCATTTCACTGCAGTCTTTAATGAAGCATGGAGATATGCGGCAGAACCGTTTGCTTGAGCCGGGAGATATCCTTTATGTCCCGAGAAACGACGAGCTGAAAGTGTTCGTGATGGGCGAAGTGAAAAAGCAAACGACACTTCGCATGGATCGTAGCGGCATGACACTGACCGAAGCCCTCTCTAATGCCGAAGGCATGGATCCGTTAACGTCGGATGCCACAGGGGTATTTGTCATCAGAACCCTGAAAGGGGATGCTAAAAAGAAAATAGCGAACATCTACCAGTTGAATGCAAGCGATGCTACGGCACTGGTGCTGGGAACCGAATTCCAGCTTGAGCCTTACGATATTGTTTATGTGACGACAGCTCCGCTGGCTAAATGGAACCGTATTATCGGACAATTATTGCCAACCATTACCGGGGTTCATGATCTGACCGAAACTGCCCGTTATATTCGAAACTGGTAAGAAAAGGTGATATTTAATTCTATCCTGGTGGTGTGCGTGGGGAATATATGTCGCTCACCGATTGCCGAAGCCTTGATGAAACAATGTCTGCCTGAAAAAAATATACAGTCAGCAGGCTTATCTGCGCTTAACGGACAAAGGGCTGATCACATGGCAAAAATGGTGGCAGAACGCCACGGGATATCACTGGAAAATCATAAGGCGAAGCCGTTCACACCAGAAAGGGGTAAGGAGTTTGATCTTATTCTGGTGATGGAGCGGACACATATCAGTGCCATCACTCATTCTTTACCCGAAATCAGAGGGAAAATTATGCTGCTGGGCCACTGGAATCAGCGGAAAGAAATTCCCGATCCTTATGGAAAAGATATGGAAGCATTTGATTATATATTCTCTCTTATAAAAGAGTCAGTATCTGGCTGGAAGGCTGCTTTAAATTATCAGGGTTTAAAATGATTGGAAAAATGACGGGTCAGTCAGGAAATAAATGTATCCCGGACGAGTTTGATTTACGTAAAAATATGGGCGCTATCATTGATAAAAGATACATTATTATTGTGATTACCTTTATTTTTGTCTTTATCGGTTTGTTATATGCCTTTTTATCATCTCCGGTTTATCATGCTGACGCTTTAGTTCAGGTCGATCACTCAGGTGAAATCGACATGATGAGTAATATCTCGCAATTATTGCCGGCGAAATCGCCTGTTTCTGCAACAGAAATGCAACTGGTTACCTCCCGGGCAATCCTTGGAGAAACGGTTGCTAAACTGAATCTGGATACTGAAGTTCGTTTTATCAGTTTCCCCATCATTGGAGAGGCGATACGACGTTACTCACAGCCTGGAGTACCGCGGATCGCGGTGGATATCTTTGAGCCACGCAGAGATGTTATCGGAGGTTCTTATACGCTTGAAATTCTCAGTGACGCTGAGTATCAGATAACGTCACCGTCCGGTACTACCGTATCAGGAATGGCAGGGAAGATACTGGAAACTCCTGAATTTCGTATTGAAGTGAACGAAATACATGCTCTTAAGGGAGATAAGTTTTCTGTTACCAAAGTTGAAACACTCAAGGTCATTGAGGAGTTACGAGCTAATGTCAACGTCATCGATCAGGGCAAAGATACCGGTATTTTGACTATTAGCTACAATGGCAGGGATCGTAAACAAATTAAGAACATCCTTCAGACAATCATTGATTGCTATGCTCGTCAAAGTATTCACCGAAAAGCGGAAGAAGCGGAGAAGAGTCTGGAATTTATTAAGAGTCAGCTTCCGCAGGTAAAAAACAATCTCGGAATCGCGGAAACGAAATTAAACGCCTTCAGAAGCCGTAACAATTCCGTAGATTTACCGATGGAAGCAAAATCAACTCTCGATAGCATGGTGCAACTCGATGGTCAGATTAATCAGCTTATCCTTAAAGAAACCGAAATTTCAAAGTTATATACAACACAACATCCGGCTTATTTAGCATTGATTGAAAAAATCCAGGTTCTGAAAGATGAAAAGAAAAATCTGAATGAAAAAGTCAGCACCATGCCTCTGACGCAACAGGAAGTCGTCAGATTGACGCGGGATGTCCAATCGGGTCAGCTCGTTTATATGCAGTTGTTGAATAAGCAGCAAGAACTTAAAATCAGCCAGGCAAGTACTATTGGCTCTGTCAGAATTATCGACAGTGCCGTCACAGGATTAAAACCGGTTAAGCCTGATAAAGTCCTGGTAATATTTATCTTTGCTTGCCTGGGATTGATTTCATCAGTTGGATTTATACTGGCACAGGTCTCATTACAGCAGGGTATCGACTCCGCAGAAATACTTGAAGATATCGGACTTAATGTCGTTTCAAATGTGCCTCTGTCAGAGTGGAGGAATAATCACTATTCTCATTCTATGAGTGATACTCGGCCTGTTAGTTTGTTAGCACTTGAAAAAGCATCAGATATTGCGATAGAAGCTCTGAGGAATTTAAGAACCAGTTTGTATTTCTCGATGATGGAAGCTCGTTCAAATGTGTTGATGATCTCCGGTGCCACTCCGGAGGTAGGGAAAACATTCATCAGCTCCAACCTTGCAGTGGTAGTGAGTCAGGCTGACAAGCGGGTCTTATATATTGACTGTGATATGCGAAAAGGATATGCGCATCGGATCTTCGATATTAAGAACGTCGGGTTAACCGATGCGATTACGGGTTCAATCACGTGTCAGGAAGCTGTTCAGAGTACTAAAATCCCCGGACTGGATATTATCACTCGCGGGAAGTGGTCAAAAAACCCTTCAGAGCTTTTGCTGCGTAAGCAGTATCACGATCTTATTCATTGGGCCTCAGACAATTATGATTTCGTCATACTTGATGCGCCACCAGTCCTTGCGGTAAGCGATGCCGTTATTATAGGTAGGTACGCAGGTATTTCTATGCTGGTCGCTAAATTTGAGCAGAGCACAGTGCGTGAAATAGAATCCGCAATCAGAGTATTTAACAGAAATAACATTGATATTAATGGAGTGATACTCAACGCAGTAGTTAATAAACCTTCTGGTTTTTATAACTATGGGAAAAAAGAAATTTATGAATATCATTCGCCTGAAACATGAGAGTTTACCACTGAGTTTTGATATTGCAGGGGTTAACAGAGATTCTTATTTTTGACAATCAAGACTGAATCACGATGCTTATCATGCCAGTTAGTGAAAAATAATGAGAAAGATATTCAGTGATAGTATTATGTATGTCGGCGGGGAACTGATTGTAAAAATCTTCCCCTTCCTTCTTCTCCCTGTTCTCTCACGTGCTTTAGGCCCTGAGCAGTATGGGAAAATATCCTTATTTAATGCCTATGTCGCGGTCTTCTTTGTCTTCATTGGACTAAACGCATCTGCCGCAATAATTAAGTACGAATATACGCAAGAAGATTACAACTCGGCAGACTATTTCTTCTCCTCTGTCATTATATCATCCGTTGCCTTTATCCTTTGCGTTGCTGGGGTATATGCTTTTTATCCGAGTGATATAATTATTCTTGCCGCGATTGCGGGATATTTTCAATGTATTTATACAAACCTAGTATCGATTAATCAGTCCAGGAAAGAAGCGAAGAAATACATGACTGCTCAAGTCCTTAATGCAGCAATGTCATTCGTTATCACATTATTGTTCCTGTACTGTTTTAAGGTAAGCTATGAAATCAGGGTTTACGCGATTATTCTTGGTTTCCTGATTTCAATATTTATTTCTTCATGGTCCAACAGAAACTGGCTGAAGCAGGCTGATTTTTGTTTTGATACCGTTAAAAAAACATCATCACAATTGCTACTTTTTGGTATTCCACTCATTATTCATAATATGAGCTTTCTGGCCCGGTCAGGACTGGACAGGATTATGATCAGTAACTATTTTTCCAGCTCCACGCTGGGAAATTACTCTGCATCATTTCAGTTAAGCGTAATTATTACTGTGGTGCTGATGGCCCTGAATAAAGCATTAACACCTCACCTGTACAGTCAGTTGAAAAATAATAAAATCAGCCGTAAACACTTTACGCTGATCTTCGTTGGGTATTTTTTTCTGAGCACACTGGTAACCATTTTGGCACAGTTAATTCCCGAGGGAATATACAATCTGGTGGCGGGTGAGGAGTATAAGGACGTTAAACGATTTGTAGTCATTATGGTTCCTGCATTTTTATCGCAGGGGTTCTATCTGATTATGGCATCGACTTGTTTTTTTTATGGGAAGAGTAAAGCAATTTCTTATTGTACTTTTACGGGTGGGGTTATTCATTGTGTCATATTATTCTTGGTCTGTAAGTTTATGAACGTGTTTTCTGTACCATGGGTATTGTTTTTCTCAAATAGTTTTGTTGCTTTGCTGATGTATATAACTGTGTTCAGGCCTGTGACAGAGAGCGACCAGTGAGGTAACAGTGAATATTAATTTTAAACGTGGTGTTATTTACCTTTGTTTGATGATGCTCACTTCTGTAAGTATAACACATCTTATTTTTGATGCCCGTGATGCTGCAGGCGTGGTGATTTTTACTTTGACCGCGTTGAGCATTCCCGCGATTACCATTCCAGGAGCCCGGTATAATTATTTGATCATTGCGGCATTACTATTTTCTGCTATCTATACTTTTTATTGTATTAATTTTTTTAATATTTTCCCCGGGATAGATGCCGTACGATATTATAATTTTTTACTGTCAAATAATTCGCTGGGTGAAATTTTATCCGGTGCTGTGGCGAGAATGGCCACAATGCATGAGAACGGCATGACTGAAGGGCCGGGATCCTTCTTTATTTTCGGGGTGCCAGTTCAAATATTTTATAGTTTGATGCCTGCCAAAGATCCATTTTATATTGTTATTTTCAATTGTATGTTTAAATTGATGAGCATCGCGGCAATGAGTCGATTATTTTCTAATGTGAGTTCAGTTGATTTTCGCTGTGTTCTGATATCCCTGATTATTGTTTCTCCAACGTTTAATTATTTTTCTTCAGTTTTTGGTAAAGATATATTCATTCTCTTTCTGACAATCCTTCTGGCTTTGGCGTTAGTCGATTTTTGTAAGACGCAGGGGAAAGTGATGCGATTATTAAAGGCCGTTGTGATACTGATGCTGGCTGGCTATTGTTTCCTGCTCCGACCTTATTCTCCCGTAACGGCACTTCTGTATGTGGTTTTTACTCTGGAATATTACCGGGCAATGAAGTTCATCACGTTAGGGGCTTTTTTTATTCTCATGCTGGCCGCATTTTTCAAATCTATTCTGCTGATTATTAACTGGCCAATGATTTTTGCTTTTATGTATATGGCCCCTAACCCTGCGCAGTGGATGAATTATGAAGGGTTTACATTACTACCTGCGCTCTGTGTCATTGTGACTTTAGTTCTTCTTATTATCAGGACAATAAAATATACCACACTCATTTTGGACTCCAGACTGATGTCATCGATTATGTGTGTCCTGATTTATTCTGCCGTAATGACGTTGGTTGGGTTCTACGCTATCCGTACCGATTATACTTTTGGAAGCGTGGGGGATGCCGTTTTCAGAAAACAATTGCTAATTATGCCACTGGTTATTTTCTCCATATTGCTTTATTTAAGAACCTACGCCTCAGGGACATCAGATGAAGAAAATTAAAGTTGTACACCTGTTAGGTCAATTGGATATCGGTGGGATTGAAAGTTGGCTTTTTGATTTTGCGATAGAAACCTCAGGAAGTATTCAACACACCTTTATCGTCGATAAGCCCCATAAAGGGTTTTACGAAGATGCTTTATTAGCTATGGATTGCAAAATAATACATATTCCTTCTTATAAAAAACCGCTGAAATACCTGGCTGCCTTATTCTCCGTTTTCAGGAATAACAAATATGACGTCTGTCATAGTCATGTCAGCTTCAATAATGGTCTCGTGGCGTACATTGCTAAAAGGTGTGGAATAGCACGGATTATTTCCCATGCTCATTCAGATCGAACGCTGCACTACCAAAATGCTGGTCTGATAAAACGCGTTGAAATCGGTTTCAAAATTCTCCTGGCTAAGCGTTATTCAACCTGTTGCGTCGCGGTAAGTGAAGATTCAGCGCGTTGCCACTATAAAACGGGGGCGCCTGTGGTCAATATTATTCCCTGTGGTAAAGATTTCCATCGTCTTGTGTCTACTGCTCCCACCAGTCTTAAACATGATCTGGGCATTGCTGAAAGCACGTTCGTATTGGGAACCGTCGGGCGAATGGAATCCGTCAAAAATCACAAATTCCTGCTTGAAATACTGTCGCAATACCGGGATCAAGATGTGTGTTTACTGATTGTAGGTGAAGGAAGTTTGCGAAAAGACTTGCACAAAAGGGCCGTGGAGCGGGGTCTCGCTGACAAAGTTATCCTGACCGGCGCAAGAAATGATGCATTGTTAATTTTACGCGATGTTATGGATGTGTTCCTGTTCCCGTCGCTGCACGAAGGTCTCGGGCTTGCGGCTATTGAAGCTCAGGCTGCCGGATTACCGGTCATCGCGTCCTTGCACGTTCCGCGGCTTATTGATGTGACTGAGCGTATTTCCCATCAGTCACTCAGCGATCTCTGCGCATGGACGTCAGAGATTGATGTATTGATGACTCAGTCAGCAACGAAAAAAATCAATACTGATGTAATAACAGGGCGCTTTTCAATCGGGCAGAATGCGGCAGAAATATTGAGGTTATATGCCTGAAAATATTAAAACTGGCCGTGCGTCTTTTCGTCGCTGGCGGGGAGTTATTCTCGTTTTATGTGCCATAACGTCTCTTTTACCGCAAATTTTCCGCGCTTATCTTCTGGATGTCTTCTCCGGTTTTCCCGGAAGAATCGGGGTAGGGATCCGTTATATTCTTATTCGTACGCTGGTAAAAACGTGCGGAGAGAATGTCTATATCGGACGATGGTGCGTATTCAAAAATCCGCAAAACCTCTCACTGGGTAGTAATATCAGTTTTCATGAACGTGCTTATGTTGATGCTGCCGGAAATATTTCTGTGGGCAGTGATGTATCGTTTGCACATTCTGTTTCGATCATCTCCTTTGAACATCGTTACGAATTGTGCGGACAGCCCTTTAAATATCAGTCGCTCGACCTGAGAAATGTTTGTATTGCTTCAAATGTATGGGTGGGATGCGGAGTAAGGATCCTGGCAGGTTCGGTCATTGATTCTGACGTCGTGGTAGCGGCGAATTCTGTTACCAAAAAACACCTTACGGCGGGGGTGTATGCTGGATCCCCTGCAATGAAAGTTAAGGAATTACCATGAAAATGGTTTTTGCGCATGACCACTATTTTATTCATCACGATGAGAAAGTATATTCTCCTGGTAAACTTCCTTATTCTGCTTTTGCCCGGTATTTTCATCATTTTAATGAAATAATAGTTTTATCTCGTTATAAAAGTGATTCCTCATTTTCGCCGCACTGGACTCTGGCCAGCGGCGATGGAATGGTTTTCAAAAAAATAGAAAATCATTCCTCTTTGAAGTCTGTGTTATTACCCTCCCGTAAAAATGTCATCGCAATTAAAGAAGCTCTCAGAGGCTGTGATGGCGTTGTGATCAGGTTACCCAGCGAAACAGGTCTTATTACCGCAAAGCTTGCGCGGCAGATGAATATTCCTTATGTCGTTGAGGTGGTCGCGTGCCCCTGGGATGCGATGGTCGGATACGGCTCATTGAAAGGATTACTCTATGCCCCGGTATTAACCTGGCGAGTGAAGCAGGCGATTAAAAAAGCCTGGGGTGCTATTTATGTGACAGGCAGTTTTTTGCAAAAACGCTATCCCAACAGACATCATGTAGTGTCTGCTTCTAACGTAGAATTATTGCCGACTTCGGCTTATGTTCTTAATCAAAGGCTGCATAAAATCACTGCGTCTTCCAGCGGGCCTTTCAAAATAGGTATGATTGCTTCTCTTGACAGTCCACACAAAGGTTTTAATACCCTTTATCAAGCAATTTATCGGCTAAAAAACAGAGGCTTTTCGATCGTTCTTGAAATCACGGGTGCGGGAAGTAAATTCAAGAATATTAAAATGATTGATGAATTATTCCTGCGTGACAATATTATTTTTTCCGGACCAAGGACGCCGGGGAAAGACATTTTTTCATTTCTTGATACTGTCGATCTCTATGTGCAGCCGAGTAATCAGGAAGGGTTGCCACGGGCTGTGATAGAGGCCATGTCGCGAGCCTGCCCCGTGATCACCAGTTCTGCCGGAGGAATGCCTGAGTTATGTCAAAGCGAATATTTGCATAAGCCCGATGATGCCAATGGGTTGGCAAAAAACATTGAGAAATTACTGAATAACCGTCAGGAAATGTTAATGATGGCGCACTACTCGTTTAATAAGGCGCGTTTTTATCAACCTGAATTATTAGAAAGAATTCGCTTTGATTTCTTCAGCCACTATAAAGATTATTTGCTTTCCCGCAGGAGCGCTTAGGGTGCAACATCCTCTCTGTTTTTTTTGCGTTGTACTGATAGTGCTGATGAGCGGCTCTTTATGTCGGGCTGAAACAGTCATCATTGACTGCCTGATTACGCCTGACATTTATCACTTTTTTAAAGAGAGGAAAATAAAAAATACGCAGATTAAAATAATTCACCCTGGCTGTTTCCTCAGTCATCCTCTCTTCATTGACAGCAATACCTCGCTTTCCGGTGAAAAAGGTGCGCAAATTCAACAGACTTTTACCTTACCGGATACTGTTGGCGTGATAAATATTTCTTCGGGCGATAGCACAAGGGCTGTCAGTAATGTGCAAATTTCGGGGGTTTCTTTTATTGGCGGCGCAGAAAAAAACGGCTTTGCAGAACATAATCCTCTGATCAGTATATTCAATGCGCACGATGTTACGCTTTCAAATTTAAACCTCACAGGGTTTCGTGGCGATGGAGTTTATGTCGGGCAGGGGAATGTTGTTTCAAACCACCATATTGTGATAAGAAACGTCATCTTTGACGGCGTTAACTTCAGTAACCGTAATGGCATTAGTATTATTGACGGGCATGATATCCTTATTGATGGAAATCGCTTTACCCGTATTTCACGTAAAGGAATGCCAGGCAGCATTGATCTGGAACCTAACACTTCGCTTCAGCGCATTTATAACATTATGATCAGTCGTAATCATTTCACTGATGTGCATGGAATGGCTGCTATTGTGATAAGCCTGAGGCATGCGGGAGGGACTGTTCCTGATAACGTCACGATCAAAGGTAATATCTTCGACAAGGTTGTCAGAGGTATTCTCATCAAATCGGCAATTCCTAAAATTCATGTTAATAATAATTTTCACATTTTTGATAATCGGAGTTCATCTGCAAGTAAAGGAGATTACAGCATTTGTAATGTCAATGCTGCGACAGATAACAATCTTCCTGCAATAGAAAAGTATTCTGATTCATGCTGGAAATCTTTAAGGATAAATCAGGATGTATTGCAATAAGAGTTGAAAGTTATTTTCTGCAACAAAAAGGAACTATAATTTTGAACGGAATCGATAAGAAAAACACCATCGCAATCACCGCCAACACCAGTTGGTATCTTTATAATTTTCGTAAAAATACTATTCTTGCGCTGTTAGAGAGTGGCTATCAGGTTATAGCCATCTCACCTGTGGATGAATATACTCACCGGCTTGCTGAACTGGGATGTAAAACCGTTTCAGTGAAAATAGACTCTGGTGGGACTAGCATTATTAAAGATTCTATTACTCTGCTTTCGTCCTGGTATGTATTACGTAAAGAAAAAGTAGATGTCATTCTGAATTTTACACCTAAAAATAATATCTACTTTACGCTCGCAGCAAAGGTATTGAATATTCCAGCCATTAATAATATCGCCGGACTGGGCAGTGTTTTCATGAGCAAAGGGATGGTAAGGGTAATCTGTCAGCATCTGTATCGGTTCAGCCAGCGCTACGCGGCCAAAATATTTTTCCAAAATGAGGATGACCGCGAATTATTCCTGACTGAAATGCTACCTGATTACTTACATACCGAACGGTTACCGGGTTCTGGGGTTGATCTGGTTCGTTTTAATGTGACACCGGCACCCGACGATGATGTCGTGCGTTTCACCCTGATTGCACGCATGCTTTATTCCAAAGGGGTTGAGCATTATGTTGAAGCCGCACGTAAACTCAAGAAGCGTCATGGTCAACGCTGCGAATTTCGCTTGTTGGGATTTCTGGATGTTAGCAATCCGGCAGCGGTGAAGACTGAGCGTATGGCCGCCTGGATTGAGGAAGGTAATATTCTATATCTGGGGACATCCGATAATGTTGAGCAGGAAATCGCGCAGGTTGATTGTATTGTGCTGCCTTCTTTTTATCGTGAAGGCGTGCCGAAATCATTACTTGAAGCCGGAGCGATGGGAAAGCCGCTGATTACCACCCGTAATATTGGCTGTCAGGATGCGGTAGATGACGGGATAAATGGATTTCTGTGTGAGCCGCAAGATACGGACTGCTTAACGCGGGCGATGGAGCGGCTAATTAATATGACTCATGTGCAACGTCTGGAAATGGGCAATGAGAGTCGGAAAAAGATGGTCAGGGAGTTCGATGAAAAGATCGTTATTTCCCGTTATCTGAAGGCGATCGAACAAGTCTTGCCCTGAAACGGCGGCTATTCTGCCTCCGCTTCAGGGCTATTTGCTGACAAAATGTTAATCCACGCGGCGATAGCTGCGCTGAGTATTGTTCACTTTATACAGATAGCGGCGCGATTCCCCGGACGGATGTTTGGTCGTCAGGGTGGTGTAGACATCGCCCGGTGACATATTGTTGATGATGTTAAACGCCTGAGTTTTATTACTTGAGAACACGCGCAACACGCTGCCCGCCCCACCATTATAAGCAGTAATCACCGCATAACGACGCGATGTCGGGTTGCTGATATTCCCCAGATACACGTTTTGCAACATCGCCAGATACGCGGTGCCGGTATTAATATTGTTCTGCGGATCAAACAGATAGCTGCGACTCGGTTTGCCCCATTTCCCTTCAGATTTGAATACATCTACGCCTGCGGTGTGCTGCACAACCTGCATCAGACCCAGCGCATCAGCATTACTGACCGCATACGGGTTAAAGGCCGATTCTGTTTGCATGATCGCCAGTATCAGCGACTGATCGACACCATATTTCGCGGACGCTTCCCGGATCATCGGCAGGTATTTATGCGCACGCTGATTCAGGTGGTTTGGCACCATCTGAATCGTCACGGAATAAATCACGTGCAGACCGGACTGACGACGCATCAGCTTGTTCTGGATCAGATAGTCGGCAAAGCTGGCTGCGCGGCCTTCCCAGCGGATTGGCTGACCGGTGTTGTCGAGAACCTGACCGTACAACATCGGTTCACGGCTGATCTGGATATCGTTGACGTCTGAATAGAGATCAACGTTACCCGGGTCATCGCCCACCAGCAAGGTGCTGATAATTGCCTTACGCAGGCTGGCGGCCGGATCGGTGCCTGAAATGGTTTCGAGGGTGATGGTACCCGCATCAAAGTTGATGTGGCTGCGGGTGTAATACTGATCGCTATATTTCACGTAGTCTTTCGGACCCGCGATCAGCACTTCATTTATGCCCCAGATGTTTTCGATGTTATGGGCGAACTGCCCCATCAAAATATCGAATCCGTTGGTATCTTTCACATAAGCTTCGTTGAACTGGTTTTTCTTACTGCCGGAGCAGGAGATCAACATTGGCGCGATAATCAGCAAAGCTAAAATTTTCTTCATCTTACAAGCCGTTTCTGCTGAAAGAAGCAGGCGCCCGGAGCGCCTGCCTTAATGTTTCAACCATTGTTACAAATGATTATTTTGATGGCGGGGTGTAGCCTTCGATATGAACGTCCTGACCTTCAAACAGAAAATTCACCATTTCCTGTTCCAGCAATTTACGGTCATCCGGGTTCATCATGCTGAGTTTCTTTTCGTTGATCAGCATGGTCTGTTTGGCCATCCACTGTGACCAGGCTTCTTTAGAAATTTCATTGAAAATACGTTTGCCAATCTCGCCAGGGTACAGCTGGAAGTCTTGCCCTTCGGCATCGCGCTTGAGAAAGGTGCAAAAAATCGTTCTGCTCATGCTAATTCCTTATCGGTCGTTCTTTTGGGGCGGTTATTTGCCAGCGGTCTGCTTTGCTAATTGCATCAGCAAACGTTCTACCGGCGCAGCCAGCCCGACGGATTGTGGTTGCGCTAAGTTATACCAGAGACCCGCACCTTCATCCATGCAACCTGCCGGAGAACGCAGATTTAACCACATCGGGACGATATCCAGATGGAAATGGCTGAAAGTGTGACGAAAAGCGGTCTGCTGCTGCAACGCATTTTGCGTAACACCGTATTTTTGCAGCCCCAGCGTGAGTTCGTCTTCGGTCGAATATTGCGGGAAGCAGAACAATCCGCCCCACAGGCCGACGGACGGACGCTGCTCCAGCCAGACTTTATCCTCCTGCTGGATCATCAGCATAAAGGCCGTTTTTTCCGGTAACGTCGTCTTGGGTTTTTTCCCCGGATATTTTGCCCAGCTGTGATGTGCATAGGCTTCACAGCCTGACTTCACCGGACATAGCTCGCATTTCGGCTTACTGCGGGTACACACCATCGCACCCAGATCCATCATTGCCTGATTAAACTGCGCGACCCCTTCGGCAGGTGTGACGTCCTCACTGATCGCCCACAGTTTATTTTCGGTTTTCTTCTCGCCCGGCCAGCCGTCAACGGCGTAGCAGCGGGCCAGCACGCGTTTCACATTGCCGTCCAAAATGGGGTAATGCTGATTCAGTGCCAGCGACAAAACGGCACCCGCTGTGGAACGGCCAATGCCGGGCAGCGCAAGAATTTCATCAAAGGTTGTTGGAAATACGCCGCTGTGCTGGCTGACGATAGTTTGCGCTGCTTTATGCAGGTTTCGTGCGCGGGCGTAGTAACCCAGCCCGGTCCACAGATGCAGTACTTCATCGAGTGGCGCGGCGGCGAGATCAGACACCGTCGGGAAACGTTCCATAAAGCGTTCAAAATACGGGATGACAGTCGCTACCTGCGTTTGCTGCAACATCACTTCAGAAAGCCAGACTTTATAGGGGGTTTTTGCGATTTGCCAGGGCAGCGTTTTGCGGCCATAGCGCTGATACCAGTCGAGCACCAGCGGCGAAAAACTTTTTGCTTCCATAAAACCAGGGGTTTCCATCATGGGTGAATTACAGTCCGGCAGGGTTAAAAGACGGGGCTGATCACATCACAGTTCCCGTCTGGCTGTAAACCGGAACTTTCCGCACTGTATTGACGGATTTCCTGCCGTCAAACCTTGCTAATCGGGAGTAAGTTTGGATAATGCGCCTTTCCTTATATTCAGTGACCAAAGCACAGGCATCCGCGCGCGGGTACCGCGTCTTGCCAATCGGAGTGGAAACACCATGAAAAACGACGTCATTTCACCGGAGTTCGACGAGAACGGTCGCGCGATGCGCCGTATCCGTAGTTTTGTCCGCCGTCAGGGCCGTCTGACCAAAGGTCAGCAATTCGCGCTGGACAATTTCTGGCCGGTGATGGGCGTGGAGTTTCAGGCAGAACCTCTGGCAATTGATGCCTTGTTTGGTCGCCCGGCACCGGTTGTGCTGGAAATCGGTTTCGGGATGGGCACCTCGCTGGTCACGATGGCGAAACAGAACCCGGACCAGAATTTCATCGGCATTGAAGTTCACTCGCCTGGCGTCGGTGCCTGTCTTGCGACCGCGCATGAAGAGGGTGTCAGTAACCTGCGCGTAATGTGTCACGATGCGGTCGAAGTGTTGGAAAAAATGATTCCGGATGGCTCGCTTGACATGGTGCAGCTATTCTTTCCTGACCCGTGGCACAAAGCGCGTCATAATAAGCGCCGTATCGTGCAGCCGGAGTTCGTTGAGAAGCTGCGCAAAAAATTGAAAGTGGGCGGTGTATTCCACATGGCAACCGACTGGGAGCCTTATGCGGAGCACATGCTTGACGTCATGACCAGTTTAGAAAACTGGGTGAACCTGTCGCAGGAGGGCAATTATGTCCCGCGTCCGGAATCCCGCCCGGTGACCAAGTTCGAAATGCGTGGCCAGCGTTTAGGCCACGGCGTATGGGATCTGATGTTTGAGAGGAAGCAATAATGGCTACAAATCGCAGTCGTCGTTTACGTAAGAAGTTACACATTGCCGAGTTCCAGGAACTGGGCTTCTCTGTAAAATGGCGTTTCCCGGAAGGTACCGCGGTAGAAACCATTGACGAATCACTGGATAAATTCATTGACGGTGTGATCGAGCCAAACAAGCTGGCCTTCGACGGCAGTGGCTATCTGCAATGGGAAGGTCTGGTTTGCCGTCAGGACATCGGCCATTGCACTGATGAACAACGTGCGCTGGTCAAAAAATGGTTAGAAGACCATAAAATGGAAGACGTGGAAGTTTCTGAGTTATTCGATATCTGGTGGGACTGATTCTGCCGTCATCCTTCGAATTGTCTCTGCGTTGACTGCCTTCACTTACCCCGGTCACTTACTTTTGTAAGCTCCCGGGGATAAGTTCAGTTGTCGCCTTGATACAACTCGAATGATTTAGGCAGATCCTGAGGATCTCTGAATCTCATAAAGGTGCCTTCCGGCACCTTTGTTACATCTGGAGGCAGGACGTTGGGTACCGAACTTGATAACAGTTTGCTGGAAGATATTCTTGCGCAGGTCAGGCCGCTGATAGGTCGGGGTAAAGTGGCCGGTTACATTCCTGCTCTGGCGGAAGTCAGCCCCGATCATTTAGGAATCGCCGTGTGTACCACGAAAGGGGAGATCTTTCGTGCCGGTGATGCCGATATTCGTTTCTCGATCCAGTCGATCTCAAAAGTTCTCAGCCTGACGCTGGCGCTGACCCGTTATCAGGAAAGCGAAATCTGGCAGCGTGTCGGCAAAGAGCCGTCCGGTCAGCCATTCAATTCTCTGGTACAGCTTGAGCTGGAACAGGGTAAACCGCGTAACCCGTTCATCAATCCGGGCGCACTGGTGGTCTGCGATATGCTGCAAACCCGGCTTTCGGCACCGAAGCAGAGAATGCTGGAAGTGGTGCGTCAGCTGGCCGGATCGGCAGATCTCAACTACGATCGGCACGTTGCGCGTTCCGAGTTTGAGCACTCCGACCGCAATGCGGCGATTGCGTATCTGATGAAGTCTTTCGGTAATTTCGACAACGACGTCATCACCGTTTTGCACACCTATTTTCACTACTGCGCATTGCGCATGAGCTGTGAAGAGCTGGCGCGCACCTTTGTGTATCTGGCCAATAAAGGGCATCCGCTGGGTAGCGAGACACCGCTCATTGATGCCCGTCAGGCACGGCAGATTAATGCGATGATGGTGACCAGCGGTATGTACGATGGTGCGGGTGAGTTCGCCTATCGCGTCGGGATGCCGGGCAAATCCGGTGTCGGCGGCGGTATTATTGCCGTGGTGCCGGGGGAGATGTGTATCGCGGTATGGTCGCCGGAACTTGACGCGGCAGGGAACTCTTTGGCAGGTATTGCTGCCTTAGAACTACTGGCGCAACGTATTGGCCGTTCAATTTTTTGAGTTTGCTGTCTTAAGGGAGAGTACATGTTAGTAAAAAGTGGAGTGGTAAAAACCGGACTTGCTGCGTTGCTGGCCCTCAGTGCGTGGAGCGCACAGGCGGACTATCAGTGTGCCGTACAGCCTAAAGATGATGTGATCATCAAGCCGCAGACCGTTCAGGTGGTCGGCAACAGCGGTGATTTGCTGATCACGCCAAATGGTAACGTGACCCTCAACGGTAAAGACATGACCCTGAGCGCCAGACAGCGTCAGGAAGCGATCGATTATCAGGCCGGTTTGCGCCGCGACCTGCCGTGGATTGATCAGGGTGCGACGGCGCATCTCGAAAAAGGCCGCGTGGCGGTAGATCGGGTGATCGTCGAGAAACTGGGCACCGACAGCAACGTGCGTAACCGTCTGGTCACGCTCGACAAGCAACTGAAGCAACAAATGAACCTGATCATTGAGCACCGCGCCGACGGTCTGACCTTCCACCATAAAGCGGTGGATCAGGTTAAGCAAAACGGTCAGAAGCTGATGGAACAAACCATGGGCGGCGTGATGCAGGACAGCATCAACGAAATGGGCCTCAAACAGGCTACCAGCGGTGGGAATCCGTTGCAGGCGATGATGGGTAATCTTGGCGGGCTGCAGCAAGCCATTCAGGAAGAGTGGAACAAGCAGGAAAAAGAATTCAAAGCCTTTGGCGATGACGTCTGTAAGCGTGTGACGAATCTGGATACTCAGCACAAAGCCTTGCTGGCGGATTTGAAAAAGTAACCGGCTAAATGACGGACACAAAAAAACCGCGATTACGCGGTTTTTTTGTTGGAAAACGAACCGTCCTTTGTGAACTGCACCTTACTCCCCCAAAAACAGCTCCAGCAGTGAGTTGAGGAATAATTTTCCTTTGCCGGTGATCTGCCAGTGCGTGGCGGTTTCCACCAGATATTCTTTGGTGATCGCTTCGTCAAGCTGTGCGCGTATCACCGACTCATCCAGCCCGGTATACAGACCAAACTCTTCACGCGGCGCGGCTTCCAGCAGGCGGAAGCGGTTCATGAAGAATTCAAACGGCAAATCTTCGGTTTCGACCGGATGCTGTTTGTCCATATAACGTCCCTGCATATAGCCGCGAGGATGTTTGGTTTTTACGGTACGCAGGATTTGCCCGTCGGGCTGCGTCAGTTTGCCATGCGCGCCACAACCGATGCCGAGATAATCCCCGAAGCGCCAGTAGTTCAGATTGTGCTGACACTGGTAGCCCGGTTTGGCATACGCCGAGGTTTCATACTGCTGATAACCGGCGGCAGTCAGCAACTGATCGCCTTGCTCGAAAATATCCCACAGTGCATCGTCATCCGGCAGGGTCGGCGGACGCGAGGCGTACATTGTGTTCGGCTCAATAGTCAGCTGATACCACGACAAATGCGGCGGGTTGAGTGCAATAGCCTGACGCAAATCGTCCAGCGCTTCTTCCAGCGTCTGATCCGGCAAGCCGTGCATCAGATCCAGATTGAAGCTGCGCAGGTTCAGGCCGGTCGCCAGATGCGCCGCGCGTGTGGCTTCGTCAGGGCCATGAATACGCCCCAGACGCTCCAGTTTCTGCGCATCAAAACTTTGCGCGCCAATGGAGATACGGTTCACACCGGCGCGCTGATAGCCGCTGAAGCGGTCTGCTTCGACGGTACCCGGATTAGCTTCCATGGTGATTTCAGCATTAGCATCGAGCGGCAACCGCGCACGCACGCCGTCGAGCAGATTCTGCATCGCTTCGCTGCTCAGCAGACTTGGGGTTCCGCCGCCGATAAAAATCGTCCCCACACTGCGTCCGCCCACCAGATGCAGGTCTGCATCCAGATCAGCCAGCAGATGCGCGACATAATCGTCATGCGGCACTTCACCCTTTAACGCGTGCGAGTTGAAATCGCAGTAAGGGCATTTTTGCACGCACCACGGAATATGGATGTAGAGACTCAGCGGCGGTAACTTACGCATTCTTCTGTACAGCCTCTTTCATCGCGGCAAGCAATAGTTTCAGTGCCTGTCCACGGTGCGAGACCGCACTTTTTTCTTCACGGGTCAGTTCTGCGGCGGTCTTGCCCAGCTCAGGAACATAAAAAATCGGGTCATAACCGAAGCCGCCTTCGCCTGCTTCGGCAAAGATAATCTCACCAGCCCAACTGCCGTGACACACCAGCGGCGTCGGGTCTTCAGCGTGGCGCATATACACCAGCACACAATGGAACTGCGCATCGCGCTGACCCTGTGGCACGTCTTTCAGCGCCACCAGCAGTTTATCGAGGTTTTGCTGATCGCTGGCATCAACGCCTGCGTAGCGTGCGGAGTAAATCCCCGGCGCGCCGCCGAGAAAATCCACCGCCAGACCTGAATCATCAGCAATGGCTGGCAAACCGGTGACCGCTGCCGCATGGCGGGCCTTCAGGATGGCGTTCTCAATGAACGTCAGCCCGGTTTCTTCGGCAGATTCAACACCGAGTTCCGTTTGTGCGACCACGTCCAGCCCGAAACTGGCCAGAAGATGTGCGAGCTCACGCACTTTACCGGCGTTGCCGGTAGCTAATACGACTTTCTGCATGGGAGAGTCCTGACGTAAACGTTATTCTGCGAGCAGTACCGCGACCTCAGTCGGGATATTTTGCGGATGTGTAATGCGGACTTGTTTATGGCGGCCCAGTTCGCCCTTTTCAATGCTGACCTGACTTTTGGCGACTTTAAACTGTTTTGCGAGAAATTTCACCAGATGTGTGTTCGCCTGACCATCAACCGGCGGGGCGGTGATGGCGACTTTCAGTTCGTCGCCATGCAAACCCACCAGGCTGTCGCGGCTGGCTTTGGGCTGGATAACCAGCCGCAAAACCAGCGCATCAGATTGCCAGAACGCCGGGCTTAAAGCTGGAACCACAACGCACCCAGCAGATCCATCCCCAGATAATTCAGCATATAGAGGATAAGGATCACCACCATCGCCGAGAAATCGATGCCGCCCATCGCCGGAAGAATACGACGAATTGGCGCCATCAGCGGCTCAGTCAGCTGCATCAGCAGATAATCCATCGGCCCGCGGCCCTGGCTCACCCAGCTCATCAGCGAGCGGATAATCACCAGCCAGAACACCAGATAACCGGCTGCTTTAACCAGCCCTATCAGGCCAATCAGCAGGCTGCTCAGACCAAAGAAAATAGCGCCGCTTTGAATAAGCAACAGCAGCGGGAATTTGATGGTGCAAAGGATAAACGCCAGCAGCAAACTCGCGCTGTCAATCGGGCCCAGCGGCGGAATAATCCGGCGAAGTGGTCCGATAATGGGCTGAGTAATTTTCACCACGAACTGTGAAAACGGGTTATAAAAATCTGTACGTGCCCATTGCATCCAGATGCGCAGTAGCAGAACCATCACGTAGAGATCTATGAGGGTTTTAACCAGAAACGTCAGCGTTAACATAATTCTCCTATGCCCTTCATCCTTCGCGTGTCGCCTTGACGCAACACGAATGATTTTGGGCAGTGTTATTTTATTATTTGCTCTTATTAGAACAGTTTTTCCATTTCCTGCGCGCGGGTAATGGCGGCCTGCATGGCCTCGGAGACAATCTCCGGTAATTTACGGTCGGTGAAAACCTTCAGAGCTTCAAACGTCGTGCCGCCTTTGGACGTCACATTCTCACGAAGTTGTGACAATGGCGTGTCCGGACTGGCGGCGACTAAAGCACTGGCGCCGCTGGCGGCTTGCTCAACCAGCATCCGTGCGGTTTCAGCGCTGAAACCCAGACGTTGCGCTTCAGCCTGCATTGCTTCCATAAACAGGAAGAAATACGCCGGGGCGCTGCCTGCGGCGGCAATTACGTGGTTGATACCTTCTTCGGTATCGACCCAGCAAATTTTCCCGACGGCGGTCATCAGTTCGCCGCTGTAATCACGGTCTGCCTGAGAAACCTGAGAAGGTGCGTACAGGCCACTCATGCCTTTCCCGACCAGGGATGGCGTGTTCGGCATGATACGCACGATGTTCAGATTATCGCCCAGCAACTCGCAGAAGCGCGCCACACTGACGCCTGCGGCAATCGACAGTACCAGCTTGTCGCTAAAATCCACGTCTTTTTGCAGTGCTTTACACACATCGGCCATCATTTGCGGTTTTACCGACAAAACAACGACATCCGCCTCCTTTGCACAGCCGCTGTTATCGCTGCTGCTTTGCACGCCATATTTATCAGCCAGCGCATCGCGATGCGTGGTGGAAGGGGCACAAACGCTGATGAGATTTGCCGGATAGCCGCTTTCGACCAGGCCGGAAATAATTGCGCCCGCCATATTACCGGCGCCGATAAAACTGATTTTGCGATGTTGCATTCATGCTCCTTGCTTTTAATGGGGGCTGAATTGAGCCTATCAAGAGTAAAGCAGTAAACCCAAAGATAAAGGTTACTGTTTTATGCTGTAATCACGGGCACCGAAAATGGCGGTCCCGATGCGAACCATCGTGCTGCCAGCCGCAATTGCCGCAGGCATATCATCGGTCATACCCATCGACAGCGTATCGGCCTGCGGACAAATATTTTGTAAATCTTTCAGCGCATCCCGCATCTTGCCGAAGACCTCAAGCTGTCGCGCGTGATCCGTTTCCACTGCCGGAATCGCCATCAGGCCGCGCAGTATCAGGCGGGGCATCGCCATAATCTGTCGGGCCAGTTCTGCGATATCGCCCACTGCAATGCCGGATTTACTGGCCTCATCGCTGATGTTGACCTGAATCAGCACCTGTAAAGGCGCTAAACCGGCCGGACGTTGTTCGTTCAGCCGCTGGGCGATTTTCAGGCGGTCAATGGTATGGCACCAGTCAAAGTTCTCCGCCACCAGGCGGCTTTTATTCGACTGCAATGGCCCGATGAAATGCCAGGTCAGCGCAGGCTGATGTCCGGCAAAGTGGGCAATCTTATCCACGCCTTCCTGCACGTAGTTTTCGCCGAACGCTAACTGTCCGGCGGCAATCGCTTCTTCGACAGCGCTCGCAGGTTTTGTTTTGCTGACTGCAAGCAAGGTAATTTCTTCTGGAGACCTGCCGCAATGTTGTGCAGCGGCTGCGATTTTCTCGCGGACATTCTGTAAGTTCTGCTCAATAGCGTTTTGCTGACTAAGGCTCATAGGGACTCAGGAGGATTTCAACATGGATATTGATGGATTAGTGGGACGTAGTGTAAAGCAAAATGCCTCCGATCTGCACCTTTGTACCGGCTATCCGCCTGTGTTGCGCATTGACGGGGAATTATGTCGCTGTGAAGATCTGCCGGTGGTGGAGGCTTCGCAGATGCTGGGTCTGATCCATGCGTGGCTGGATGCCACTGAACAACATACTTTGCAGCTGGCCGGACAGGTGGATAAAGCGCTGACATTGGGTGATGGCGTGCGGATGCGGCTCAATATCTTTCAGCAACTGCACGGGTTGTCTGCGGCGCTGAGACCGGTGCCTGCCCGTTGCCCCGAGCTGGCTGCATTGAGGGTGCCGGATATCTTGCAGCATGTGATTATGCAGGAAGACGGCCTGATTTTGGTCACCGGCGCGACGGGCAGCGGGAAATCCACCACGCTGGCGGCGCTGATTGATCATCTCAACCGCCATGCGAAGCGCCATATTATTACGCTGGAAGACCCCATTGAGCTTATCCATACTGGCAGGCACTGTCTGATTCAGCAGCGCGAACTCGGGCTGCATACGCGTTCATTTGGTGAAGCGGTGCGCGGTGCTCTGCGTGAAGATCCGGATGTATTGTTACTGGGCGAACTGCGTGACACTGACGGTATCCGGCTGGCGCTGACGGCGGCAGAAACCGGACATCTGGTTCTCGCGACACTGCATACGCGCAACGCCACACAGGCCATTGACCGGCTGGTTGATGTGTTTCCGGCAGAAGAAAAAGCGTTTGTCCGCGCGCAACTGGCGGGTAGCCTGCGGGCCGTGATCGCGCAAAAACTGGCGGTGACTGAAGAAAAGGACGGTAGAAAAGCGGGAAGGGTAGCGCTTTTTGAAGTGCTGACTTCCACACCGGCGGTGTGCAATTTAATCCGTGAAGGGAAAACTCATCAGCTGGCGGATATCCTGCAAACCGGCGCGCAGGCCGGCATGCAGACGTTCGCACAAAGCCGTCAGCAGCGGCAACGTGCGGGATTACTGGCGGAAGATCAGGACTGACTCCACTGTTTCTCGAACCAGCTTTCCAGAATAATGACGGCGGAAGCGGCATCCACGCTGCCTTTATCCAGCGCACGGAAACCGCCGCGATCGAACAAATCAGCGCGGGCTTCTACGGTACTCAGGCGTTCGTCGTGCAGTTCAACCTGAACGCCAAAACGGCCATGCAGACGGTTGGCAAATTTGCGCGCACGGGCGGTCAGAGGTTGTTCTGTGCCGTCCATGTTCAGCGGCAAACCGACAACCACCAGATCCGGCAGCCATTCTTTCAGCAGTTTTTCAATTTTCTGCCAGTCCGGTGTGCCGTCCTGCGCTTTAAACGAGGTCAGCGGACGGGCGGTGCCGGTGACTTCCTGACCAATAGCCAGACCGATGCTTTTGGTGCCGAAGTCGAAAGCAAAAACCGTGCGGTTTGCCATTATGCATGCCCCGCATGGGTGGCGAGCTGTCCGACGTCAACGCCGATCATTTTCGCTGCTTCGCGCCAGCGGTCAGCAATGGGTGTGCGGAACAAAATATCGCTGCTGGCTTCAATGGTCAGCCACGAGTTTTCCAGTAATTCTTTTTCAAGCTGGCCCTGTTCCCATGCGGCATAACCCAGTGCCACCAGCACATCTTTTGGCTGATCGGGCGTGCCCAGCGTTTCCAGCACGTCTTTCGAGGTGGTGATCATCGTGCAGTCAGAGATGCGGATGCTGGAGCCAAAACCTTCGCGCGGCGTATGCAAAATGAAACCGCGATCGTCTGCCAGCGGCCCCCCGGAAAAAACCGGGCGATCAAGACGAATACTCAGGTCACGGGGTTCGGGGGTGATGTCGAGTTTGTCGAGTACGCTTTCAATGGTGAAATCGTCGACCAGTTTGTTAATCACCAGCCCCATGGCGCCGTCTTCATTGTGTTCGCAGATGTACACGACCGAACGTTTGAACTGGGGTTCATCCAGGCCAGGCATCGCAATTAGAAAGTGATGTTGTAGATTCATGGTATGCAGGATGTTTAACCTCAGAATTGAAATCAGTGCAGGCAGGCCAGTTTATTACGTCAGGCTCGCCAAAAAAAGCGGGTTATCCAGCAATGCTGAACAACCCGTTTATCGATTTTAATCTGTGCTTATCGTGAAGCCAGACGTTTCTCGATGGCGTCCATCAGCATGCCGGTGATGGAAATCGGGAAGGCGGCTTCGATTTCACGTGCACAGGTCGGGCTGGTGACGTTAATTTCCGTCAGGCGATCGCCGATAATATCCAGACCGACAAAAATCAGGCCTTTCTGCTTGAGGATTGGCGCGACGGTACGGGCAATTGCCCAGTCACTTTCGCTCAGCGGACGGGCTTCGCCACGGCCTCCGGCAGCCAGATTACCGCGGGTTTCACCCTGCGCCGGAATACGCGCCAGGCAGTAAGGCACCGGTTCGCCGTCGACCACCAGAACGCGTTTGTCACCGTCCTTGATGGCTGGCAGGTAGTTTTGTGCCATACAGAAACGGCTGCCGTGTTCGGTCAGTGTTTCGATAACGACGGAGACGTTGGCATCTTCAGGTTTCAGACGGAAAATGGAAGCGCCACCCATGCCATCGAGTGGCTTGAGGATCACGTCAGTGTGTTCTTTATGGAACGCTTTCAACTGCGCTGCATTGCGGGTAACCAGCGTATCTGGCGTCAGTTCAGGGAACCACGCGGTGAACAGCTTCTCGTTACAGTCGCGCAGGCTCTGCGGTTTATTGACGATCAGCGTGCCTTTTTCTTCGGCACGTTCGAGGATGTAAGTGGCATAAATGAATTCGGTATCGAACGGCGGATCCTTACGCATCAGGATCACGTCCAGTTCCTGCAGGGCGATATCCTGCTCTGTGCCAAACTCATACCAGCCATCGTAATCCTGCTTCACGCTGAGTTTTTTGGTGGTCGCACGGCCTTCGCCGCCGCGCAGATACAGGGAATTCATTTCCATGTAATGCAGTTCGTAACCACGACTCTGCGCTTCCAGCAACATAGCGAAACTGGTGTCTTTTTTAATGTTGATGGAAGAGATCGGATCCATCACGATGCCAAGCTTAATCATTTGGTTTCCTCTTAACCCAGATCGCCGAAACGAACCTGTAAGGCTGTAATCGCGGTGAGTGCTGTGGTTTCTGTACGCAGAACACGGGGTCCCAGCAGGATATCAGTAAATCCGTAGCCGGAGGTCATTGCAATTTCTTCAGCGGATAAACCGCCTTCCGGACCGATCAGCAGGCGGACATGGCTTACCGGCAGCGGCAGGGTGTTAATGCTGTGGCTGGCGCGCGGGTGCAGGTTCAGCTTCAGGCTGTCGTCCTGCTCGTTGCACCAGGCTTCGAGCTGCATCGCCGGACGAATTTCAGGGATACGGTTACGTCCGCACTGTTCGCAGGCGGCAATGGCGATTTTCTGCCACTGCTGCAATTTTTTCTCCAGACGTTCGCCGTCAAGTTTGACGCCACAGCGCTCGGAAAACAGCGGAGTAATCGTATTCACGCCCAGCTCAATAGATTTCTGAATGGTGAATTCCATCTTCTCGCCACGCGAGATCACCTGACCAAGATGCAGATTCAGCGGGGATTCATTATCCGCCAGCACGCCCTGATTCAGGCTGACACGCACACTTTTCTTATCAACCTGCGTGATGCTGGCTTCGAAGACCTGGTTGCTGCCGTCAAATAACTGAATCGCCTGACCCGGCTGCATACGCAGAACGCGCCCGACGTGATTGGCGGCATCTTCGCTCAGCGCAATCTCGCTGTGAGCGGTCAGGATTTCCGGATGATAAATGCGGGGTATGCGCATGTGTGACTGCTGTCCTTAAAGTGGTGAAGTGGGCTATTTTGGCAACTGTTGCCAGCCCTGTCGCTGACTATTGTGCCCTATAGTAGGTTAGCTTTTTCTTTGCACGCAAGCCTGCTGAACGTAAGGGTTGTGATTCCCCTGTACCCTGGCAATGCGGTTATCGCGTTCACATTCCCATGAAGTGACCGGATACTGGCGATCCCAGGCGGTAAACAACTGTGTCTGCTGGCGGGATAAATTCAGTTTGTACTGGTCACGCATGTAGAAGTAAGTGCGCGCAATGGCCCCACGGGCGCGGGCTGGCGGCTCGGCGGCTTTGGCTTTGAAGTCGATTTTCATTTCACAGCGGCCATACTGACCTTCGCCACCGTTCCACTGGCTGTACATGAAATTATTGCGGTCGCCGTTCACTTCACCGATGGCCGGTTCAAGGTTGTGCAGGTCAGTTTCAACCTTGCGATAGTCGGCGCTTTTCGCGCAATTTTTGCGCCCGCCATCCTGCCAGCATTGCATCTGGTGGCCGAACTGCCACGCGGGAACCACATGTTCCCATTCGATCCGGCTGGCGCGCTGTTCACTTTTACGTACCGCGTAACCGCAGGATTGCAGATCCGGCGTGCCTTTTTTCCCCTGCCAGCTGATATCGCAGCCGCAGTAAAATGTTGGCGCGCCCTGATTGATTTTCACGGCAGCGGCTTTGGCCTGACTGAAGTTATTGATGGCGTTGCCGGACTGGCTGAAGGCGCTCAGCGGTGTCAGCGCACTGATAAACAGAAAAGATAAGAACGTTTTATGAAACATGTTTCTGAAAGACCCAGGACTAAAAGGCCGGAAGGGTAACGGATGCGGCGCGATGTGACAATGGGACTTTGCTGCTAATGAGTGATTGAAAAATCAGCAATTAGTGATGCCGTTAGCGTTAAAACGTAACAGTTCGCCGCAATGGCGGCAGCGGTATTCCGACTCCTTGCGCATCACCTTATTGTGGCGTCGCACGGTCAACTGGTGGTCGCGGCAGGCGCATAAATACGGATAGGTTTTACTTTGCACGGATGCCACTTCGAACTTGTGGGTTCTGCTCGCTGAGACACCCAGCACATGTTCCATCATCCAGCGCCACTCTTTGCCATGCGGTGCAGGAGCGCGACCAAAACGGCGGTATACCAGCAAATGGGCCAGCTCGTGTGGCACCACTTCATCGATAAACGGTTGCTGATTTTCCAGCAGTAATACCGGATTAAGGCGGATTTGCCAGTGTTGCAGATACGCGCTTCCCGCGCTGGTGCCGCGTTGCTGATAGCTGATTTCCGGCTCCGTGTAATCGGTGCCAAAAAACTGATTTGCCATCTGGAGTTTTTCCCGCAGGCAGCGCATAACGGCTTGTTGCAGGGCGATGGGGAGACGTGAGGTTTTCATCTGGCGAAGGATAAATCTGGCGGGGGAGAGATGCAATATGGAATTCCTCCCCTTTGCAGGGGAGGAATGGCAGGCTTATTTATTGCTAACTTACTTACCGATGTCGCGCAGGGCTTCACCTTTCATCAGGTTGCGTTCGATGTGTTCCAGTGAGACGTTTTTGGTCTCAGGGATCAGCGCAATAGTGATGAAGATGAAGACCACGTTCAGCGCGGCGTACACCCAGAAGGTATTGGCATTGCCGAGGCTGTCGAGCATGGTCAGGAAGGTTGCGCCGACAATCATGTTGGCGATCCAGTTGGTCGCAGTAGACACGGTGATACCAAAATCGCGGCCTTTCAGCGGCTGAATTTCAGAACACAGTACCCAAATCAGCGGACCAGCACTCATCGCAAAACCAACGATGAACATCAGCAGCATGGCGATGGAGAAGTATTTCGCCGCATCGGATTCGACACCGATATGCAGCATAGTACCCAGCACACCCATACCGACTGCCATCACCAGGAAGCCCAGTTTCAGCGTAGGTTTACGGCCCCAGCGGTCAACCAGACCGATGGCGATGAACGTCGCCAGAACGTTAACCAGCCCGACGATCACCGTGCCCCACATCTGTTGAGAGGTGCTGGCGAAACCGGCGATGCCGAAGATTTTTGGTGCGTAGTACATGATGACGTTCATACCGGTGAACTGCTGCATGACCTGCAACAGAACGCCGAGGTAAACCGCACGACGGAAGTTTTTGTTATTAACGAACAAACCCCAGCCGCTTTGTTTTACTTTCAGACTTTCACGGATTTCATCCAGTTCATGTTTTGCCTGCTCACTGGAATCACGCAGTTTTTCCAGTACGCGGCGTGCTTTACCGTCATCGCCACGAGCGGCCAGCCAGCGCGGGCTGTCCGGCAGAAAGAAGACGCCAACCAGCAACAGCAATGCCGGAATGGTGATGATGCCCAGCATCCAACGCCATGCACCGGTGTAGCTGAACGCGGTATCCGACAGGTATGCGGCCAGAATACCGATGGTGATCATCAGCTGGTACATGGAAATCATGCTGCCGCGGATTTTTTCCGGTGCGATTTCTGACAGGTAAATCGGTGCGGTGTAAGAGGCAATACCGACAGCCAGACCCAGCAGAACACGGGCAACAATCAGCACTTCTGTGTTGGGTGCAAAGGCGGAACACAGGGAGCCGACAACGAACAGAACTGCGCCGATCATCAGGCTGAATTTACGTCCCAGACGGAAGTTCAGCCAGCCACTGCCGACAGCACCGACGGCGGCACCAAACATCATGGAGCTGACAACCCATTCCTGTTGGTGGTTAGTAATCTGGAAGTCATGGCTGATAAAGGGCAGGGCGCCCGCGATGACGCCGATATCTAAGCCGAACAGCAGTCCGGCAAGTGCAGCAAGAAAACAGACAAAGAAAGTGACGCTTTTGTTCGAGCGTTTTCCTTTGGTCGAAGTTGAGTTGTTCATCCGGTCTCCAAAATAATGCAATCGTTTTGAGTTTGTAATAATGCTTAGGCTGTTATGTTATTAACCCTGCACACAGCTTAACGTGAACCCGGTCACAGTGTTGTAATCGTTTACACTAATAGGTGTGGCTGGGTATCTTGTTTCTGAAGGGTTTCAAACGGATAGCGTAACAGGAAGGAGATGTGCCTGAGAGTAATAGCCCATAAATTGATTTATATCAATCAATACAGTGTTTCAAACTTTTACATATACAAATAACTTATTAATTTATAACAAATTATTTTCTGTAACCGTTTTCATTTTAGCCATCATCTGGCCATAAAACTTCCCGCTTCCTGCTTTTGAGTGTAATCGTTGAAATACTCAATTCGGACTTTTTCAGACGATGCTGAAGCCGAAAATGGTAACGATGGGGTGTATGGCTTGCCCGGATAGACGTTTTTCTTCAGCTCTTTCCACTGGCACCGGGCTTCCTTTTTATCGCTGTCACACAGGCCAATACGCTGTACCAGCAGATGGATATTGCCGGTATTGGTAATTTGCTGAGTAGATGGATCCCAACCCAGTCTGGCGACCGGTTTTGCTGGCGGCACCATGACGACGACCCCCCAGACAATGGTCAGGTTCAGTTCGCTGGTGAAATTTTTGTTGCTGGCAGGGTTTTTGAATTCTTCCGGAGTCATTGACTGAAAATGCACGCGGTAGATTTTTTCTTCGTTGCTTTCACCGAGGCCGACGATCCTCACCGGCTGGCTGTTACCGGCGGGCAAACCAAATTTTAGCGGCGAGACCACCAGACTGTTTTGTGCGCCCTGTGGTGCAGGCGTTTCACTTTCCTGTGGTGTGCCGGGGTTATGAACCTCGGTGATTTTTCCCTGAATATACTGGGTAGTTTCGCTTTTAGAACTGATGACCAGTGCAGCAGCATGTTGTTCGTTAAGCGTTACTTTCATCGGTGAAACGGTGATGTTGGCAAAACACAGGACAGGTATGGTCAGCATCAGTAACGGGAGCAGTTTCAGGTCTGAGACCCGCCTTTGTATTTGTGATCTGCGCATAAAAATCCTTACGTGAATGCGGTGATGAAGTGCAATCCGTTGCCAGGAGAATCTCCTAAAGCTGCGGCGTAAAATTCACAATCAGATGTCCGGTATAATGCCCAGCTTGTTTACTGTTGATATCCATTGTCTTGGTGCTGAGTTCCAGTGGTGCAGGAACACACAATACTGCCTGTGGGATCCCGGGCAGATGCACTGGCCGGGTATGAGCGGTCTGAATATCAGAAATTACCAGATCATCACCGCGTATTACGCTGACGTATTTACCGTCGGGTGCCTGCATTCGCACATAATAATCAATGCGTCCTGAATCCAGATTAGTGTCGCCGTGATCAGAATAAATAGAGAAGTATCCGTTATTGCGCTGGGTTGTCCCCTGCTGCTGATCGTCAAATTTCAGGGTGAAACTGGTACTGTTCGAGCCATACCCATCGTACAAACACATATCTATAGTAGCCGAGCCGTTCATTTGCGTTTGATTACCTTTAGTGCCGGGCAGCGGGCGCAGGTTAAGGTCAACGCGCGGTGCGGCTTCGCCAAATTCGGGTAAATAGATTTGCTGGTTGTTATTGTCAGTGACGTTGAGGGTGATGTGCGCTGTCCATCTGGCCAGATTTTTACCCGGGGACCACTGCCACAGATCCAGCGCCAGTGTACCTTCCCAGACTCCGCCAACCGGAAGTTTTTTCAATTCATCCCCGTTGATAAACATATAGAGAAAGGTTTCTTTGGCACCGTTGTCAGCCCCCGCAGTGACTAAAAAATGCGTGCCATCTGCCGAACTCGAATGGTAGCCTTTGAGATTAATAACGGCTTGCAGGCCGCTCTTCTTCTCAGTAAAGAGAGTAGGAATAAGCGTATCCCCTGTTGCTCCCCAGTCTCCATTCGCATTTTTGGCTTCGCCACTTTTACATTGCCCGGTCTCCGGAGACGTATTTGATAAACACCGCCAGTTATTTCTCCCCCATAACCTCGGGTCTTCGGTGTCATAACCTCCACTTTCATGCGTCCAGATGCCGAGTGTACTGGGCGGTGTTCCTCTGTCAAAAGTTGCGCTTACAGGCGTATCTCGTCCGGCAGGAGGCACGCTTTCTGCAAGTGCTGGCAGTATTGTCAGCACAGGTGCCAGAGTGGCAAACAGTGCAAAAAAACATGCTCTTTTAACGGACATATTCACTTTCCTTAAAGCTGCGGTGTAAAATTCACAATCAGATGTCCGGTATAATGCCCGGCTTGTTTACTGTTGATATCCATTGTCTTGGTGCTGAGTTCCAGTGGCGCAGGAACACACAATACTGCCTGTGGGATCCCGGGCAGATGTACAGGCCGGATATGAGCGGTCTGAATATCAGAAATCACCAGATCATCACCGCGTATTACGCTGACGTATTTGCCGTCGGGTGCCTGCATTCGCACATAATAATCAATGCGTCCTGAATCCAAATTAGTGTCGCCGTGATCAGAATAAATAGAGAAGTATCCGTTATTGCGCTGGGTTGTCCCCTGCTGCTGATCGTCAAATTTCAGGGTGAAACTGGTACTGTTCGAGCCATACCCATCGTACAAACACATATCTATAGTAGCCGAGCCGTTCATTTGCGTTTGATTACCTTTAGTGCCGGGCAATGGACGCAGGTTAAGGTCAACACGCGGTGCGGCTTCGCCAAATTCGGGTAAATAGATTTGCTGGTTATTGTTGTCGGTGAGATTGACTGTGATGTTGGAATCCCAGTGATAAACCTCGGTTTCGCTGCTGTTATGGAGAAGAATTTTTAGCTGAGCAGTCCAGATGCCGCCAACCGGTAACTTATTGAGTTCGGCGGCAGGGATTTTCAGGGTTAAGTTAACACCATCTGTTGAATCACCGCTGCAGGAGTTTTGTGCGCTTTGATTCATGGGCTTAGGATCGCCATACATCGCGCAATTTCCGTTATACCAGTAGGCTTCGCGTATTCCCTGCAATTCGAGAGTCTGCGTTGCGCCACTGCGCTTTTCCGTAAATTTAAGATAAACCGGCAGATAGGCGGCATATCCGCCTTTACCCGTTGGGCATTTACCATGTTCATCGCTGGTGCTTGACGTGCAGGCCCAGTAGTTAAGGCCCCAGCGACCGGAATTAGTCGAGTCGTATCCGCCGCTTTCTTGTGTCCAGATATTTACCGTTGATGCGGTACCCTTCGCGATGTTCAGTTCTGTATTGATGCTGTGATCCAACGGAGCAACCGTGTCAGCCTGAGCATCGGACAACGTGACTAACAGGGTGCTCAGTAAAATAAATAAAGCAGTCAGAAGTTGTTTATGTTTCATTTTTTTTCTCGAATCGCAGCAGGTAAATCCGCAGGCTGAACCGGTTTACACAATGTTTTACCGACATAACGCACGACATCGCGGCTTGATTGCACGGTGACTGCGCACTGGTAATTCTGCTCACCGTTTTTGACATATAGCGTTTTTGCTAATGACGTCATTTCTGCGGTAAAGCCGCCATCTTCCGAACTGCTGAAAGCATTGGCATTGAGCATGTTGCCGCCATTGAGGGGGGCACCCGTGGCGGTAACCAGTTGTCCGACATAGGTATAATGCGATTCCATCGTCACTTCGCGTACTTTCATTTTCCCCGGCAGGAGGAACAATTTCTGGCTGCCTGCGCCCTGTGTAATGCTGGCCTGGCTACCTGAACTGACATCACGGCTTTCATCAACGGACACCTTGCCTTCTTCAAAACCGGTCACCGGGAATAACGCTTTGCTGTTCTGTTTCATGTGGGCCGCGCCGCCGCCCTGAACTGAAACGTCGATCAGTGCGTCATCTGCGGCATCCGCCTCTTCTTCATTACTGCCTTTCACCTTCACAGCTACCGCAGCACCCGGTGAGCCTGTACCGCCTGGCCCCCAGAAGAAGCCGGATTTAGATACCGCAACGGAAGAACTGTAGCTGCCGGTCACTGCGCCCTGATGGGTTTTTTGCTCATTGTCATAGCTGTCGGAAACGGTCAGTTCGCCTTCGCCATACTGGCCATTGAGACGGCCATGAACCGAGGCGTTAGCGTTATCGGTATCTGTGCCGCCCACGTCAATACCCAGTTCGCGGTCGTTATTGCTGCCCCAGTCCCAGTTCTGACTGGCGTTATACGTCATCTGCGCATCGCCGTTCTGGCTGCCCTGATAATCGGTGCTGAATGAAGTGTTGCTGCTGCGAAGCTGCGCATCTTTTGGCGTATTACGTGACAGGGAGAAGCCGACGTAGACACCTTTGTCACTATCGCTGTCACTGCTGCTCTGACGACGGTAGCCACCAAAACGCGTGGTGATCGTCATCTGTTTCCAGTTGAAGCTTTTATTCAGGCTCAGTTGCAAGGTTTTGGATGTACTCTGCGATTCGGTATTGTTGATCATGTTGTCTTCAAAAGGTTTTGAAGGATCGTACGTCGCAGAGTCCGGTGAGAGACTGGTATTTTTATTGTAAGTGTAGCCCAGAGAGGCAGACCAGCCCTTAACCGGCACGGAAAGTGTGGCGTTAATTGATTCGTAGCAGCCAATATCCGCATAATCATTTTCCCCGACATCGGCACTGGTGCAGCTTTTACCGTATGCGGCATTGCGATAGACGCTCATGGAAAAACCGTCGTTGTAGCTGATTTGCTCAACGTTACCTTTGGAACCGTCTGTGCCGCTAAACACGCTGGTCTGCATATCCAGCACGCCGTCGATCACTTTTCCGTTAAAACCGTGTGTCCATTGCAGGCCCGCTTCGCCATAATTTTCATTATCGGTATTGGCAATACCTGCCGTCGCCGTCAGCTCGGCAAACACCGGCAGACGCGCACCGGCTTGCATCACCGGTTTGCGTGATGTGCTGTCATTTTCTTCGTCATCTGTTGAGCTGACGACTTTGTTATCTGCCGTTTCACCGGCCTGTACAAACCATTGCATATGCCCGTCACTGATCCCGCCCGTTTTGGTAAACGGCTGGGTTTCGGTGCGCACGAGCTGGTTATTCTCATAAATTCGCAGGGTGACGGCATAACTGCCGCTCGGGAAGTTGCCGGTATCCAGCGTATTTGAACCGTTATTGAGATAAAACGTGCCGAGCAACTGATTGCCGCGATAAGCATCGACGCGGGATTTGCTGGAAAGCAGTACCACCAGCGGTGAACCTTTGCTGGCTTCATCAAGATTCAGGTAGCTCAGGGAACTGCCCGCCCGGACGCCATCGATCGCATTCAGCGGTAACAGCGAGAAACTGATATTACCGCCCAGATTGCTGGAAAGGTCGCGTGAGTCCATGCGTCCGGCCTGCACGTAGTGGCGCTTGCCTAAGCTCTGGCGGAAATAGAGATCATCGACAGATACTGTCTGGCTGTCACTGTCGTCACTTTTGTAAGAATCAAGCGACCAGTCAAAACCCACATAGCCGCTGGTCAGCACGCCCAGTGCGCCGGCGCCTTGTAGTGACAGACTCTGGTATTGATCCTGCGCTGCCACGTTCAGGGTTTGCTGATGAATTAAGGCATTTTCAGTCTGCGCGGTCGGGGTGTAATAAAGGGCTTTTTTATCAGCATCAGGCACCAGTGCTTTGCTGACAAAGACGTCGGCGGCGCTGTTGTTTTCATCGTAAATCAGCGCCAGCGAGTCGGTTTCCAGATAACCACAGCCCCTGGCGTCGGCATTGCTGCTGCAGGCCAGGTTGCCATGGCGGGGAAGCGGCGCAGACAAGGTCGCCAGCATTTTCTGGTAATCCGGCGTGCCTGTTTTCAGCGGCAGATTCAGTGCGGTAAGTACCGCCTGCGGGTCTTTAAACTGTACGGTTTCCAGTGTGACGCTGGCTTCAAATAAGCCGGCAGACTGGCCGAGCAGATTGACGTTCAGCCAGACGTTCTGACCTGAGACCAGCTCTTCGAAACCCGGAGGAACGTCAGAGCCAGCTAAAGCAAGATTGCTGAATAAAGCAAAATGAATTGCCAGAAAGCAAAGTGACACTTTCAAGTTAGGTTTCATTATTTTTCCTTTATTCAAAAATCTGGGAGGTGAAAAGAATCGGCCTGATTAACAGGCCGATGAGGAGTGATTCAGGTGGAATGAACGCTTATGGCGTTTCAGTTGCCTGAGTCAGTACCACGCTGACAACGCCGCTGTAGTTACCGGAAGCAACAGGTGCCTGAGTGGTCTGGCTGACTTTCAGAGGCTGAATGATGGAACCGTTAGTGGTATCGCCGTTCGGGAACAGGGTAGTTGCAGCCATGGTCTGCTGAGCCTGAGTCAGGGTCAGTTCGCCGTATTTAACAGTCAGTGGGATATTTGGGTTGGTACCCACGGTATCCATTAATTGCGGGGTACCTGCCAGGTTGATGTTCACATCTTTTTCAGCATCGTTAGAATAGATCTTGGTCATCTGTGTAACAGGTTCCAGACCTACGCCAGGCATATAAGTCATTTCCATCGTAGAAGGTAATACTTCGCCAGTGTCAGTGGTCATATCCAGAGTGGCGTCAACGTTTGCAGTCACAGTAATATCTTTCTGTACAGCAGAAGCGTTAATAGCGAAGCCCATGATTGCAGTGACCAGCAGTGGTTTGATAATTGATTTCATTTTTAATTCCTAATTAAGAAGATGCATATTGCTATGCGGGGTTTATAACAAGAGTTATTCTTTACGTAAAATAATGAGATCTATTTTGCGCTGAATTCTTTTACGCCAACGGTTTTATCTGTCCAGTTGAAGTATTTCACTTTCACCACACGGTAATTATTTCCTTTAAATAATTCCGGAGATAACGTTGCGCGCTGATTAGGGTAAATGCTATTTTTTACCGGTTTACTCCATTTACATCCGTCATCAGTGAGTTGCTGAGGACATAAACCGATACTGTTAATTTTAAGATGAATATTGCCGGTGTTGCTCACCACGCGAGTCGCCGGATCCAGCGTGAAGTCTAGTCGCGGTGCGGCAGGCGGGACGGTAACCAGTACGCCCCAGATCATGCTGATGCCGAGTTTGGTCTGATTCTTCTGGTCACTTTTCCCACCGTTATTATTCAGCCCCGGAACACCTTCAAAGTAAACGCGATAGGCTTCTTCTGTTTGCGGTTGCTGAATATTAATCAGACGTATAATTCGGGTGGTGCCGGGTGCCAGTCCGAATTTCTCCGGTGTCACAACAATACCGTTACCAGATGACTGAGTTATTGTTGTTTCATTTTCCTGCGGCGTTGCCGGGTTATTTATTTTCTTTACCGTCGTTTTTACATATTCCGTGGTGGCGGAGTTTGTTGTTACGCTAATTTGTGCACCACCGCTTTTCTGCATAGGAACCGAAATAGGGTAGACGCTTATTCCTGCAAATGATGATGCTGATAAAAGTAATGGGGAAGCCGCTAAAATCATTACCCATGATTTCAATTTTGTTAATGGCATTGTCATTTTCTCAATGTTTAATAAGTCGCTATCCTGAAGAAGATTTCGTTAATTCCTTTTACTTGATATTTGTTTGGTTGCTTTCGATGGGGTGAATAATAGATTCAATGAATGTTCAGGTCAATGGCATGCAAATTAGCTATTTGTGTTATTTATTTGGCTATAAATGATATTCAACATAAATATAACATTTGGCATGATTTTCACTTTCATGATTATGAAGGGATTTTATTCGTTATTTTGTTTTTATAATCGTGAATGTTAACTAAATGAAGACGGCTAATTTCAAACTGGCGCACATCTACATGATGTATTAAGTTAAATGAATATAAACGTGATTTTGAAATTATCCATTAAAATCATTTAGATATAACATCTTCGGTTAACGGTTGTTGTAAGCTGTTTGGGTATTTAAAGGGCGAAAAAGAAAGGAATAAGAAACGAAAGGGGAATAAGGGGCAATAAAAAACCCCGCCTGGGGCGGGGTTTGAGAGATTTTATGACGCGTGGGTTTCTTATAAACCTGCGGCTTCACGCAACTGAGCGGCTTTGTCGGTTTTTTCCCAAGGGAAATGTTCACGACCAAAGTGACCGTATGCGGCGGTTTCTTTATAGATAGGGTGCAACAGATCCATCATCTGGATCAAACCGTACGGACGCAGGTCGAAGAACTCGCGCACCAGCAGGGTCAGTTGTTCGTTGGAGACTTTACCGGTACCGAAGGTTTCCACCATGATGGAAGTCGGTTCTGCCACGCCGATAGCGTAAGACACCTGGATTTCGCAACGATCTGCCAGACCGGCAGCCACGATGTTTTTCGCCACATAACGTGCCGCGTAGGCCGCTGAGCGGTCAACTTTCGACGGATCTTTACCAGAGAACGCACCGCCACCGTGACGGGCCATGCCGCCGTAGGTATCCACGATGATTTTACGACCGGTCAGACCGCAGTCACCCATCGGGCCACCGATAACGAAACGGCCAGTCGGGTTAATGTGGTATTTGGTACCGGCGTTCAGCCATTCTGCTGGCAGGACAGGTTTGATGATTTCTTCCATCACCGCTTCCTGCAAATCTTTCAGCGAGATGTCTTCAGAGTGCTGAGTAGACAATACCACGGCATCGATACCGACGATTTTGCCTTCGTCATACTGGAAAGTGACCTGGCTTTTCGCATCCGGACGCAGCCATGACAGGGTGCCTGATTTGCGCACTTCAGCCTGACGCTGCACCAGACGGTGAGCATAAGTAATAGGCGCTGGCATCAGTACGCTGGTTTCGTTGGTCGCATAACCAAACATCAGACCCTGGTCGCCCGCACCTTGTTCCAGCGGATCAGTACGGTCAACGCCCTGATTGATATCCGGAGATTGCTTACCAATAGCGCTCAGCACTGCGCAGGAATTGGCGTCGAAACCCATGTCGGAATGGATATAACCAATTTCACGAACAGTCTGGCGTGTGATTTCTTCAACGTCGACCCATGCGCTGGTGGTGATTTCACCGCCAACCAGGACCATGCCGGTTTTGACATAAGTTTCACATGCAACACGTGCTTTTGGGTCTTGCTCTAAAATTGCGTCCAGTACCGCGTCGGAAATCTGGTCAGCGATTTTATCTGGATGTCCTTCCGAAACGGATTCGGACGTGAAGAGATGTTTAGCCATTATGTTCTTTACCTTACATACGACGGGTTAGATATCACTGCATAGCACTGGGGAGACTGGCAGATGAGGAGCAGAGCTCGCCATTGTCGCAATGCGTCCTGCATGTCCCCATTAGGCAAAGCCTTGAAGCAGTTTGCGCGTTAAACCACCCAAGCGTGTGGACGGATTAACATCTGGATGGCTATTTTAGGATAGCAGGCGTTCTGAATGCCAGTCATTTTTGTGACGGAGTGGGTGTTATTGTGCGGGTTTGCAGTGATATTCACGGTCTGAAACTATTTGTACTGCATTTTCATTTTGCATTTACAGCGTGTTATCGGTATAAACGGCGCGCGCTATGCACATTTCTGCAGGCCTGCAGAAGCAGCGTATTCCAGTAATTACTGTTTTCTCAGCTCGAATGCCCGCGGGTGATGCGTGGCACGTGTGGAGGTGGTTAGTTTAATGACCCACTTTTTACCGTTTGTAACATTTCAACAGCATCCCCTGCAGCCTTTATTGCGTTCTGCAGCACTTCTTTCAGACCTTCATTCAGAAAAGCGTCTGTCATCTCTGCGATGTTTCAGACAGCCTGATTACAGACAGGTCAGTCACCGACATCGGTACGCTACTCAGTAAGCTCAGGTCTGCGTGAACATCGCATTCCCGACATATAACTGATGTAGCCTGCAATCTCCCGGGGCATCCACCCCTGATTTCTCCCGACTCGTTACACGGAGTCTAAAAACGTGTTTTACAATGATATGAGTAGAAAACAGTCCCGTGGCTGTGGCTCGCAGGGTTTTATCCTGTCTGAAAGCCAGCCTTGCGGGTTGTTCTCACCTGTTGTTACTGCGATAGTGGCTGGCCATGTTGTCAGTATAGAAAGAGGATTTACCTATGTCTGATGACATCCAGTCCCACCGTCCGTCACACGCGGGCGATACTGTTTCTTTGCGCTCCATGCAGGAGGTTGCCGTGAACGATCGTGATGCCAGCAAGATGCTGCGCACTTACAACGTTGCCTATTGGGGTAACAACTATTTTGACGTCAACGAACTGGGCCACATCAGTGTCTGCCCGGATCCTGACGAGCCTTCTGCCCGTGTTGATCTGGCACAACTGGTGAAAGACATGCGTGAGCAGGACGGTCAGCGTCTGCCGGCACTGTTCTGTTTCCCACAAATTTTGCAGCACCGTCTGCGTTCGATTAACGCTGCGTTCAAACGTGCGCGTGAATCGTTCGGTTATGAGGGTGACTACTTCCTGGTTTATCCGATTAAGGTTAACCAGCATCGCCGCGTGATCGAATCGCTGGTGGAATCCGGTGAACCGCTGGGTCTGGAAGCCGGCTCGAAAGCTGAACTGATGGCCGTTCTGGCGCACGCCGGGATGACCCGTTCCGTGATCGTGTGTAACGGCTATAAAGACCGCGAATATATTCGTCTGGCGCTGATCGGTGAGAAGCTCGGTCACAAGGTATATCTGGTTATCGAGAAGATGACTGAGATTAAACTGGTGCTGGAAGAAGCCGAACGTCTGAACGTGATCCCACGTTTGGGTGTGCGTGCACGTCTTTCCTCGCAGGGCTCCGGTAAATGGCAGTCCAGCGGCGGCGAGAAATCCAAATTCGGTCTGGCGGCCTCTCAGGTTCTGCAACTGGTTGAAATGCTGCGTGAAGCAGGGCGTCTGGAAAGCCTGCAACTGCTGCATTTCCATCTGGGTTCACAGCTGGCGAATATCCGTGATATCTCGACCGGCGTGCGTGAGTCTGCGCGTTTCTACGTTGAACTGCACAAGCTGGGCGTCAACATTCAGTGCTTCGACGTGGGTGGGGGGTTGGGCGTGGATTACGAAGGCACCCGTTCGCAGTCTGACTGCTCGGTGAACTATGGCCTGAATGAATACGCTAACAACGTCATCTGGGGTATCGGCGATGCCTGTAACGAACATGGCCTGCCACACCCGACGGTGATCACCGAGTCTGGCCGCGCCGTGACCGCGCACCATACCGTGCTGGTCTCCAATGTGATTGGTGTTGAACGTAACGAGTTCAAAGAGCCGGTTGCGCCTGAAGATGATGCACCGCGCGCGCTGGGCAGCATGTGGGATACCTGGAACGAAATGCACGATCCGGAAAACCGCCGCTCATTGCGTGAATGGCTGCACGACAGCCAGATGGATTTGCATGATGTCCATTCGCAATACGCACACGGTATTCTGGATCTGACGCAGCGCGCCTGGGCGGAAGATATCTACCTGAATATCTGCAACAAAATTCAGGATCAGCTGGATCCGAGCAACCGTGCACACCGTCCGATCATTGACGAATTGCAGGAACGTATGGCGGACAAACTGTACGTCAACTTCTCGCTGTTCCAGTCTATGCCGGATGCGTGGGGTATTGATCAGTTGTTCCCGGTGCTGCCGCTGGAAGGTCTGGATAAGCCACCGGTAGGTCGTGCTGTGCTGCTGGACATCACCTGTGATTCCGACGGCACTATTGATCACTACATCGACGGTGACGGCGTGGCGACCACCATGCCAATGCCGCCGTACGATCCGGAGGATCCGCCGGTACTGGGCTTCTTTATGGTCGGCGCGTATCAGGAAATCCTCGGCAACATGCATAACCTGTTCGGCGATACCGCGGCGGTGGATGTGTTTGTGTTCCCTGACGGCAGCATTGAAGTGCAGCAGTCTGATGAAGGCGACACCGTGGCCGACATGCTGGAATACGTCCAGCTGGATCCTAACGTGTTGCTGTCCCGCTTCCGCGATCAGGTGAAAGAAACCGATCTGGATGCAGAGCTGCAGGCGCAGTTCGTCGAAGAGTTTGAATCCGGTTTATACGGTTATACGTATCTTGAAGAAGATGAGTAATTCGTTGAAATAATACGTCGTATTACCGTCACAATAATATGGCGAAGGGGTCCTCCTTCGCCATTTTTTTACTATTCATAATTGACAACAAAAGTACCGGTGGCAGAGAAGCGTCCTACCGAAATACTCCTGGAATCGCCGACCAGTTGCGCGTTGAACTGTAATTGTTTAGATGAAGGCATATTCAAATCAGTTACTGAGTAAACGGAATTGGTGTCGTTAGGTTTCAACTGGCTGCCAGAACCTGTGGTAATTTTCACACCCACACCCGTTGCCGCATTTGATGTCACTGAATTACCCAACAACATATTGTTCCCCGGCGCGACAATATTCGTCGTCATCCGGGTTTTAAACATGTTCACATTCGTACAGCCGGAAGCATTCAGGCTGAATTTCGTCACGCTGGTAGCCCCTGAATTGACTTTTGCTGCACTGTAATCCCCCAGCGGGATAGTACCGCCGCCCGCACTGCTGACCAGCGCAGTACAGGTTGGCGTTTGCACGGGGAAGGAGAAAGTACTCATATTCAGACTAATATGATGGTTGTTAATGTCCTCCTTACCCACCCTGAATCCACCAATATAACCCGCCGAAGCCGGTCGAATGGAGGTTACACCTGCGGGTATACCGGTGAACTGGGGGGTCTGAAAAAGCACAATATAGTAATCATACCACTGACCCCCATCCATTGAGTTTTCCAAATTGGTGGTATTCTGTGCCGTGGTTTCATTGTCAGAGAAAAAATAAGGCATAAAAGCTTGAACTCTGTAACTGGCCCCGGTGCCTCTGATTTGAACTGAATAGAGGATCCCCGGGATATTGGTGGCATATAACCCCGCACTGGGGGAAACACCCGCGTAATCGTCAACCTGAGGAATGGCGCCGGCGATCCCATATAAAATCTCACCAGAATCACCCGGGCTACAATCGGTACGCGCATTCTTAGTTGTGGTTGCTTTTTGATTTAAGTCCGTAATCATTTGCGTCCTGGCCACGTGCGGTAACAGGGAAACCACAGAGCCGGAAAAGCTTAATGTTGCGGTGTAGGGGGCATCCCTGAAATAACATTCTACTGCCGCCTCAGCCGGTTTAACGGTTAAATCCCCCGTTAGTACTAATAAAGCGGTAAAAATGAATGTACGGATGAAACGAGACGACCGTATATACACTGTATTAAAAGGTAAATGATTATTCATAGCTAACACTCACTAATACTTTTGATGTAACCCGGCCTGCTGAGACAGCACCTGTATTCTGATAACGTGTATAGAAGTGATAGTCCGTTATTTCAGCAACGGGTGTTGCGGCGTTTATCGGGAAATTCACATCGGAAGAACCGTCTGCCTCCAGCACATTGGTGTTGTATTTCTGGGAAAATATCACCAGGCCCACGTTATCGGCGCCATCTGCTGCACCGTCTGTTTCGCTGATAAATACCTGTTTAGAGCCAGGTGCGAAATTTCCTGATTGCGGGGTAAAACTGAAATGAATATTCTCTATCACATCCGTGCATTCGCTCAGGCTAACAGTGAACGGATAACCGCCCAGCTGATCGGTGGGTAATATTGGCGCAGGCGGGGAACCGCGATCATCAAAATAATTGACGCTAACGGTAGGTAAATGAATGGCGCCGCCATTTTGTACGGTTAACTGGCAGGTCGTCTCGAGAATATTAGCTTGTATATTCAGGTTGAGATCACTTTCCGCACTGGTGACGAAAGGAAACCCCACGGCTAATACCGTTAACAAACGTAATAATGTATTATTCATATTCACCGGGTGATTTATCATATTCCTTCCATTAGTCTTTGCTCGGCGATTTATTGATAGATAATCACAAACGTGATCGGTGCAATAAAGTTCCCTGAGGTAACATTTGATAGTGTACTGCCTGCTGCAATCACCATTCGGGCATTCATATTCAGGGTTGTGCCCGCAGTGGTGAGTGTGACCGTTTGCGGTGTGGCTCTGTCGACACAACTGAACTGAGTGCCGCTGTCAGGTGCATTCCGCCAGAGTTCAACCGCAGTCGCCGCTGCAGTGCCGCCATTGTTGGCAAATGAATCACCGCTGGCTCCGGTACCGGAACAGGCTCCTGCTGTTGGGTTGGCGGTGATCTCGGCGGATTTAACGCCGGAGCAATCGCTGAAAACCAGTTTAAAAGGCTGAATTTTACTTTTCTGTTTCAGTTCTGATTTATAGACATCATTAAAGTTAATGGCGGATGTCGGTGTTCCTGATGAGTTTTGTATCTGGGCAGCACAAGTCCCTGCTTCAATAGTAGAAGTAAAAGTAGCGGTTAAATTTTCAGTCGGCGTGAGCTCAACGGCATGTGCTGAACACGTCATGATGAATGCTGCTGAAAGCAGTAAAATTTGATTGGGTTTCACGTTATTCTTCTCCATGCAGATCTTTCATAACCTGATTTTTTCTATTTTATTCATAGTTAAAGTTAAAGGTGGCAACGGCGCTGAAATTCCCCGTTGTTCCTTTATTTGATTGCGTTTCTTGCAGGCGTGAAATCAGGGTGACCTCTTTTGCATTGATTTCTGCGCTGCTCCAGTTGAGCCGCTGGCTGTCATTGGTGGAGTTAATCACAAAAGGCTGGTTTGACGCCGAGGCACGTGCAATAGAAACGCCCAAAAAGGAGGATGCCCCTTCACCTGAAACTCCATTACTAATCAGTGTGTTAACATAATTTGACTGCGTACCCCTTATGGTGGTTTTAATCGATGTGACTCCCGCCGGGCATTCCACAATTTTTATTTTGAAGGTTGCCGTAGCAGCATTATCACCGGCAATAATTTTATCTAACCCTACCTTTCCACCCGAACCAACAGGAATGGTATTGTTAATGCCATTTCCTGAACCGCCTTCCAGTCTCATTTCACACGTCGTTTCAATAATATTAGCGCTAAAAGTAACGTTAACATTTTGTGCGAAAGTCGGTGTCATGTTTATATTGATAAATAAAGCTGAAAATATCGAGAATGATATTCTGTATCCCTTTCTCATTCTTTTTCTCCTGTTTATTCTATTTGCCTGGAAATCAATGGGTGATTTTGCAAAGGATGTTTTTTAACATGATTGTCATGTTCACTTTTTCCGGGGTTTCCGGGATGGAATAATTAATCTGACAGGATTGGTCAGACTGACTTCCCCAGACAACATGCAGTGTCCCTTTATCATCGATACCGCGAATGAAAGCCATTCCGCCCTGGCCCATATTTCCCACGAGGATGTTTTTATCATTAAAAACATCAGCACCTAAAGGAATGAATCCGTTATCGGAACGTTGCAACTCCATAATAACTGAGCGGCCTTCATCGGTTTCGAAATTAACTAATACCACTGAACCACTGCGCGGGTAGGTAATCGTGCTGGTATTAACAATATTAACGTCTGCCTCCAGTGTGCTGATGTCCAGACCCACCGTATTTTCCTGATAGGGTGAAAGATAAGGTGTGATTGCATATCCGTTACTGTCAATCCGACCTTCACCCGTACTCATTTTTGTGCCCTTCGCCCCTTTGGCGCTGACCAGTGCCAGCGTATCGGAGTCATTGATGTTTCCGGGAGCAAATGTAATCCCGTCAGCATGAATAACCATACCTCCGCTGGAGCCGAAGGAAGCCTGCCGTCCTCCGTCATCGGTTAAAGAGGCGGAAAGACTCACGGGGCCGTAAGCGCTGTTATAGCTTCCGTATCCGCCAATTTGATTTAAATTCTCTGAGTCGGCGAGTGAAGATGACGTATTAACGCTGTAGTTGTAGCGATTATCCTCGCTATAACCGCCAGCACTCATGTCCATTTGCGAGGAGCCTTTAAAGTCAGTGCTTATGCCGGCATTTAGGTTGGTAAATCCACCGGGACGTTTACCCTGCGTGAAAATGTTTTCCAGAGGAATACTCAGATTAACATACAGTCGATTATCCTGGTCGCCATTCTCGTTATACTCACGCTGAAGGGAAATACTATAGTTTGCCCAACGATAGCTATTGTTATATCCGAGAGAAAACTGAGACGTTTTCTTATTTTGATTCCAGTAAGTTTCCCAACTGCCCGTCATATAAAGAGAACCATAACTCTGTTCACGATATTCCAGAGGCTGGTTAACATTAATTTGTATCTGGTTTTTCATTCTGTCGTAATTTTTAAAAGTTTCCTCTTCATTCATTGGATCCCGGCTGAGTTCATCCTGAAGTGAAGCGGCATCGCGTAAGCTCAGATAGTCCTGTGTCGAAAATCGGTAAGCCGCAACATTCAGCGACGTATTGGTTTCAGTCAACAGCTTATTGTAAGAGATTCGATAGCTCTGACCGTCGAGTGACCGGTCGTCGTCGATATCGGCACGGGAGTGGGTAATGTCGAAGGCAAATGCACCCGCCGGGGTATTCATCGCAACCCCTGTCAGCAGGGCAAGGTAGTCCGATGACATCGCTTCAGCACCGGCATAGCCGGTGAAGGTATTATTGATCCCATAATAGCCAGTCAGCACCGCCACCTCGGGGGAGTTGCTGGATGAACTCTCATTGAGTTTGCCGAAGCCTACATCCCAGCGGCTATTACCGGGGCGTAACATCTGTGTGACCGAGGAGAAGGGCACTGAGAAAGAACGCCGGGTGCCATCTGATTCTTCTACTGTCACGTCTATACTGTTGCCATAACCCGTTGGGTTAATGTCATCAAGAGCAAAAGGTCCCGGCGGTACGGTGGTTTCATAAATCACCGTACCGCTCTGGCGGACAGTCACTTTCGCATTACTGTTTGCGGTGCCGCGGATCACTGGCGCATAGTTGTTAGATGAACCCGGTTGCATGCGGCTGTCACTGAACACCCTGAATCCTCTCAGATTGATGGAATCAAAGGCATCGCCCTGAGTGTAAGTATCACCCAAAACGAACTGGGCTTTTAATCCGGTGATATCGTGCTGAACATAAGCATCCTGACTGGTATAGGACAGGCCATTTTCCTGATCCCAGTTGGTTGAACCTCTGGCACGAAAACGCCAGCCAGATAAGTTCGCGCCATAATTCAGCCCTGCATAGGCGCTGTCGCGAGAATCTCCGTCAGCGCTTGAACGGTAGGCATTCATGTCGTAAGAAAGCATGAACGCTGGAATGCCTTCTTCCCACAGAGCCGGATTGACATAACCAGAAGGACGTTTTGCGAGATAAATCTGCGGAATAGTAATATCCAGGCGTTGTTCCGATGAATTGAATTTGACCTTTGAATGACTGAGTTTTTCGGTCAGATTAATGCACGTTGTTTCCCCGCCTTCCGGCGAAATATCTGCAGTATCTTCTTTATCGATATCGATGAGGATATCTAACTGCTCAAGCAATTTTTGCGTGAGACACGGGCTGGCAATATTCGTCCCGTTATCAACGAAATTGACTTTAGAGTTTAGTTTTAATGAACCGTTAATAAAAATACCGACGCTGTAAACGCCTGGCACAACAGGATTGCCCTTGCTAAAACGGCGGGTGTCTATTTTTTCACTGTTTGCTGTGCTGTAGAGAAACTGACTATCAAACTCTACATTTTCATCATCATCTCCAACTTGCTCATCGAATTTATCATTGGTAACCGCAGTTTCCGCCACGGACCTGGGTGACCACACAGCGCTGACGCCTATAGTCAATGGAAGCAGTAATAATCCCGTTGTGATTTTATTTTTTTTCATAATATTGCTTTTTTTATGAATCAGATGGCGTCAGGGTTTATTTAAAGGGATGCTTCGTATTTTATATTTCCGCCATAATCATTAATTGCGGTATAATTTATCTTCCCTGTGTTTACCGTCGTCGTCAGCCCGTCGACTTTCATCAACTGAGTGGAATCGGGGGCGATCATTTTTGTTTCCAGTTCGTACTTGCGGCCATTCGTATTCAGAAAAGCTTCATTCACCGTGACAAAGTAAGGGGTGGCATTTTTCGCTTCTGCAAAAACTTGTTGACCATTTTTCACTATTTTCCATGTCAATGCCGTCGCTGCTTCAGAAGCTGAACCCTTCAGCCCCTCAGGACGATAAAACAACTTTATGCGGGTACGAAAAGCCAACTGAAGCAAATTTTCATCGGTACTATTTTTGGCTTTAGGCGGAATTTCAAGAACGTTAAACCAAAATACAGTTTCTTTATCTTTGGGTAATTCGCCCCCAAGGCTGGCAATTTTCACTGTCTGGCCTTGTTTGGCGTTCATTCGTGAAATAGGGGGGGTCACAAGGAAAGGAATTTTCATCTCCTGCGGATTCACATCCTCGCGGCCATCATCCAGCCAGGATTGAACCAGCAAGGCTTTTTCACCGCGGTTATCCAGTTTCACCGTAATCTCTTTCGCCTGAGCCGGATAAATAATCCGGGTACCAGAAATGACAACATCTGCGCAGACATCACAAGCAATAAATCCCAGAACGGCAAGGCAGAATGAAACAATTTTTGGTGTCTGTATAAAATTCATATTTCCCTCTATTAAATTTTATAATAAAAGCGCACCTGTTTGTTCATTGGGTACGCTTAATCATTAATTAACGTTGAATATTATTCGTAGTTCATAGTAAAGGTGACGTTAGTATTCACTTTACCCGACTGAACACTATTTGTTGCAGACCAGTCAGCACTAGGTACATAGGCTGCCTTATAGGCAAACACACCACGACCTTCGACCAGAGCCACGCTTTGTGCCACATCAGTCGGGTCGCCGATCAGAACCTGGCTAACGTTGGTTGCTGTGTTGTTGTAAAGCGCAACACTGACGTTTTGCGCACTACCAGAGACGGTAGCATCAGGTTTCAGCGTACCGCTGGACAATTCAGCAAATTGCTGTGAAGAGAAGCTGACGGAGGCTTTTTTCACTGATTCGGCGCAATCATTCAGCATTAACTCGAACTCTTTGGCACCGACACCGCCAGCAGCGCGAGTGGTGACATCCACTGCCGCTTTCGTCACCACAGGCATTGAGATAGTGACATTATTCGCTGCAATACCGTTGTTAGTGGTGATTTCACAGGTCGTGTCAGAGACTGCACCATCAAAGGTAATTAATCCCAAATCCGCTGCCTGGGCAGATAAGCTGCCGAATGCCAGACAAAAGACGGATAAAGGGAAGAGCGTCTTAATTTTTTTCATGAAATGTCCTTTTCATTATGAAAATAACAAAATAGTAAAGTAAAAGTAGTAGTGAATTAAATAAGCTTTTTTCAAAGACTTACTAAGGAGGAATTATAATTACGTTGTTGTTTATATCAAGTTGTACACACTGCAATATGAATGTAACTAAATATTTCATTGTGGGATCTGTAATGAACCCCAGAATTATTTTTTAAGTATTGAATTTTATTTTTAGGGAAGTTATTAATTATCAGATAAAGAGATCTTAATGATCGATTTTTCTAATTGAAATGGAAAACTGCATAGAAATATATATCAAAATATATGATGGATTTAGTTTTAAAATCCGTGAAAATGATAAACAAATTGTGCTATTGAAGGTGGATAAGGTAATCAGGTTTTGTTTGCTTACATAACATACAGGTGTAATGACATGCTGAAGAGGAGGGGAGGCAGAAAGGAAAAATATTAAGGCACCCGAAGGTGCCTGGATGATTAGCACGGAAATTAAAAGTCAGAGGCCCGACGCTTTTAGTGACGAACCGCAGGATGACTTGTTATGCATCTCTTTATTATTTCCCGGCAGCAATTCGCTCGCGAATATGTTTAGCACGTGCTTCTGAAGGCGGGTGATCATCAAACCAGCCGATGCTGCTGCCCTGATCCAGTTTTGCCAGTTTCTCAAAACTGGTTGCCAGACCTGTCGGGTCGATACCGCGTTTTTTCAGCAAATCAAACGAGTAATCATCCGCTTCGGATTCCTGTTTCTGCGAGAACTGCGCATTGACGTATTTCTCGCCCAGATCCGCCAGCTGCGATTGTGACAATGTTGCGCTGACGCCGCCGAGTGACGAAATCGCGGAACGTGCCGCCGTGGCGCTGTAGGCGACCTGCATGGCTTTACGGGTGTGGCCGAGTGCGACGTGGCCCATTTCATGGCCGAGCACGCCTTCCACTTCATTGTCGTTCATTATGTCCATCAGGCCGCTGTAAACGCGAATACAGCCGTTGGCCATTGCCCAGGCATTGACGTCTTTGGTCAGGTAAACCTTATAGTTGGCGGGCGTGCCGTTAATATTATCGCCCAGTGCTGCGGAGATTTTTTTCAGGCGCTGTGCGTATTCGCTGCTGTCGGGTGCTATCTGCGCCTTTTTATCCATTTCTTCACAAGACTGCACGCTCAGCGTTTTGACGTCGGCATCGCTCAGGGTATACGCCTGATAAGCCTGCGCGCCGGACTGCATTAAAGTGTCGGTATTGACGGTCGCACAACCGCTGACCAGTGACGCGGTAAAAAGGCTTAACAGAAGAGGGTGAAATTTCATCAATTTGTGTTCCCAGAAAAAGTTAACAAAACAGAAACTGTAGCCTGAAAAAGGCTCTGGTTGTAAGGATAGCGTTAAGGTAGGTTTTTCGCAGTGCACGATCTATAGTGTAAGTCCGAAAAAACGCCCTGATTTAAAAGCGGATTTTGTGAACTTAATCACGAGAGTGATTAGAGATTGCCGTTTTAATGCCGAGTCTGAGAAAATGACTTTCTTGACTGCTTTTTTAATCCGACCTGGAGTAGAACATGTCCTCTCGTAAAGAGCTTGCGAACGCTATTCGCGCACTTAGTATGGATGCCGTGCAGAAAGCGAATTCCGGCCACCCTGGCGCCCCTATGGGCATGGCAGACATTGCCGAAGTGCTGTGGCGCGATTACCTGAATCACAACCCGACTAACCCGCACTGGGCTGACCGTGACCGCTTCGTGCTGTCCAATGGTCATGGCTCTATGCTGATTTATAGCCTGCTGCACCTCACTGGCTATGATCTGCCGATGAGCGAACTGGCTAACTTCCGTCAGTTGCACTCGAAAACCCCGGGCCACCCGGAATACGGTTATACGCCTGGCGTTGAAACCACCACTGGCCCGCTGGGTCAGGGCATCGCGAACGCCGTCGGTTTTGCTATCGCAGAACGTACGCTGGCAGCACAGTTCAACAAACCAGGCCATGACATTGTCGATCACCAGACTTATGCATTCCTGGGCGACGGCTGCATGATGGAAGGCATTTCTCACGAAGTGTGTTCTCTGGCCGGTACCATGAAACTTGGCAAACTGACCGCGTTTTATGATGATAACGGCATTTCCATCGACGGCCACGTAGAAGGCTGGTTCACCGATGACACTGCGGCACGTTTCGAAGCTTACGGCTGGCATGTTGTACGTGGTGTTGATGGTCACAATCCTGACTCTATCAAAGCGGCTATTGAAGAAGCGCACAAAGTTACCGACAAACCTTCCCTGCTGATGTGTAAAACTGTGATCGGTTTCGGTTCGCCGAACAAGGCCGGTACTCACGATGTACACGGTGCCGCACTGGGCGCAGCCGAAGTGGCCGCTACCCGCGAAGCACTGGGCTGGAAATACGCGGCGTTTGAAATCCCGCAAGATATCTATGCGCAGTGGGACGCGAAAGAAGCCGGCAAAGCCAAAGAAGCTGCGTGGAACGACAAGTTTGACGCTTACGCTAAAGCGCACCCTGAACTGGCAAAAGAGTTCAAACGTCGTGTGAACGGCGAGCTGCCAGCAAACTGGGAAACCGAAGCACAGAAATTCATCGAACAATTGCAGGCTAATCCTGCGAACATCGCCAGCCGTAAAGCCTCCCAGAATGCGCTGGAAGCGTTCGGTAAAGTGTTGCCTGAATTCCTGGGCGGCTCTGCTGACCTGGCACCAAGCAACCTGACCATGTGGTCTGGTTCGAAGTCTATCGGCGACGATCAGGCAGGTAACTACATCCATTATGGCGTACGTGAATTCGGTATGACCGCGATCACCAACGGTATCGCGCTGCACGGCGGTTTCCTGCCGTACTCTGCGACTTTCCTGATGTTCGTGGAATATGCGCGTAATGCCGTGCGTATGGCCGCACTGATGAAGATCCGCAACGTGTTCGTGTACACCCATGACTCCATCGGTCTGGGCGAAGATGGCCCGACACACCAGCCGGTTGAGCAAATCGCCAGCCTGCGCGTTACGCCAAACATGAGCACCTGGCGTCCTGCGGATCAGGTTGAATCTGCCGTGGCATGGAAATACGCCATCGAGCGTAATGACGGTCCGGTTACCCTGATCTTCTCCCGTCAAAACCTGACCCAGCAACCACGTACCGCTGAACAGCTGGCCAACGTGGCGCGCGGGGGTTACGTGCTGAAAGATTGCGACGGTACGCCGGAAGTGATCCTGATCGCGACCGGCTCTGAAGTCGGTATCACGGTAGAAGCGGCAGACAAACTGGCTGCAGCGGGCACTAAAGTGCGCGTGGTTTCTATGCCGTCCACGGATGCCTTCGACAAACAGGACGCGGCTTACCGTGAATCTGTCCTGCCGAAAGCCGTTTCTGCGCGCGTTGCGGTTGAAGCCGGTATTGCTGATTACTGGTTCAAATACGTTGGCCTGAATGGTGCTATCGTCGGAATGCACAGCTTCGGCGAATCTGCGCCAGCAGAACTGTTGTTCAAAGAATTCGGTTTCACTGTTGATAACGTTGTTGCTCAGGCACAGGCGTTACTGAAGTAATCCCGCATTCTTAGAGCCGCTTAAAAGCACCTTCGGGTTAATGCCGGTCACTTAAGGTGACCGGCATTGTTTTTTAAGGGATATTTCGACCTTTTTTCTCTCACTTCCCTGACATATTCACGCTCACGTCTCGAGGGCAGTTTTAGCATCGCTGCGTTGCTGTAAAAATGCTTCAGATGACCCGGGATGGCTCCCGCTGATGCCCACGGCAGCCCGATTAACAACCGTAATATCTCCGACACTGCACCGCTAAAACTCAGCTGATAAGGCAGATAATCTCCCTTCAGGCTGAACGCCATCTTGATCATCTGGTAACGAATTAGGTTATAACTCAGCAGGATACCCCACAGTTCCTGCCTCACCATTTCCGGCAGTTTGCTTCTCAGCGCCCACCGGTTCCCCAGTAAAAACTGCTTCGTCTCCCGGTATCCTAACTCGATTTCCCAGCGATGCTTATAAAGCTCCGCCACGCTGGCGGCCGGATAACGCATCGCATCCGTCATTGACGTCAGAACCTGCCGTTCAACGCCATTGACCTTCCGGCGGATAAGCCGCACGGTCATTTCTTCCGGCAGTCCTTCCCACTGTTTTCTGGCCTGCGGTGACGTTTTCAGCCGTATCAGCTCGTCCTGTTTGCCGAGCTTACACACCACCTCGTACTGCGTGTTCTTTTTCAGCGGCGTCAGCCAGTGGCGATTTTCGCCCGCATTATGCCAGTCATGTAGCAG